>NZ_QRLS01000001.1:0-338384 GCF_003472325.1 Collinsella sp. AM12-1
CTGAGTCCTGAGGCTGTTGCAATGAAAATGAGAATCAAGGACTCCTGTGTGGTGGTTTTTCAATCTGCCAACGATTTGTGAACGGATAGAAAAGTCTGCTATACTCTTTCCCGCTGTCCCCATCGTCTAGCGGCCAAGGACGCCACCCTTTCAAGGTGGATATCGCGGGTTCGAATCCCGCTGGGGGCACCAACCCGAAAATGTGCGAACCTGTGCGATGTTAAGTCGTGCGGGTTCGTTTTTTGTCTTGGCTGTTTTCGTTTCGGCGCATGCGCGCCAAATGTGCGCCAAATGTGCGCCAAATGTGCGCCAAATCAGCCAAGAACCTCTGCCGTCTTCGCCAGTGGCGACAAAAAAGAAGGGACCTCGCACAGGCGAGACCCCTTCGCACGCAAAATCAAACGTGTCTGTTACACATAGAACAGAATGTCATCGTAGGTCGGGACCGGCCAGTAGTCGGCGGCCACGATCTCCTCCATGGCATCCACGGCGGCGCGCAGCGTATCCATAGCGGGAACGACCTCGTGTGCATACACGTTGGCCTGCTCCTGACCATCGAGGGCTTCGGCCTTCTGATGCACGGCGTCGAGCGCCTTGATGGAGTCGTTGATGGTGGTGATACCGTTGCAGAGCTTGTTGAGCGTGTTCTGCTCGCACTGCATGGCGGCCTCCGCACCAGCGGCACGAATAGTCTCAAGGCCCTTAGCGACCTTGGTGGCATAGGCGGTAATGACCGGGCGATAGGTACGACGCGCCTCGCGAACCATCGTGGTGGCCTCGATGTTCATGAGCTTGTTGTACTTCTCGAGCTTGCAGTCGTAGCGGCACTGGGCCTCGGCCTTGGTCAGGACGCCCGTCTCCTCAAAGAGCGCGATGGCCTTATCGGAAACAAAGGCGGGCAGGGCGTCGGCCGTGGTCTTGTTGTTGGCAAGGCCGCGCTTCTCGGCCTCAACGGGCCACTCGTCGGAGTAGCCATCGCCGGAAAAGAGAATGCGCTGGTGGTCGGTCAGGACCTTCTTGCAGTACTCGAGCGCAGCGTCCTGGAACTCATCCTCGGGCGTACCCTCAAGCGCGTCGGCGAAAGACTTGAGCGACTTGGCCACGGCGGCATCGAGCACCAGGTTGGAGTCGGAGACGTTCTGCTCGGAGCCGCAGGCACGGAACTCGAACTTGTTGCCGGTGAAGGCAAACGGGGAGGTACGGTTGCGGTCGGTGTTGTCCTGCATCAGTTTGGGCAGGGTATCGGCGCCCAGGTCGAGCACGCCGCGCGTGGCATGGACGGAAGCCTTGCCATCGATGATCTTCTCGACGACCTCGGTAAGCTGGTCGCCCAGGAAGATGGACATAATCGCCGGAGGAGCCTCGTTGGCGCCCAGACGATGGTCGTTGCCGGCAGAGGCAACGGAGGCACGCAGGAGCTCCTGATAGTTATCGACGGCCTCGATCACCGCGGTGAGGAAGACGATGAACTGCAGGTTGTCGAGCGGGGTGTCGCCCGGATCGAGCAGATTCTCGGACTCGGTGCCAAGCGACCAGTTGTTGTGCTTGCCCGAACCGTTGATACCCTCGAAGGGCTTCTCGTGCAGCAGGCAGACCAAGTCGTGGCGGGAGGCGATGAGCTTCATCTTCTCCATCATGACCAGATTCTGGTCGATGGCCTCGTTGACCTCGCCGTAGACAGGGGCGAGCTCATGCTGGCAGGGAGCGACCTCGTTGTGCTTGGTCTTGGCAGGAATGCCAAGCGCCCACAGTTCATCGTCCAGGTCCTTCATATAGGACGAGACGGTGGGGCGGATAGCGCCAAAGTAGTGCTCCTCGAGCTCCTGGCCCTTGCAGGGAGCAGCGCCAAAGAGGGTGCGACCGGTGATGACCAGGTCCCTGCGCTTGCGGTAAGCGTCCTTCTTGATCAGGAAGTACTCCTGCTCATCGCCCACGGAAGGAACGACCTTCTTGGGGGTCTTGCCAAACAGCGCTAAAACGCGCTTGGACTCACGCGAGAGCGCGGTCATGGAGCGCAGCAGCGGGGTCTTCTTGTCCAGGGCCTCGCCCGTGTAGGAGCAGAAAGCTGTGGGGATGCACAGGACATCGTCCTTAATGAATGCGGGGCTGGTGGGATCCCAAGCGGTGTAGCCACGGGCCTCGAAGGTGGCACGCAGGCCGCCGTTGGGGAAGCTGGAGGCGTCCGGCTCGCCCTGAATGAGGTTTTTGCCCGTAAACTTGGTAATGGCGGTGCCGTCGTGGTTGGGCTCGAGGAAGCTATCGTGCTTCTCGGAAGTAATGCCCGAAAGCGGCTGGAACCAGTGCGCGTAGTGCGTAGCACCCTTGGAGATGGCCCAAACCTTCATGGCGTGAGCGACGGCGTTGGCCACATCCAGGTCGAGCGGCTCACCCTCCTCGAGGGTTGCGGCAAGGCGCTTCCAAATGTCCTTGGGGAGGTAGTCCTTCATGACTTCCTCAGAGAACACCATGGTCCCGAAGCGGTCAGTAAGATCGGCCATACGGAACTCCCTTCGTATCGGCACCGCGTGAGAAGCGGTGTTGATTACTAACGAACGAGTCATAGCTTAGGCTCGCCGTGTTTCCGCGACATTACCGTTGTGTTGCTGTCGCGAAACCAATCAATGAGGTTACCGCATCGCGGCAGTATTGCCACCCTTAACAGCCAATGAACTGTATAAATTGCAGACCTCCCCGCATGGTTTAAGGGTAGTCAATTTAGGACGGGGCTAAATTGACTGGTATTTCGCATCAAATACCAGTCTTTATAGTCCGTGCCTAGATTAGCCGCTCTGTTATAGATAAAGCCGATAGCAAGGCATCTTTGATTAGTATCCTCAAATAGCGAGTGAAACTCCACCGTGACACAGTGGTGCTGTAGAATCCTTACAACACATCACACTATTACGTATCTAAAGGAGCACGATATGCGCGTCGACGAGGTTTTTAAGCAGGCAGCATCCCAGGGCACCGCGCCCATTTCGTTTGAGATGTTCCCGCCCAAGGGCGAGCTGACCCTCGACACGGCTCGCGAAGTGGCAGGCAATCTGTGCAAGCTTTCGCCGAGCTTTGTCTCGGTCACCTGCTCGGCCGGCGGCTCGGGCAACGGTGCCACCACCGCCCCCATCGCGCATATGATTACGAGCGAATTCGATACACCCTCGGTGGCACACCTTACCTGCGTGGGCCGGTCGCACGCCGATATCGCCGCCAAGATCGACGAGTATCGCTCGGCCGGCATGGAAAACATCCTGGCCCTGCGTGGCGATCTCCCTGCCGGCGCGACCGAGGACGACAAGCCCGCCTCGGACTACGCCTACGCCCGCGACCTCATCCCCGAGCTCGTCGACGCCGGCTTTTGTGTGGGCGCCGCGGCCTACCCCGAGGGCCACATTGCCTGTGAGGATCTCAACGCTTCGGTCGAATACCTCAAGCAAAAGCAAGATGTCGGCGCGAGCTTCTTTGTGACGCAGCTCTTCTTTGACAACGAGTGCTTCTACCGTTTTCGTGAGCTTGCCGACAAGGCCGGTATCACCGTGCCCATTACCGCGGGCATCATGCCGTTTATGGGCAAGTCACAGATCAGCCGCATGGTCTTTATGTGCGGTGCATCGCTACCTTCCCCCGTCATCAAGATCCTCGCCAAGTACGAGAACGACCCCGAGAGCCTACAGGCAGCCGGTGTAGATTATGCCGCCCGTCAGCTTTGCGACCTTAAGGAGCACGGCGCCGCCGGTCTGCACCTGTACACTATGAATCGTCCTGCAATCGCCGCAACCATTATGGAGCGCCTGGGGTAATGGAAAAACCGCACATCGATACAACCGTTGTCGAAGTGCCGGCCGACCTTGCGTCGCCGGCGCTTTACCGTATCGACGCTGCCCACCACCCTCGCATCGACCGTGCCGAGATGTTGCGTTATCTGGGCTACGGCGGCCAGCAGATTGAGCCCGAGCTGTCACGACGAATTGAGCTTGTCGTTGAGCGTCTGGAGCTAGACATTGAGCCCCGTGGCGTGCGCCGCGTATTTGCCATCGATGCCACGGGCGTCGATGAACAGGGCGAGCCTTGCATTCGCTTGGTTGGCACCAACGTTGAGCTGCGGGGTCGCGACATCTATCGACATCTCAAAGATGCCCGCTTTGCCGCGCTCATGGCATGCACCCTCGGCATGGACGCCGAGCGTCGCCTGCGTACCACGGGAGCCCAGCAGCCCCTAGAGGGAGCCGTGCTCGACGCTGCATGCTCTGCCTATGTAGAAGCCGCCGTCGAGCAGATGGACCAGCAGGTCAAGGCTGCGGCCGCCGCACACGGACTCGCCGGTAACTGGCGCTTCAGTCCCGGCTACGGCGACTGCCCGCTTACGGCCCAGCGCTCGATCGTGGCTGCACTCAACGCCACGCGGCTCATTGGGCTTACCGTCACACCGACCAGCCTGCTCATGCCCACCAAGAGCGTGACCGCGGTGATCGGCCTGTTTGATGGCGAGGTCCACGACGCCCAGAGTCGCCCCACCTGCACTATCTGCCGCATGCGTAAGCACTGCCGCTTCCGCGCCGCCCACACCACCTGCTATTCCAGCCACTAGGAGCCCACCGATGTTTACCCCGCTTATCACTCATGATTCTGACGGTGCTGCGCTGGCGGCTCCCGTTGATGCCGCACGCCGCAAAGGCGCTGCATACAAGACGCGCACAATCGACGACCTTCGCATTAAGAACGATCGTCTGCGCGCCGCCATCGAGGGCACGGGACACCTGCTGTTCGACGGCGGCATGGGCACCATGCTGCAGGCGGCCGGCATGAAAGCCGGAGCCCTGCCCGAGCTGCTCAACTTTGAGGAGCCCCAGGTCATCACCGATATTCAGCGTCAGTACGTCGACGCCGGCTGTGACGTGATCACCGCCAACACCTTTGGTGCCAACGCCCACAAGCTCGACGGCGCCGCCACCGTTGCAGACGTCTTTGCCGCGGCCGTCACCTGCGCCCGCGTGGCCGGCGCCCGCTACGTCGCCGGCGACATCGGCCCCATCGGCGCCCTGCTGCGCCCCCTGGGCACCCTCAGCTTTGACGAGGCCTACGACCTTTTTGCCGAGGAGGTGCGCGCCGGCGTCGCTGCGGGTGTGGACCTCTTTATTATCGAGACTATGACCGATCTTGCCGAGATCAAGGCGGCAGTCCTCGCCTGCCGCGAGAATTCTGACCTGCCCGTCTTTGCCACCATGACCTTTGAGGAAGACGGCCGCACCTTCTTGGGCACGAGCCCCGAGGTCGCCGCCATCACCCTTGACGCCATCGGCGCCGACGTCCTGGGCATCAACTGCAGCCAGGGCCCGGCCGAGCTCCGAGGACTCGCCGCGCGCATGCTCACCGTCACCGACAAGCCCGTTATGGTGCAGGCCAATGCGGGACTGCCCCGCGTGGACGATGACGGCAATACCGTCTTTGATATCCAGGCACCCGAATACGCCGAGGCCGTCGCCGGCATGATCGAGGACGGCGTGAGCGTCGTCGGCGGATGCTGCGGCACCACGCCGGCGCACATGGCGGCACTTCGCACCCTCATCGACAACCACACGCCCTGCACGCGTCACCGCAAGCCCAGCATGTCGGTCACGAGCGCCCAGACGGTCGTGGACCTCCCCTGCGACGGCCACAAGATCGCCGTCATCGGCGAGCGCATCAACCCCACCGGCAAAAAGCGCCTGCAGCAGGCCCTGCGCGACGGCGACCTGGACTACGTCGTGAGCCAGGGCATCAGCCAGCAGGAGCAGGGCGCCGACATCCTGGACGTCAACGTCGGCCTGCCCGAGATCGACGAGGTCAAGGTCATCCAGCAAGCGACCGAGCAGCTCCAAGGCTCCACGCTGCTGCCACTGCAGATCGACTCCACCGACCCCGCCGCCGTCGAGGCCGCCGTGCGCCGCTACGCCGGCAAGCCCATCATCAACTCGGTTAACGGCAAGCAGCAGATCATGGACGAAATCTTCCCGCTGGTCGCCCACTATGGCACCAACGTCGTCGGCCTCACGCTCGACGAGGGCGGCATCCCCGATACCGCCGAGGCTCGCTTCGCCATCGCCGAGCGCATCGTGACCGAGGCCGCCCGCTACGGCATCGGCCCGGACCGCATCCTCATCGACTGCCTGGTCATGACCGCCTCGACCAACCAGCGCCAGGCTGAGCAGATCCTGCGCGCCATGTCTATGTGCAAGGAGCGCCTGGGCGTCAAATGCGCACTCGGCGTATCGAACATCAGCTTTGGCCTGCCAGCCCGCCCGCTGCTGGGCTCGGTCTTTTTGGCTGCCGCTTTTGGCGCGGGCCTGGACGCCCCCATCATGAACCCAGGTTCCAAGCGCTTTATGGATACCGTCTACAGCTATCGCGTGCTGAGCGTCGAGGACGAGGGCTCGACCGGATACATCGAGCGCTACGCCGGCTGGACCGATCCGTATAAGATTGCCGCCAACCCGGCGGCCGCCCAGTCAGCATCGATCGATGCCGCGCCTACCGCAAGCACCACCGCAAGCGCCGATGACGACCCCATCCGCCACATGGTCGTCTCGGGACGCAAGGGCGAAATCGCGGCCGAGACCGAACGCCTGCTGGCCGACCACGACGCCATGGACCTCATCAACGACCACTTTATCCCCGCCCTCGATGAGGTCGGAGTCCTCTTTGACCAGGGCAAGTTCTTCTTGCCGCAGCTCATGGCCTCGGCCGAGGCCGCGCGCGTGGGCTTCAATACCATCAAACGCCTGATGCCCGCCGGCGAGATTGCCGACAAGGGTAAGATCTGCGTGGCCACCGTCAAGGGCGACATCCACGACATCGGTAAGAACATCGTCAAGATGCTGCTCGATAACTACGGCTATACCGTCTTTGACCTTGGCCGCGACGTCGATCCGCAGGAGGTGCTCAAAACCGTCAAGGAGCGCGACATTAAGCTCGTCGGCCTCTCGGCGCTTATGACCACCACGGTCGTCGCCATGGAGGAGACCATCAAGCTGCTTCATGCCGAGGTCCCGGGCGTCAAGATTATCGTGGGCGGCGCCGTGCTCACCCCCGAATACGCCAAGCAGATCGGCGCAGACTACTACGCCAAGGATGCCGCCGAAAGCGCCCGTATCGCCGAAGAGGTCTTTGGACGGTAACACAACGGAAACAACCCCGCACCAAAACGTGCCGCATGCGCCACTTGGCACGTGCGGCACGTTAGAATAGAGGGGACTATGCTCGTTTTGGCAGATAGGAGCGCAAGGATGGCGATCACGCCCGCAGAAATCGCGGAAACCCGCGGCATGGTTGAGGAGCAGAACCTCGACATCAGGACCATCACCATGGGTGTTTCGCTCATGGGTTGCGGTGACGAGAACCTCGACCGCATGTGCACGAAGATCTACGACCACGTGACGCACACGGCCGAGCACCTGGTCGAGACCGCCGAGAACCTCGAGCGCGAGTACGGTATCCCCATCGTCAACAAGCGCGTTTCCGTCACCCCGGTGGCGCAGATTGCCGCATGCTGCAAGGATGAGGACCTCACCCCCATCGCGCACGCCCTCGACCGCGCGGCAGAGACGCTCGGCATCGACTACCTGGGCGGCTTCTCCGCGCTCGTCCAAAAGGGCATCGGCGACGCCGACCGCCGCGTCATCCAGTCCATCCCCCAGGCGCTCGCTACCACCAGCCGCGTCTGCTCCAGCGTCAACGTCGCCAGCCTGCGCGCCGGCATCAACATGGACGCCGTGCTCATGGCAGCGCAGACCATCATCGATGCCGCCAAGCTTACGGCCGATGAGGATTCCGTCGGCGCCTCCAAGTTTGTCTGCTTTGCCAACATGGTCGAGGACTCCCCGTTTATGGCGGGCGCCGTCCACGGCGGCGGCGAGGCCGACGCCGTCATCAACGTAGGCGTCTCGGGCCCCGGCGTGATGGCCGCAGCCCTGGAGAAACTGCCCGATTCCGCATCGATGATGGAAGTCGCCGAGAAGATTAAGCAGACTGCCTTTAAAATCACCCGTGCCGGCGAGCTCATGAGCCGCGAGGCCGCCCATCGTCTGGGTGTCGAGAAGGGCATTGTCGACCTGTCGCTGGCACCTACGCCTGCCATCGGCGACTCCGTTGCGCGCATCCTCGAGATTATCGGCGTGGGCACCTGCGGTGGCCCCGGCACGACCTGCGCGCTCGCCATGCTCAACGATGCCGTCAAGAAGGGCGGCGTCATGGCCAGCTCCAGCGTGGGCGGACTCTCGGGCGCCTTTATCCCCGTGTCCGAGGACGCCGGCATGATCGCCGCCGTCGAGGCCGGCGCGCTTTCGCTCGAGAAGCTCGAGGCCATGACCTGCGTGTGCTCCGTTGGCTTGGACATGATCGCCATCCCCGGCGACACCCCGGTCGAGACCATCGCCGGCATCATCGCCGACGAGATGGCCATCGGCGTCATCAACAACAAGACCACGGCCGTCCGCGTGATCCCTGCCATCGGCAAGGGCGTGGGCGACTGCGTCGAGTACGGCGGCCTGTTCGGCCGTGCACCCATCATGCCGGTGAACCCCAACGCCGGCACCGTGCTTGCCCATCGCGGTGGACGCTTCCCGGCACCGCTGAACTCGCTCAAGAACTAGCTGAGGGGTGCTGGCGAGGAGCCCCGGGGAGGGCAAATATATAAGGTCGCCTGCTCGGACAGTCCTGACTCGCACGGAGAGCACATTAAGTGCTCTCCGGCTCGTGCGGAACTCGCGATCGACCTTATATATTTGTCCTCCCCGGGGCTCCCGCACAACGGGACCTCAGTTGGGTTCTATCCCGGTTGCAGTTGCTTCGCTCCTGCACCACTTGGCTGGTGCGGCGTTTTGGCGTTGGAACGGTTCTTTTTCTGATATATGCTTGTTGCGGCTCTTCTTTTGGGAGGGGCCGCTTTTTTTGTTGTGTGAGGAGGTTGGCCCGTGGTTGATGGGGAGATTCGTTCTGAGCTGCTTGCTGCGGATTGGAATGGCGAATGGATGCGTCTGCAGGCCGCTCGGCATCGGGCTGATGATTCTTTTGAATGGGATAAGCGGGCTCGGCATTTTCGGCCGCTTGAGACTGCTCCGTATGCCCGGGACTTTATGAAGCTGTTGGCGTTAAAGCCTGGTGAATCGGTGCTTGATATGGGGTGTGGGGCTGGGTCGATTGCCATTCCGCTTGCTCAGGCTGGGCATCCTGTGATTGCTGCTGACTTTTCCCCTGCTATGTTGGGCACGCTTGATGCTGGCATTGAGTACTATGGACTCGAGGATCGCATTACACCGCTTGAGCTTGCTTGGGATGATGACTGGGATTTGGTTGGACCGGTCACGAAAGCGGTAGATGTTGCCTTTGCCAGTCGTTCTGTCACCACGACCAACCTAAAAGGCGCGCTTGCCAAGCTTGATCGAACGGCTCGTCGGCGTTGTGCTGTTACGATGGTCGCCAACTCCAGCCCACGCTATGACCTGCACCTGATGAACGCCATCGGTGCCTCGGTTACCTGCAGTAATGGCTTTGTGTATGCCTTTAATATCCTCGTTCAGATGGGTGCCCTGCCGCAGGTTACGTACTTTGAATCGCCTCGTCGCGATACCTTCGATAGCCTTGAGGCGGGCGTGGCGGACTTCTCCCGCATGCTCGAGCGCGGTAACGAGGATAAGATCGACCGTCTGCGCGACTACGTTGCTCAGCATATGACTGAAAATCCCCATGCTGGCGAGCCGGGGTCCAAGGGCGTGCCGCAGGGACGCTACATGCTCGACCACGTCCGCAAGGTCCGTTGGGCGTTTATTGCATGGGAGCCGGTCTCTTAGGGCCGTCCATAGACCGCTTTCGGCCGCCGTACACGTCCGCCTGTAACCCGCGCTGTTCTCCCGCTCGGCATCCGCATTCTTTTTGAACTGGGCAAACACGCCCCACACCGCGCCGTTCCTGCGCTATCGTGGGACAGCTCACGTAGATTAAGGCCCCATCGCGGGGCGCCCCATACATAGAAAGCGAGAACCCATGGCACTGACAGGAGCCCAGGTCAAGCAGCTTCGCAGCATGGCCCATCACCTCAACCCCGCCATCATCATCGGCAAGTCCGATATCAACGAGGGCACCGTCGAGCAGACGGTCGCCTACCTGGAGAAGCACGAGCTCGTTAAGTGCTCCGTGCTGGACGGCTCCAGCCTTTCCGCCCGCGAGGCCGCCGAAGAGCTCGCCGATCGCTGCCATGCCGAGGTCGTCCAGGTTATCGGCCGCAAGTTCTCGCTGTATCGCGAGTCCTCGCGCAAGGATATCGAGAAGATTAAGCTCGTCTAAGAGCCAACGATCCGGCGAGCCAACATACATTAAGCTTGCGAGCGTCCGAGCAATTCGGACGCTCATTTTTTATCGCTCGACGAGCACGCGGTTGAGCCTGCCCTCCACCAAGCGCTCGTACAGACGCCGCGTCTCGGGCTCGGGCACGCCATTGACCTGCTCCCTCAGGTGATGCATATGTCCACTGTACAGCTCGACGATATCGCGTCGTCGCCCCGCCGCACCGTAGACGCGCATAGCGCAACGCACCATGTCCTCGCGCGCCGTCTCTTGCCGCAGCCCCGACTCCACCAGCCATACCGCCGACTGCAGGTCGTTTTCTTCTAGGGCGGCATTCGCGCCCCGAATCATGCAGTCGATATACTTCGATTCCATAATGCGTCGCATACGCAAAAAGTAGGTGGGATTACAGCCATTGGGAACATACAACGGGCCGGCGTAGAGTTGCTCGATCTTAAGGCACAGCTCGACCAGATGGGGTCCGCGCGCACCTGTGCGATTTCCCAAAACTTCGCGGCTTATCTGATCAAACAACCGCACGTCAGTCTTGACGTAATCGCCGTTAAGCCCAATGCACTCGTTTTGGATCAGCACACACGACTTGCCGTCCGGTGTCGGCCCCAAGGCCGAACGCAGGCGCGATATCGTCGAGTACAGATTGTTACGAGCGCTATTGAACTCGGCATGGGGCCACAGCTCCATAGCCAGCGTCTCGCGGTCGACCAGCGCATCCATACCCAGCGCAAGCCGCTCGGCAAGCGTCGCCGCTTTCTTGCGGCGCCACATCTTATCCGTGATGGGAAACCCGTCGCGCTCGGCGCGAAACGCCCCAAACATGCGGATCTCGATATGGCCAATCGCATCGACACCCTCGGCATCACCGGCCTGGAACAGACGCTCGCCTTCGCCCTCAAAGTCGTCACGCAGCGAATATCGCGACAGCTCGCGCACCGGGAGCTTCTTTCGAATTCTAGCAGCCGGCTCACCCAGACAATGCATCGCAAGACGCGCAAACAGCCGATACGACGGATCCAAAATCCCTGGGCGGTTCATGGACATCCAGGCTGCAAGGTCGCTATCTCGGCCCGCACAGGCCAAATGCAGCGCCACCATCCAAGCCTCGGCACCACCGACCTGCGTCCGACTCAAATCGAGCAGCTCTGCCTCTTCGCGCACCGATACCATCGATGTATTGCGTAAGTACGCCGCGCGCTCTAGCAGCAGTGCGTTGTCGCGTATGTATCCAATCGATTCCTCGGCAAGCCTGAGCACCTGCACCGCACGGAATTTGGCATTGACCGGACGCCCCTCGGCCAGCGACTGCCAGCCTTCCAGTATCAAGCCAAACAACTGGACTTGATTGTCACGCACGCGCACGGCAAAACGGTCGAGCTCATTGAATGCCTGCTCGTCGGTCACCGGCATGCCGGCAAGCAGGCGCCGCGCCGATAACACCATGCGCACCCAGATGGCGAGCGCTCGGATTCCACGCGCTTCGAGTGCCTCGAGCGTCAGGGCCATCTCGTCATCACGCTCATCGACCCCCGCATACGATCCATCAAATAGCTCCGTCAACATGCGGTCCGCCCGCACAAACGTCCCCGCGATATCGAGCTCGCAATCGTAGGCCTTATCCGTTTTGAGCCCCGCGAGGATCTCACCGCCCTTCGCCCGCTCGGTCAGCCCATGCTTTATCTCGACATGAGCGGACAGCATGTCGAGTGCGGCACAAGACGCCTCACTTTCCAACGCTGTACGGCTTGCCGGAAGCCCCAGACCGCTATCTCCATAACAGGCGGCCGTAAACGCGTGCGCCACCTTCCACGACACGGGATCGAGCTCGCAAATCGCTTGCTCGCCCGCACGCTCGATAATTGAGGCCATATACCGCGCGAGCTTTGTATTGGAGACGCTCACCGCCGCCAGATAGATGCCGAGCGCCTCGTCAGGCGTCGGCTCCGATGCCTGGCCATCTGCCTCGGACTTTCCCAGCGCCGCGCGGCAGACATCCCCTCCATGCCCTGTCAGGGCCAGATCGACCCCATACTGCCCGGCAAACTCCAACACCGCACTGCGGTCCAAAAACGCGTCGGCGAGGTCCATCGCGATATCGCAGCGCCCCGCTTTAATCAATATACGCGCCGCCCGCACAACGAGTTCGGGGCGAATTTCGGCGACCAGCTTGCGCAATCGTAGGCGTGCGTTGTCCTCGGTACCCAAGCAGGTAAAGCTCCGGTCTGCCGGATCAACGCCAAAAATGGGATAATCGCGGACAAGATAGGACTGGTCAATCGCCGAAAGCCTAACACCGCAAGCCTCGAGCTCCGAAATATTGCCCTCACCCATTAAGACCATCAAGCATGCCACGCTAAACAGGGCGTTGTTCTCGAGCGACGCCAGATCAACAAGTGCCGCGCCGTAGATATTGACGATCTCGTTTTCGAGCATCTGGGCAACGTCTCCCTGCCCGTATAGTCCCGACTGCATAGCCGAGACGAGCTCGGGCACGCCCTGCGTAAGCTGATAGAAGTCGAGCGATGTGCTGATCGAAAACGCCGATGCCCACGCCGAATACTCATAGGCATGCACCTTGAGCATCTGCGCATTGATCTTAACCGAATCGCCCAGCCCATGAATCAGTTGACGATTTGAAGGACGGCAGGAGATAAAGACCCCCACCCCCATAGCGCGCAGGCCGCGAATCCTGTCGATGAGGTCTTCGGTATCGTGCTGATCGAGGTTTGGCACATTATCAATCGCGATAAGGGAGTGCGGTTTGTCTTTGAGTTCTTCGGTAACCACCTCGAGCTGCATAAACACCTCGCGCCCAGTGGCGCGATCGGCCTCGATAATCCGCACGGGGCCTCGCGTCGGGTCGCATTTAACCTCATAGGTGTACTGCAGCAGCACCGAGGTCTTCCCAAACCCGTCGGGCGCATAAAGAACCACGATGCCGGCCTTTCGGCCCTTGGCGAGAAGCTCATTCATCAAGCGTTCGCGTCGCACCATATAGCCACCGCCCAGCGGCATCAGCTCGAGGTCGTCCATACTGCCCAAATCGTTTACCATGCCCGCTCCTCAACTCGACCGTATGGACACTGTAACCGCAAGACCATACAAGCCGCGCTATGAATAGAGCGACCTTGTGTTCTAGGTTGTCTTTTGGTACGCAAGCGGCAAGTTTTTGTACAGCGAGGGCCGATTGTTATTAATCCCCCGACTAATCGGTCTTTAAGCAGGTAAATGAGCTTGTCAGCTTGTCCCATCTAAGCGGCAGTGTAACGCAAATGAACAAGGTTCAGCTATGTCATTCAACTCGCCTAGCACCCGCTACCGTCTACGACCTTTTAGTGGCATTTTTGCATAGAATCTGGTATGGAATGAATCAAGCTGTTGGGCATCCGGCATTCGTCAAGCTTGCGGCAAGATTTTGGTCAAGCGGGCGGAGAGGGATAACAAAAAGGCCCCCGCAAAGCGGAGGCCTTAGGCAAGGCTATGTCGAGATGCAGGATTCGCGCTACTCGCAGAGCGAAAGGGCGGCCTCGTCGGCAACGACAACGCAGTTGGTGTGCAGCTGCAGGATCGAAGCCGGGCACGCGGGCGTAACCGGACCATAGCACATGTCATGCACGGCCTGAGCCTTGGCCTCGCCGTTGGCGACGACTAGGATCATGCGGGCATACATGATGGTCTGGGTACCCATGGTGTAGGCCTGACGGGGAACATCGTCGATGCTGTCGAACAGGCGGCTGTTGGCCTGAATGGTGCTCTCGGTGAGGTCGACGCAGTGCGTGCCCTTGGAGAAGTGGTCATCGGGCTCGTTGAAACCGATGTGGCCGTTGTTGCCAATGCCGAGCAGCTGCAGATCCGGGTAACCGGCGGCGGCGACGATCTTGTCGTACTCAGAGCAGGCAGCGGCGGCGTCGGGGTTGGAACCGTCGGGCACATGCGTGTTGTTCAGGTCGATGTTGATGTGATCGAAGAAGTTCTCACGCATGAAGTAGTGATAGCTCTGGGGATCGTCGTGCGAAAGGCCGCGATACTCGTCCAGGTTGTAGGTGCTGACCTCGGCAAAGTCGACGTCGCCCTTCTCGTACCAAGCAGCGAGCTGCTTGTAGGCACCGATCGGGGTGGAGCCGGTGGCAAGACCCAGCACGCAATCGGGCTTGAGGATAACCTGTGCCGAGATGATATTGGCGGCCTTGCGGCTCATATCCTCGTAGTCTTTAGCTTTAATGATCTTCATTACGCGTCCTTTCTCGTACAAGAGAGGCAAGGCTCCCCTTACAAGCACTTGCCCGCGGCCCGCGTCGGCCGCAACCAACGTGTGCGGCCACCAGGGCGAGGTCGCGTAATGTATGTGTCTCGTGTCTAGCCGCGTCGAGGCCCCTGCCCGTCCACGGTGACCCAAAGCCGTTTAGCTTCGGACAAATCCCATCTTGCCACGGAGGGCGTCCTCTTTCAAGGGCGCCCTCCGTAAACGTGTTTGAATTGTAGGCTAATGGCCACGTGCACTTGCTAGCGCTCGCGAGCAACGATGAGCTGGTCCATCTCTTCGACATGCACGCCAACGGAGCCCTTGATGCTCGAGAACTCAACAGAGTTGCACACCAAGATGGGAACCGTCACATCGTAGCCCTCGGCAGCAATTGCCTCGCGATCGAACTCAATGAGCACATCGCCCTTATGGACGATGTCACCCACTTGCGCATGTACGGTAAAGTGTTTGCCCTCGAGCTGAACAGTGTCCAAACCAACGTGGATGAGCACGTCCAAGCCATCGACCGTGTTAAGCGCAACAGCGTGTCCCGTAGGAAAAATGGCCTCGACCTTGGCGTCTGCCGGCGCAATCACGCGCGTGCCGGTAGGCTGAATCGCCACGCCCTGGCCCAAAAGGCCGGTGGCAAATGTCTGGTCGTTTACCTCGGAAAGCGGAATGACGTCGCCCGAGATGGGAGCATCCAGCGTAAGGACTCGACCACGCATACCAAAAGACCTTAGGACTTTAGTGAACATTCTCCCCCTCGGACATACCAATTGACCAAAATAGCCTTAACAGTTTACCACTTGGCACTCGTTTTTGACCATTAGGGAAGTTCGCGCTTGACAACCTCGACGATGTCGTCGACAACGCGCTGGGTCAGCTCGTGCGTCTCGGCCTCGGCCATAACGCGGACCAGCGGCTCGGTACCGCTCGGACGCACCAGAATGCGACCGCGGCCGTCAAGTTCCTTCTCGGCAGCAGCGACGGCATCCCAGATGGGCTGGCAATCATCCAGACCAGCCTTGTTGTCGGAATGCACGTTGACGAGTACCTGCGGGTACTTCTTCATGATGCCGGCAAGATCGGTGAGGGTACGACCGGTGCGCTTGAGCACGGCCAGCAGCTGCAGAGCCGTCACCAGACCGTCACCGGTGGTGTTGTGCTCCAGGAAGATGATGTGGCCGGACTGCTCGCCGCCGATGACGGCGCCATCCGCGAGCATACGCTCCAGAACGTAGCGATCGCCCACGGCGGTCTGAACCATCTCGAAGCCCTGCTCCTTCATAGCGATGGAGAAGCCCAGGTTGCACATGACGGTCGAGACGATCTCGGAGTTGGCGAGCTTGCCGCGGGCGGCGAGGTCAGAACCGCAGATAGCCAGGATGTAGTCACCGTCGATCTCATTGCCCTCGCTGTCCACGAACAGTACGCGGTCGGCGTCGCCGTCGTGGGCCAGGCCGATATCGGCGTGGGTGCGCAGCACGAGCTCGCGCAGGGGCTCAAGGTGAGTGGAGCCGCACTCGACATTGATGTCGGTGCCGCAGTAATCGGTGTTGATGGCATGGACCGTGGCACCCAGGCGCTGCAGCGCGGCGGGCGTGGTCTGGCAAGAGGCGCCATGGCCGCAGTCGACGGCAACGACTAGGCCATCGAGCCTCAGGCCATCAAGTGTATCGATGGCGTGGTCGACGTATGCCTTGCGAGCGTCCTTCATCTTGATAATGTGGCCCACGCCGGCGCCAGTCGGCAGCGTATCGGCAGCCATGGCTTCCTCGGACATGACCCAGGCGCTGATCTCTTCCTCGACAGCATCGGGAAGCTTCATACCCTTGCGGCTAAAGAACTTGATGCCGTTGAACTCCGGCGGATTGTGCGAAGCGGAGATGACGATGCCGCCGTCGAGCTCGTTCTGAACGGTGAGCAGCGCCACGGCGGGCGTGGGGATGACGCCGCAGCAATGCGGACGGCCGCCCTCGGCCATGATGCCGGCGGTCAGAGCGCTTTCGAGCATGGTGCCCGAAAGACGCGTGTCGCGGCCGACGCAGATATCCGGACCAAGGAACTTGGTCGCCGCGCGGCCCAAGCGAAACGCGAGGTCGCACGAGAGGTCGGCATTGGCGACGCCACGGACGCCGTCGGTACCGAAGATGTTCTGGGGCATAGGATCGCTCCTTCCCTAGCAGGCGATATGCAACCGCCCACCCTAGTCGAAAAAGAAAAGCGGGACCCGCCGAGGAATCGGCAGGCCCCGCTTGTACATTGTATCTCGAAAGGAGATAAAACCTTAGCGCTTGGAGAACTGGGGAGCGCGGCGGGCCTTCTTGAGGCCGTACTTCTTGCGCTCGACCACGCGAGCATCGCGCGTAAGGAAACCGGCCTTCTTGAGGTCAGCACGGTAGTCGCCAGCGTTCAGAAGAGCGCGAGCGATGCCCAGACGCAGAGCGCCGGACTGACCGGAGATGCCGCCGCCATCGCACAGAGCGATAACGTCGAACTGACCGGCGGTGTCGGTCACCTTGAAGGGAGCAAGGGCGTTCTCAACGAGCTGATGACGGCCGAAATACTGCTCGGCGTCACGCTTGTTGATGGTCACCTTGCCGGTGCCGGGGACGAGACGGACGCGGGCGACGGCGTTCTTACGACGGCCGGTACCCTGGTAGACAACGGTGTTCTCAGCCATCTTTAAGCCTCCAGCTCAATCTTCGTGGGGTTCTGGGCAGCATGCGGATGCTCGGCACCAGCGTAGACCTTAAGCTTGGTCATCTGGGCACGGCCGAGGGTGGTCTTGGGCAGCATACCGCGAACGGCGCGCTCGATGACCTTCTCCGGGTGCTTCTCCATAGCCTGGCGGAAGCTCTCAGCCTTGAGGCCGCCGTTGTAGCCGCTGTGGCGATAATAGGTCTTCGTGTCGGCCTTGTTACCGGTAAGCTGGACCTTATCGGCGTTGATGACGACAACGAAGTCGCCGCAGTCGCTGTTGGGCGTGAACTGGGGCTTGTTCTTACCGCGCAGGATCATTGCGATCTGGGTGGCAAGACGGCCCAGGACAGCACCATCGGCGTCGACGAGAACCCAGTTGCGCTGGACCTCGCCCTGCTTGGCGTAGTGAGTCGATTTCGAAATCACTTAGACTCCTCCATGTACAGTACGTGTTGTTACAGAGATTCACGGGGCTCTGCAAGTAACCCGTCCATATTACCCCGCCCGCCGTACGAGTCAACAGGTATTTTGGCTCCGACCAGAGTTTCTGCACATGTCATCCACGAGCCGTGATGTCGCAGCGTTAACGCTCGACAAACGCCTCGATATCTCCCAGCAAGCGCTTTGCCTCCTGACGGCCCTGGATATACAGGTCCAAAAGCTTTGCCGGATCGTGCTCGACATGGCCGACCTCGACCGGCTTTTGCGGAGCAATGACCAGCGCGCGGCCCTCGCGCTCATACTTCCACAGGTGCATGCGCTGGAGGTTATAGCGGTCGTGGCGCGTCTCGATAGCCTCGAGCAGATAGGGGTAGTCGACATAGCGGGCGCGCGCGGCAGGCATAAACTCGTAGGGCTTTTTCTCGTACGAGCGGTCCTGCGTGACAATGACAACCGCGCGATCGAAGCCCGCCTCCTCCAGCACGTGCTCGATGGGGACCGAATCGGCTACGCCGCCGTCGACGTATTTGTGCCCGTCGATCTCGACCGGCGGCGTCACCAGCGGCAGCGACGTCGAGGCACGCACGGCATCGAGGTCGAGCACGGCGCTTTTGACCGGCAGGTAGGCAGCGGTTCCAAACAGCATGTCCGTCGCGACGGCGTACATCTCGATAGGGCTGGCGTCGAACGTCTCGTTATCAAAGGGATCCAGGCGGTCCTGGATATCGTTGAAGATAAAGTCGTAACCCACGATGGAGCCCGTGGATGCGAAGGATGCGGCACCCATGTAGCGGTTGTCATTGCAGAAGGTCAGGTTGATGCGATTGACGCGACCGATCTGGTGCGACTTGTAGTTGACGCCGTTGAGCGCACCGGCCGAAACGCCGTACACCGCCGGAATTTCGACACCGGCCTCCATGAGAACGTCGAGCACGCCGGCGGTAAACTGCCCACGAAAACTGCCACCCTCCAAGACGAGCGCGACCTTGCCGGCGTTCTTTGCCTTATCTTCTGCAGTCATATTGACCTCCTGCGATTGCGTTTTGGCTTTCTTCTACCCAGTTTTGGGATGGAGGGCGCATGGGTTTTGGAGTTGAGGGGGCGGCTGGCGGAAAGCACGTCCCGTTCTGAGGGGCGATTCCGGGATGCGCTTTCCGCCTGGGTTGCCATGGGGAAAGCATGTCCCACTCTACGGCTCGATTCCGGGTCGCAGCTTCCACTTGAGGCGTCATCCGGAAAATGTATCCCATTCCGAGCTTAGATTCCGGGATGCGGTTTCCGCCTGGGCAGTCATTGGGAAAACGCGTCCCACTCTGCGTCACTGAGGCGTTTTCTTTACGCCCGCGCCCTGCATAGAGTTCGATTCTCCGCGGTACGGGGGATCCGTTGATGCTGGGCGAGGCCAGCTGAAATTCGATAAACATCGCATCTATATTGGGCTGAAGCTTTGCGCGAAGAATCCGCGTATTTGCTGCACCGGCTTCGGCCGGCTGCCGCCGCCCTCGCCCGCGGGCTACAAACGCTTCGCGTTTGCTTAACGCCCGCGCCCTGCACAGAGTTCGATTCTCCGCGGTACGGACTAGAAATAAAAAGACAGGTAGATACGAATATCTACCTGCCTGTTACTTATGGTGGAGGCGCGGAGAATCGAACTCCGGTCCACGAAAGCCCCCTGATTGGCATCTCCAAGCTCAGTCGCTGGTTTAGTCTCGGACGCCTTGCGCGCAGCGACACGCTCGCGACGTCCTAACCGGTTCGGTCTTAGCCCGCGCCATACCGATTACGTGCGCAGGAGCATTCCCCTAAGATGACGTCGCGCCGGTGTCGGGGAAATCACCGGGTTGACGCGCCGCTATAAATTAAGCAGCGAGAGCCATAGGCTCAAAAGAAGAGTTGTTGTCAATTCAATTTGACGGTACCCCTGTTTAACGAGGCGAGGAGACCTCGGCTTGCTTCCTCTCTCAGAGCTATCGTGTCGAAACCAGTCGCCCCCGAATGTCGGGAAAGTCTGGATGGTATCGGGCCTGCAAACACCCGATAACCGTCGACTTTTCAAGGAACATACGGGGCGAGCCCCGCTTGTGGAGTGTTATCTTACCACGTTCTGAAAGCGGACAGCTGTTCTATGCACGAGCTGTGAAGACCCCAATGTGCGCCGCACTTCGCACTTTTGTTACCGATCGCGTCACGTATATTTTCGCCAAGCAAAATTGACCCGTCGAAAGGACCGTTATGGATACCAAGCAGCAACTCGTCGATGCCCTCGCAGGCCTGGGCTCAACCATTACCGAAGCTATGGATGTCATCGAGGGCTTTGTCCCCTGCGGACATCCCGCCCTCACGGTATCGAACGCACTCGTCGCGCTGGACGTTGACGATGATGCAGCTCTCGCCCAGCAGCTTGAGACCGTCGAGGGCTTTATCGACCACGTGAGTGAGAACCGCGGCGTGGCCGCCTACCACGGTATCGAGGTCGAGCTCGCGGGTCCCAAGGCCGATCTGTTCGCAGCAATCCGCGAGGTAGGCGCCCTTATGCAGACCGCAGGCGTCAAGAACACCCAGGTCAACGAGTGGGTCTACCGCAGTCTGGCAGCACTCGACAGCTCCAACGAAAAGGCAGCCGAGCAGCTCGCAGAAAGTCCCACCATCAAGGCCGAGCTTTTGTAAATAGCAGACGCGGGCCCCTTGGCGCATCGTCGTCCAAGGGGCCCGCGAACAGCTCGCGTCAACCGATAGCCGTGCCGCCGCGTTTGGCCAAAGCAAGAATCGGCATCATTTGACGAGGTGTCTTTGCTGCAAGATCGGCATGTTCGAGCAGTTTTCGATCGTTGGTCACCAAGTAATCAACCTGGGCGCGTTTGCATGCGGCGAGTACCAAGTTGTCCTCGTAATCGCGATGGAGCGCTAAGTATTTGTCGGCCAGCCAAAGGTCCGACGCATCTGCACCCACGGCCGTGGCGTTTTCGGTCATGTTCCGAACAAACGCCAACGCCGCATCGCCAATCGCGCGGGCAGATGCCTCATCGAGCGCTCCCCCGCTGGCAAGAACGCTATGCTTCAGTTCGTGCTGTACAACATACAGTACGTCCTTGGCGATATGCACCGGAAAGAACAGCAATGCCCCCGCCTCCGTCGCCTGCCCAATAAACGCGCGTGCGGCAAGCGACTCGGCATGGTCGGCGCAAAACGAATCAACCCATACGTTGGCATCCACCATTATTTTGAGGGGAGCCCCGCTCACAGGATCATCCCCTTTTGGCGATAGTGCTCGTCCATGGCTTCGGAATAGATTGTTTCCCAACCGCGATCGTCGGATACGGGCGACGTAGCGATGCCCAGGTCCGCGTAAAGCTGATCTGCCGCCGCCCATGATGCGGCGAACGGAGTATCGGGCGCGACGGTCTGCCGCCGGTCGTCGACGGCCGCAAGCACTTCCTCGCACTGCCCGCCACCCTGCGCGACCTTGGCCACCACCTTTTTGATGAGCTCGGGCAGTGACCCGCCCGAAAGCCGCAGCGCTTCCTCGGCGCGCTCTTTAACCGAGCGATCTACGCGAACATTCACCTGCGCCATGCTGCCAACGGTAGCCATCTCAACCTCACCTTCAGCATTGCTAGCTCTGCTAGCACGAGCATATATCCGAGCTAACATCTCGTCAAACAAAAGAAGGCCTGCACCCTGGCGGCTGCGGTGTCGTCAGGGTGCAGGCCATTTACTCAATCGAAAACGCTAACGCAGGTAAGCCTTCGCGTTGCTCAGGCTGTAGGCAATCGTCGAGCCGTTGTGCAGCAGTGACGACGTCTGCGGGGTAATCGCGCCGGTAATACCCAATGCCAACAGCGCCGAGTTGGTGAGCATCACCTTAGAGTAGGAGCTCGTCAGACGATCAATGAGGCCCTGGCTCATGCGGCGCAAACGCACGATCGCGGCCAGATCCGTGTCGGTCAGGATAATATCGGCGACCTCCTTGGCGATGTCGCTTCCGCCACCCATTGCCAGCCCCACGTCGGCCAAACCGAGTGCCGGCGAATCGTTGACGCCGTCGCCCACCATGGCAACGTGGCGCCCCTCACCCTTAATGCGCTCCACATAGGCGTACTTGTCCTCGGGCAGCAGCTCGGCCTTAAACTCGTCGACACCCGCCTCGCGCGCAATGCGCTCGGCCGTGCGCTCCGAATCGCCCGTGAGCATAACGACATGCTTGACGCCCAGCGCATGTAGGTCGGCGATGGCCTCACGGACGCCGGGCTTGAGCGGATCCTCGATACCGAGCACGCCGACGACCTTGCCATCGACCGCCAGATACAGCGGTGACAGGCCCTGCATCTGAGACTCAATGCGCTCCTTAATGTCGGAATCGAGCTGCGCGCTCTCGTCCTCAAACACAAAGTGTGCCGAGCCGATAATCGCGCGACGCCCTTCAATGGACGAAGCGATGCCGTGCGCCACGATGTACTCGACGGCAGCATGGCGCTCGCGGTGCTCGAGCCCGCGCTCGCGTGCCGCATTGACCACGGCACGCGCCACCGGATGCGGAAAATGCTCCTCCAAGCAAGCGGAAAGGCGCAGAACCTCGTCCTCGCTCCAGCCATCGGTGGTGAGCACGCAGGCAAGACGCGGCTGCGCCTCGGTAAGCGTGCCGGTCTTGTCAAACACAATGGTGTCGGCCTTGGCAAACGACTCAAAGTACTTCGCGCCCTTGACCATGACGCCCATCTTGGCAGCATCGCTCATAGCGGTCATGACGGCAACGGAACCCGTGAGCTTGAGTGCGCACGAGTAGTCGACCATCAGTGCCGCCGAGGTCTTGATGAGGCTGCGGGTAGTAAGCGCAACCAGGCCCGCGAGCAAGAAGTTCCACGGGACGATCTTGTTGGCAAGGTCCTCCATATGCGACTGGCCCTCGGACTTGAGCGAGTCGGCCGTCTGCACGAGCGAGACGATTGAGCGCAGTTTGGTTTGCGCCGTATTGGCGCGCACGCGCACCAAGATGCTGCCGTCTTCCACGACGGTGCCGGCGAACACGTCGTCGCCTGCGCTACGCTCGACGGCCAGCGGCTCGCCGGTCAGGGTCGCTTGGTTGACCATAGCGCTCCCCTGCTCGACAACACCGTCGATGCAAATGGACATGCCAGTGCGCACGGCTACCAAGTCGCCGGGCTCGAGCTCGGTGGCGGCAACGCTTACCTCGGTGTCACCGACCACTTTTTGTGCCTTATCGGGCACGTCGAGCAGCGAGTTGATGAGCTCGTTTTCGCTCATGGCGCGCGTGTAGTCCTCGAGCAATTCGCCCACGTTGAGCAGGAACATCGTCTGGCCGGCGGTATCGACGTCGCGTTTGACAAACGAGATACCAATGGCCGAAGCATCGAGCACGGGAACGGTCAGGCGCGGCTGCGCGAGCTCACGGAGGGCGGCGCGCAAAAATGCCATGTAACCGGCCACGACAAACACAGCACGCAGAGGCGTCGGCAAGAACCAGCGGCGCGCGTAGTGGGCGCCGATAAGTGTGGCAAGATCCATGACGAGCTTGTGCTTGCGTGGCTCAAGCTGCATCACGTAACCCGTCTTTGCGTCGGCGATGACCTGAGCGTCGAGCGCACCGACGGCGGCCAGCACGGCATCGCGGCGCGACTCGTCGTATTCGAGTGCCATCTGGCCGATGCGGCCGTAGACGCGCACCTTGTGCACGCCGTCGATGTCGCCGCCAAGCTTAAGAAGTGCATCGAGATCGCTCTCTGGCACAGGACCCGCCAATTGAAGACGGGTCCTGCCGGGGATCTCGCTAATAATCGAGAATCTCATAGTTTGTGCCTGGGAGCGTTACTCGGCTGCCTCGTCAGCAGCGGCCTCGCTCTGGGTGATGTAAGCAGCCTCGGCAACCATGTCGTCGACATTAGCCTTGGCCTGCTCGACCATGTCCTGGTAACCGTTCTTGATGCGCATGCCGCACGCGATACCCTGCACGCAGGCGCTCTTTACCGGAGCGCTGGTAAGCAGCTTGATGCCGGCCGTGCCAAGCAGAAAACCGCCACCGACAAGCAGGGTATTGAACGTCGACTTCTTCATGTTGCTTCTCCTTTTTGCCGCATTGGACGCGGCATGGTGCTTCAGCACCCGAGTAAACAAGTTTGCTCGAGCACGCTTTTGAAATATCTCAATTTTATCTAACTATCTAGGTCAGCCATGGCTAACCTTTTGAAAATTAACGATGCGGAGTAACCGATTGTCAATGTGAGAAAGGGACTGTCCCTTTGCCCCTTCTTACAACTGCCAGGTAGCTGCTTCCTTTTGCAGCGCCACCATGCGGGCGAATTCTCCACCTGCCGCCTTGAGCTGCGCCGGAGTGCCCTGCTCGGCAACCACACCATCCTTGAGTACAACGATCTTATCGGCATTTTCCACCGTGCGCATACGGTGGGCAATAACGATAACCGTCTTACCTGCAAGCAGACGGGAGAGCGCCTGCTGAACCACGGTCTCGTTCTCCACATCCAAGCTCGCCGTCGCCTCGTCCAACAGCACGATAGGCGCGTCTTTGAGCAGCGCACGGGCGATAGAGATGCGCTGGCGCTCACCGCCGGACAGCTTGGAGCCGTTCTCGCCGATCATGGTGTCATAGCCCTGCGGCATGCGGCTCACAAACTCGTCGCAGTTGGCGGCACGCGCGGCAGCAAGCACTTTCTCATCGGTGGCATCGCGACGACCAAGACGGATGTTTCCCATCACCGTGTCGTCAAAGAGCAGCACGTCTTGGAACACAATGGCGTAGTCGCGCAGCAGCGCCTCGGGATCCACGCTCGCAACATCCACGCCGCCCACGGTGACCGTGCCTTCGGTGGCGTCCCAAAAGCGCGCGGCCAGGCGGCTCACCGTGGACTTACCGGAGCCCGAAGGACCGACCAGTGCCGTGACCTCGCCTTCCTTGGCGGTAAAGCTCACATCGGTAAGAACTTTCTCGCCGGCGCGGCCGTCCTCGCCCGCACCATAGCCAAATGCCACGTGATCGAACACCACATCGTGGCCTACGGGCTCAAACTGCTCGCTGCCCCGCGCCACGGGCTCTTCCATGATGGAACGCATGCGCTTGGCCGACGACTCGGCGGCAAACAGCTCGGACATCAGCATCAGCGCCTGATCAAAGGGCGCATAGATGCGGCTCACCATAAGCAGGAAGGCAAACATCATCAAAAAGTCGACCTGGCCGGAGGCGACCATCGCAGCGCCCGTGACCAACGTGGTGGCAATCCCCAGGCGCAGGATGGCAAAGGCGGAGTTGACCAAAAGCCCATTGGCGAGCTCGCCCTTGGTGGTCTCGCGCTCCTCGGCATCGATCACGGCGTTGAGCCCCTCAAGATAATGAGTCTCCTGGTTGGTGGCGCGGATCTCGCGCACGCAGTCGAGCGTCTCCTGGATCGCCTCGGTAACCTTGACCTTCTCGGCACGCACATGGTCGAACACCGGGGTCATGGGGCCGCGTGTCAGATACAGCACGGCAAAGGCCACGGGCACGCTCCAAAACGCCGCGATCGCCAGCTGCCAGCAAAAGAACAGCGACGCCACGAACACAATGGCGCTTGCGATGATGGCACCCCAAAGCTCTCCCAGCACGTGGCTGTAGGCGTGCTCCATGGCCTGGACGTCGCCCATGATGGTCTCGGTTAAATCGGCCAGATCACGACGGCCAAAAAACGACAGCGGCAGCTTGCGCAAGCGCTCGGCAATCTCCATACGCTGCTTGCCGCACTCCTCGTAAAAGATGCAGTAGGTGTAGTAATACTGCTGCCAGTTAGAGGCAAAGAGCAACACGAAAAAGACCAGGAGGCCGCCCACAATCGGCAGGGCATCCGGCAGGTCGGCACCGGTGGCGAGATGTTCGACAAAACCGGCCATGACCAGGAACAATAAGCCCATGCCGGCCATGGCAATGAGATTGGCGAGCGCGGTCCAGAAAATGCCGCGTTTTACGCCGGCGACGCCTTTATCGGATAGGAAATACTTCTTTTGGAATGAGGCGAACATTTAGGCCTCGCCTCCCTTCGTGACGGCGGCATCCGCGGCAGCAGTGATCTTCCAGCTCGCGGCCTGTTCGTATTCGGCCCACATCTTGGCGTATAGACCGTTTTGGGACAGCAGCTCGGCATGGGCGCCAGTCTCCTGCACGCTACCTTGGTTGAGCACCACGATCTTGTCGGCCCCCACCACGGTCGAAAGCCGGTGCGCGATCATAATGACTGTGCGACCCGCCGCCAGTTTGCTAAAGGCACGCTGGATGAGCGCCTCGTTCTCGGGGTCGGCAAACGCTGTGGCCTCATCGAGCACCACGATAGGTGCGTCTTTAAGGATCGCGCGGGCGAGTGCCACGCGCTGTACCTCGCCGCCCGAAAGATATGCCCCTCCAGCACCGAGCATGGTGTTAATACCCTGCGGGAGCTTGGCCACAATGTCGTCGCACTGAGCTGCGGAGAGGGCCGCACGCACTTCGTCGTCAGTGGCCGTAGGCTTGGAGGCGCGCACGTTATCGGCAAGTGTTTGCCGGAACAGTTGGTTGGTCTGAAACACAAAGGCGACCTGGTCCATGAGCTCGTGCGGATCCATGTCGCGAACGTCTACGCCGCCCACAAGCACGCGACCCGAGGAAACATCCCAAAAACGCGGGATCAGGCTTGCGCAGGTTGACTTACCGCCGCCCGAGGGACCAACCAACGCAAGGGTGCTACCTGTGGGAACGCTAAAGCTCACATGATCGACGGCAGGCGCTTCGGCACCCTCGTAGGTAAAGCTTACATCCTCAAAGCGCACATCGCTGCCGATAGGGTGCTTGGGCTGGGCAGGCACGGAGAGCTGCTTGGAATCCATAACGCTTCGGATGCGCGCCAGCGAATCGGCACTCATCTGAGACGCCTCGCCCACAAACATGAGCTTGGTCATGGCCGTCGGCACCACGGCCGAAAAGATCGCGTAAAACGTGAAGTTGACCATAAAGTGCGCGAAGTCCGTCTCGCCCGGCGCCAACAGCAACGCCACGGGCAAAAGAAATGCCACGAGGCCATTGAGCGCGGTAAGGTTGAGCACCTGCGGGCCTCGGCAGAACGTGCCCGCATAGCTTTGCGCCATGTCGGCGTATTCGGCGATCGCATCGTGAAACGCCTTAAAGGAGTAGACCGTCTGCTGGAAGACCTTGACCACGGGGATGCCGCGTACGTATTCGGTGCCGGTCTTGTTCATCTTGACCAGCGCGCCCATGTAAGCCTTCATAAACTCGGCGCCCTTGCCGCTCATCATGGTGGCCATGGCGCAAAACGAAACGACGACCGAGATTAGGCATGCCACACCCAAACGCCAATCGAGGGCGAAAAGCAGCACGAGCAGGCCCACGACCATGGCGGTGGCGCCGGCGATATCGGGCAGCATGTGTGCGAGCAGCGTCTCGGTGGAGGCAGCGCATCCGTCTACGATACGGCGCAGCTCACCGGTGGCGTGCGTGTCAAAGTAGCCGAGCGGCAACTTGAGCAGATGCTCACTCGTGGTCTTGCGGATATTGGATGCGCAGCGAAACGCGGACAGGTGCGTGCACATGAGTCCCACAAAATAGACCACAATGCTCGCCAGGGCAAAGCCCACAGCCCACCAACCATACATCGCGATATTGGCGGCCTCGCTCCAGTTGGGCGCCACGGCGATAAGATCTCGCGCAACAAGCCAGATGCACACGTACGGGCCAAAGCTCAGCAGCTGCGAGAGCGCCGAGAGGGCCATGCCCAAATACGTTAGGAATTTACGTTCACCGGCATATGCAAGCAGCTCGCCGATGCCGCCACCTTCCTTTTTTGATCCCTTTG
Organism: Collinsella sp. AM12-1; assembly: GCF_003472325.1. Lineage (NCBI taxonomy): Bacteria > Bacillati > Actinomycetota > Coriobacteriia > Coriobacteriales > Coriobacteriaceae > Collinsella > Collinsella sp. AM12-1. The sequence continues at coordinate 27,562 of NZ_QRLS01000001.1, forward strand.
CCATGAGATTCCTTTCTAACGGCTTGAGAGTTAACCGTAAGAAACTTATCATGGGCGTGTTAGCCAAGGCACACAATTGGGCCAGGCGTGGACGTTTTCGCAAATGAAGGGGACGCTTTTGAAAATGCGGCGGGCGGCAACCGATATAACCGAGCTCTACGCACCGCAGTTTGAGCAGTTTGGCTTGGAGTTCTCCGGCAAGGGCGCCGTCTTTACCGGTGAGGTGGCAAACGATCGGGCGCACAGACGCGCATGGATCATGCCCCTCTCCCCCACCTGCATCGTCATGGAGCATTTCATTACCCCGATGCACAACATGCACCTAGCCGAATACACGCCCGAACCGTACGCGTGCGTGAGCGAGGTCAGCGCGCCCACGCTCATGTGTATGCCCGAAGCCGGCATAACGCCTGCGAACCTCAAGCCGCTGCGCGGGCCGTGGCCGAACAGCGCAGTCTGCAGCTTTATCCAAGATAGCTGCGGCGAGGAGCTAAGCCCGCTGTTTGCAGGGCAACTCTATCACTCACGCTCGGTGCTCTTTTTGCCCGGGTATTTTGACGAGCTGGAGCATTGCTATCCTGCCGAGTTCGCGGGGGTCTTTGAGGCGTTTGCCGAGTCATGGCACGAGGAGGCAGCGTCTGCCATCTGCCACACACTACGTCGAATCAACGAGGACCGCGCTCGCGCCGTAGGCGGACACGTCTATATGCAAGGCATCGTGGAGACCATGGTCGCGGAGCTCGCCTGTTCGCGCGCGGCCCACAAGCAGGCGCGGCAGGCGGCAGACACACGCGCCAGCATGACCATTGCCGAGGAAGCGACGGCGATGATTGAGTGCGCGCTCGACAAAGGCAGGCGTGTGGGTGTCAACGAAGTGGCCGAGAGGCTCTACACAAGCCGCTCCAAGCTATGCGCCACCTTTAAGGCCCAAACTGGCGAGTCCCTGGGCGCCTACATCCGCAGACGCCGTATGGAGCGAGCACAGGACCTTTTGGCCGACAGCTCGCTGACGATAGCGCAGGTGGCAGAGCGTCTAGGCTACCCTCAGCAGGCCGCCTTCGCCCAAGCCTTCAAGCAACACACCGGCACCACCCCCACCGCCTGGCGTTCCCAGCATCAATAAAGAGACGGCAGAGGGCCAGTGTGACAAAGGGAAAGTCCCTTTGTCACATCTACAAAAATGGGTGCGCCGACGGCGCACCCATTCACCAAATTCCATTCAGCCCACCTGACCCGAAAGGCCGAGTCGTCTGGCCGGGGAAGCCCCGAGTCGCCGGGGTGTTTGCTCCAAATGAGTTCCGCATGCAAAGAAGGCCACTAAATGTGGCCTTCGTCTTGCATAGGACTGTTTGAAATTTGGAGGAAATACCCCGGCGACTCGGGGCTTCCCCGGCCTCGCAGCTACGAGAGCGACGTTCTCAGCAACTCGTTGAAGAGCTTCGGGTTGCCCTTGCCGCGGCTCGCCTTCATGCACTGGCCCACCAAAAAGCCGATGACCTTCTGGTTGCCGTCACGATACTGCTGCGCCTGATCGGCACAGTTCGCCAGCACCTCGTCCACGATCGGCTGCAGCGCGCCGGTATCGCTCACCTGACGCATGCCGCGCTCGTCGACGATCTTGTTGGGATCGTCGCCGGTCTGGGCCATGGCCTCAAAGACCTCGTGCGCCTGGTTGGAGCTGATTGCATCAGTCGCCAGCAGTTTGGCAAGAGCTGTCACCTGAGCCGGCGCGATGCCGGACTCGGCGAGCGACACACCCGCTCCCTTAAGGTAGGCGATCATCTCGTTGACCAGCAGGTTTGCGACCGTCTGGGCCTCCTTGCCAGCCATACCGGCAGCGGCGGCCTCAAAGAACTCGGCAAACTCCGGGTCGCCGGCAATCTGCTCGGCGTCGGCCGTCTTAATGCCAAAGTCGGCCTCAAAACGAGCGCGCTTGGCATCGGGCAGCTCGGGGATCTCGCCACGGCAACGATCGATAAACTCGTCGTCCAGGTCGAACGGCGCCAGGTCGGGATCGGGGAACAGGCGATAGTCGTCGGCCGTCTCCTTCACACGCATGACCACGGTGCGCTTGCGGCTGGGCTCCCAGTGGCGGGTCTCCTGGTAGATAATGCCGCCCTCCTCGAGTACCTCTGCCTGGCGGCAGATCTCGTAGGCAAGGCCGTCATGCAGGCTCTTAAACGAGTTGAGGTTCTTGAGCTCGGTCTTGGTGCCCAGCTTGGTCTCGCCGCGGCGGCGCAGCGACACGTTGCCGTCGCAGCGCATGGAACCCTTCTCCATGGAGCAGTCGGAAATGCCAAGCGTCACAAAGATGCGACGGAGCTTCTCCATAAACAGGCGAGCCTCCTCGGGCGTACGCAAGTCGGGCTCAGTTACAAGCTCGATGAGCGGCGTGCCGCAGCGGTTGTAGTCGACGAGCGACTCGGCCGCGGCGGTAATGCGGCCCTCGGCGCCGCCCACGTGCACCATCTTGGCGGCGTCCTCCTCCATGTGGATGCGCAGGATGCGAATGGGCACCGTGTAGGAACCGTCCTCGCGGCGCTCGGGCATCTGCAGGTTGGACGCATCGTAGCTGGCCAGATGGCCGGCACGCTGGTTGCCCTCGCGCATGGTCGACGTCATGGACGTGGACAAGCCCTCGGCGTTGGCCGAAGCGCTCGCCAGACTCTGGGCCTCGGCCTCGCCAAACGCGCAATCGGGGCGCTCGGCGGCACCGCGACCGGTCACATCCAGATCGAGGTGACCGTACATGGCAAAGGCGACCGGACCCTGCGTAGTCTGGAAGTTCTTGGCCATATCGGGATAGAAGTAGTGCTTGCGGTAGAACATCGAGTGGCGCTGGATCTCGCAGTTGGTGGCGAGACCGGCCTTGACGATGCTCTCGATGGCGCGCTTGTTGGGCACCGGCAGCGCACCGGGCAGGCCCAGGCACACCGGGCACACGTTGGCGTTGGGCTCGTCATCGTGGCTAAGCTTGCAGTTGCAGAACATCTTGGTATCGAGTGCGGTGAGCTCGGTATGGATCTCCAGGCCGATCACGGCCTCCCAATCCTGCAGGACCTCGGAAAGCTCCTTCATTACAGCTCGCCTCCCTTCCCGGCAAAATCGGGCGCGACGGAAAGCGCGGGCGCACCCGTGGCGGCATCGGCAAAGCCGCGCTCAAGGGCGCGGGCAAACGTGAGCAGCTGACGGTCCTTAAAGGCCGGGCCAACCAGCTGGGCAGAAACGGGCAGCTTGCTGTCCTCGCCCAGGCCCAGAGGCACCGAGATACCGCCGTTGCCGCAAATGTTGAGCGAGATGGTGTACAGGTCGGAGAGGTACATCTGCGTGGGGTCGCTGATCTCGCCAAACTTAAAGGCCGTGCGCGGCGAGGCGGGCATGAGGATGGTGTCCACCTTGGCATACGCGGCATCGTAGTCCCGCGTGATGAGCGTGCGGGCCTTTTGCGCAGCGTAGTAGTACTTGTCGTACACGCCCGAGCTCAGCAGGTAGGCGCCGAGCATCTGACGGCGCTTGGCCTCGGCGCCAAAACCGTGGGCACGCGAAAGCGAGCTCTGGTCGGACATGTTGGCGCAGCCCTCCTCCTGATAGCCGTAGCGAATGCCGTCGAAACGTGCCAGGTTGGAGAACGCCTCGGCCGGGCCGATGACGTAGTAGGCGGCGATGGCGGCATCCAGGTGCGGCAGGTCGACCTCCACGAGCTCGGCACCCTGGTTCTGCAGCTCCTGGGCGGCGCGCTGAACGGCGGCCTTGACCTCGGGCGTCAGGCCCTCGGCCTCCATAAACGCGGGGATGATGCCCACGCGCTTGCCCTCGATGCTGTCGTTGAGGTGCTCGGTAAAGTCGACGGCACAGTCCTGGCTGGTGCAGTCATACGGATCGTGGCCCGCACCGGTAAGCGCGTTCATGGCCAGCGCGACATCCTCGACCGTGCGGCCAAAGGGCCCCACCTGGTCGAGCGACGAGCCAAAGGCAACCACGCCGTAACGGCTCACGGCGCCATACGTGGGCTTAAAGCCCACCACGCCGCACAGCGACGCCGGCTGGCGAATGGAGCCGCCGGTGTCCGAGCCCAGCGAGAGCGCGACCTCGCCCGCGGCGACGGCGGCAGCGGAGCCGCCCGAGGAGCCGCCGGGCACGCGTTCGGTATCCCAGGGGTTGTTGGTGCGGTGGAACGCCGAGCTCTCGGTGGAGCTGCCAAAGGCAAACTCATCCATGTTGGCCTTGCCCATGGGCAGGCAGCCGGCGTCGAGCATGCGCTGGACACAGGTGGCGGTGTAGACGCTCTGGTAGTTCTCGAGCATGCGGGAAGCGCAGGTGGTGCGCGTGCCCACGAGGTTCATGTTGTCCTTAATGGCCAGCGGCACGCCCGCGAGCGGGGGCAGCGGCTTTCCGGCGGCACGGTCGGCATCCACACGCGCGGCGGCCTCGAGCGCAAGCTCGGGCGCCACCTGCAGGAATGCCTGGACCCCGCCCTCGCGCGCCTCGATGGCGGCAAGGGAGGCCTGGGCCACCTCGGTAGCGGTAAAGTCGCCGGCGGCAACGCCCGCGGCGATCTGGGCGGCGGTAAGGGAATCGAAGCTTAGCGCCATTATTCGCTCTCCCCCTCTCCCAAAATGGACGGCACGCGGAAGTAGCGCTCACGCGCGCTGCCGGCGTTTTCGAGCGCGACGTCGAGCGGCAGGTCGCGCTCGGGCTCGCGCAGGTCGTCGCCCATCACGTTGGACAGGCTTCCGATGGGATGGAACGTGGGCTCCACGTCGGGCAAGTCATATTGCAGGACGGGCTCGAGCATCTGGACGGCGTCATTCATGTAGGACGTCATCTGGGTGAGCTCGTCATCGGTCAGTGCGATCTTTGCGTACTCGGCGATGCCGCGCACGTCTTTCTCGCTGAGTGCCATAGGCGCTCCCTTCCGCATAACAGATAAACCGCTCTAGTATACAAGGCAACGCCGCTTGGAGCAGGCGCTTTACCCAAATGCAGCGAAAACGTAACGAGGGCGGCGGGTTGGCAGGCTGCGGGCTGGCGATTCTGCAGCGAAAACCGCGCCGTCCGTAGCGAAAACCGTACCGTCCATAGCGAAAACCGTCTCGACCACAACGAAAAGCATCACAACATTCGACGCTTTTCGTCAAAATCGCGATTTTCATCGAATGTTGTGATGGTTTGAAAGCCCCGACCACCACAAAGGTGCCTGTCCCCTTTGTGGTGGTTCTGGAGAATGTCTTATGCCGAGGCCTTGGCCTTGCGGCGCTTGCGGACCGCGTGGATCACGATATCCAGCAGCAACAGCACAATGGCTACGACCACGATGAGCACGGCAAACTCGCGCTTGCCCCAGTGACGGCCGGCCAGCGACTTTTGCTTGTCGACGTCCTTCTTGTTGTACTTGGTGCGCACGCAATGCACCAGCAGGCGATGGTCGTTCACGCCGTAGGGCGTGCAGGTGACGAGCGTCACCTTGTCGGCGCCGGGCTCGATAGTCAGCGACTCCATCTCCTCGGGCAGCACCACCTCGGAGTCCACCATCTTGTAGGCAAGCGTCTTGTTCATGGTGTGCAGCAGCACCAGGTCGCCGGGCTCCAGCGAGTGGATGTCGTCGAACATGCTCAGGTTGCGCATACCCGAGTGCGCGGTGAGCACGCAATGCGTCGAGGTGCCGCCCACCGGCAGGCTCGTGCCCTCCAAGTGGCCGACACCCGCCATGAGGACCTCCTCGCTCGTGCCATGGTAGATGGGCATGCTCACGTCGATGGAGGGGATCTCGACCCAGCTCATCATGGGGTCGCGGTCAAAGATGAGCTGCTGGGCGTAGGGCTCGATCTGGTCGGCGGGAAGCTCGGTGGCCTCGCCGGCAAGTTGCTCGTTATAGGAGCGCGCCTGGAGCAGGATGCGCTCGCGCTCCTCGGCAGACAGCGCGTCCACGGTGCTGGACACGGTGCTGATCTGGTTGAACACGCCCGAGGCCTCGAGCCGGTCCAAGATCCACGGCCAGGTCATAAGGCCCACGCCAATAAGAATGATGACGATGGTGATGAGCCGATCGGCCCAGCGCGGCAGCCGCTTGCGACGGCGCTTGGGCTTTGGTTGAGGTTTGGGCTGAGGGCTTGAGCCGCCGTTGTCCGCGGCGTTATTGCCCTTCATATGTTTGGCGCCCTGCACCATCGCCGGTCACTCCTCTACAACTCAAGTTGTCTAAACAAATAATAGCCGATTAGCGAGCTTCCGCGCCGAACAACGCAGCTAGACTGCACCGTCCAGTCGAGGATAAGCCAGCATTTGAGTTTTCAAAATGTCCCAGATCGGCTGGGCGATTCGGGATACAATGTCAATAGAAAACGACGCATCCCGCGTAAATGTTTGGGAGCGCGGGCGGCCTAGTTTTCTGGTTTTGTTAAATGCCCGGGATCCGACCCCCGGGCATTCTTATTTGCGCTTGCGGCGCAAATGCCGTCCACCGTCCGCACCGCGCGTGCGCCTACGGACCTTAAACCGAACCTCATACGAGTCAAGAAACGCGATGACGAACGTACCCGCATCGGACGGTGGAGGCTGGCTGCGTTATCCCAAAAAACGGGGCAGAATCCAGTGCGGAGTCTGCCCCGAAAAGAAAATGACAAAGCAAGAACGTGGATGGACGAGAAAAGTGTCCGCAAGTCTCATGGCCATCACATCCCACCTGCCAAAGGGATGGGTGAGCGAGCGTTACTCCTGCTCGGACTCCTCAGCCTGCTTACGGCTGCGGATGAGATGAGCCACGCCGATGCACAGCACCGCGCCACCAGCGATCCAAGTGAACGTCACGCCGTTAAGGCCGGTGAGCGGGAGGCCGGAACCCTGCTTGTTTTTGACGATCAAGGCAGCAGTACCGTTGTCCGTGTTAGTCGTGTCAACCTCGACCAAATTGGAACCCCTGGTGCTCGTCTTGACCGTAATCTTGTTTTCTCCCTCTCCCTCTGCTTGGTTGAATCCAATGGCTTTGATGGTGAAGGTGAACTCGGGGATGGTGTTATAGCCGGCGAGCGTATGGGTCTCCTTGACGGTGTAGGTGCCGGCATCGAGGCCCTTGACGTTAATCTCGCCGGAGTCGGTGGTCGTGAACTCAGAAGCCTCAGTACCGAGGGAGCCATTCTCCTGGACATACATGTCCTTGGATGCAATATCGTCGGGATCAGTGGCACGGATGGTGAACTTTACACCCTTAAGTATCTTATTCTCATCCGTCGCGTCCTTCTTGACGAGCTTGAGCGCATAGGTGTAGTCGCGCACGGTGTCGGGCACAGACTCACCCCGGGAATCGTGGCCAGGGTTGTTGGAGTAGATGAGCTTGACGGTGTTGGAGTTGCCCGTGCCACCGACAACGACATGCTGGGACTTATTCGGGTCGAGCTTGGCGCTGTACGTGACAACGACCCTTGTATGCTCGCCGACAGTGACGCCGGCCGCCGTGGCGGCAGCCTTAAGATCGTCAAACTTTACGCTCAAGACCGTTCTGCCATTTGAATCGGGATCAGACATGGTCACAGAAGTAGGCGTGATCTGAGTCTCACCAATCACGGCCTTGACAGTGGACTTATCAACAGTCAAACCGGCAGACAGCTCATCGTGGAACTCATAATAGTAGGTGTTGAACGTGTCGACATTGCTTGCAACCGTGCCGGTCAGCTTGTACTGAACGGTCTGACCCATCTGGGAGTCCGCCTTGTACTTCCAGTCGTTGTCCGCACCATCGTCCTTGACCTGCTTCGTCACGGTCGGGATGCTCGTCTTCTCGGTAACGACCACTGCGTTGCCGCCCACGACTGCAAAGATCGGCGAGGTACCGGTCTGCTTCTCATTCGCACTGAGCGAGTCGGTATCGGTCATGAACAGGTAGTAGCCAGCGCTCGTAGTGGTGAAAGCGCGACCGGCGGCAAAGGAATCGCCCGTAGCGGTAACACTCTTCTCTACAGCCAAGGCAATCTTGTTAAGGATGCTGCTCTGCGGCAGACTCGTGGTATCAGTGGTATCAGTGATCTTGGAAAGGTAGTCGGCAACGTCAGAAGCGGTCGAGTCTAAGGTAATCCCTGGGACATTATTATCAACAAGCACCTTCAGGACCGCAGTCTCTGCGTCATCACTCGGCCACTCAATGTTGGACGCAACCTTACCGGACTTTCCGTCAATAACGTCAGCCTTAAAAATCTGATACGCCTTGAACGAAGTGGAGTCATTGTCCACGGACTTGTTAATCGTGAGCGAATAGCTGGGGGCAGCACCCTCCGCAGCAAACGCCATCGTGACTGTCGCCATAACGCCGCCGAAGCTCAGGGCTGCGGTGAGGCCGGCGGTTACTGCCAGGCGTGCGATGTTCTTGGTTGTTTTCATGTTGGGACCTCTTTCTTGGAGGTTGCTTTAATTCTCGTCATCACCAAAAGTCAGCAGGCTCATTTCCCTGCGCTCTAATCGCTACGGAGGCAGTACGCCATTGAGCAGGGGGGGGGCAATTATTTATCATGGCGACCTCCTCCCCGCTTGATGACGAGCGCGACGACAATAGCCACTACTCCGATGACGGCCAAAGCCGTTACCAACACCAACGTTCTATCTCCCGTCGAGGGCATAAAGCCTCGACTCACTTCGTTACTTGGGGTGTTAAGCACCGACAACTCGACTAAACCCTTCCCGGCATCGGCGGCATCAACTCGCAGAGGGCTTTCGGCCGATACGGTCACCTTAGGCTTGGCGGCCGCCACCTGGTCGACGTCCAGGCCCTCAGCCTTGACCGTCACGGAGCGCGTGCCCTCAAAGGCGGTGTAGCCCTTGGGCGCCTTGAGCTCGCGGACCTCCAGCTTGCCCGAGTCCACGCCCGAGACGGTCACACGGCCGTCCTCGCCCGTGGTGACGGTGGCCTTGCCCTCCGCATCCCACGTGCCGTCGGCCGCCAGCGTGCGGCCGCGGTCGTCGGCGATGCTCAGGACCGCCCCGGCAAGCGGCTTGTCGCCGTCGCTGCCGCGCTTGGTGAGCGCGAGATCCCAAGTGTAGGCGCACGCATCGTCGCTCGGCGTGCGGGTGAAGCCGGCATCGCCGGACTGGTCGGCAAAGGGAGAGCGCGGGTAGCGCAGATAGACCTCGTTGGGGTTGCCCTTCGCGATGCCGCGGTTGCACGCGCTGTTGAGCGGCGCGTTGTACACGGCGACCACGCGGGCGCCCGCGGCGAAGGCGTCGGCCCCGCCGAGCGCGGCGATCAGGTCGCCGGTGCGCACGGTGAAGGTCCCGTCCGCCGCCACCTTGGTGGCGCACTGGGCCGTGATGTCGGTCCAGCCCTGCGCGGGCTCGGTGCCGGCGCGCCCGTCCTTACCGTTCGAGACGGCGTCGAAGGTGCCATCCGCGCCCGCCGCCACGTACACACGCATGCTCGCGGCCACCTTGGAGGGGTCGAGCCCCGCGCTCATGGTGTCGACGAACTGCACCGCGTAGGTGTCATAGGCGGAAAGGCCCGCGGGAACCGTGGCCGAGAGGCGCCAGTACAGGTCGTCGGCGACCGTGGCGTCGGCGGCCTTCTGCCATGCGGCGGTGTTGTCCTCCAGCACGTGCTTGGCGACCTTGGGCGTCGCGGCCTTGGGCTTGACGGTGACGGCGTTGCCGCCCACCAGCGCCATGATCGGCGCGGTGCCGGCCTCGCCCTGGGCGATGGCGTCGTCTCTGGCGACGATGAGCCAGTAGCCGCAGGGCAGCTCGGCCGCCGTGCCCGCGTTAAGGGCCACGGGCACGGCGCCAGAGCTCTGGAGGGAACGAGCGAGCTGTGCGCTCAGCGCGCTCGTAAGGTGGGAATCGGTGTTGAGCCACTCGGCAGCTTCCTGCGCGGTGGTCTGGGAATCGGGCATGCCGGCGCTGTGCAGCACAGGCAGGACAGCGTCGCGCGCGGCGTCGCTTGCCCAAGCGAGGTCGGTAAAGGTCTTGGCGTCGCCGTCGCCGTCGACGACGTTGGCGCTAAAGATCTGGTAGGCGTCGTAGTTGCTCGCCACGGCGCCGCTCACCGTGATGGAACCGGTCGAGGTCGGCGCGGCCTGCGCGGATGCGGGGAACACAACCGCGCAGATGCCGATCAGGAGGGCAAGCAGCGCAAACAAGATCGGGAAGGAGCAAACTTTCTTATTCACGACGCTCACCTCCCTTCGCATTCGCCTTGCGACGAATGTGCATCCAGGCCGCAGCAGCGCAAAGCACCGCCGCGCCGGCAAGGTACGTCAGAGTGACGCCCGACATACCAGAAAGGGGCAAAGAGGTGGAGTAGGTGTTGGTGAAGGTGGGAGTGGACTTGCCGGTGAGGTCGTGGGGCGTGTCAGTGGTCACTTCATTGCCATCACGATCCTGAATCTGCTTGTAGGTCGCAGTGACGTCGATATGGTGGTTAGAGTCGTCAGTCGCGTTAACCGTAATCTGATAGACCGACTTGTCGTACGTATAGTGCGAGAACAGCGAACCGTCGTCTTTCTCGCGCACGTAGTACGTGAAGGTCTTGGAAGCACCACGGCCAGTGGGGCCAGACGCGAGCTGGTCGAGTTGATCGAGTTTGTAATCAATCTTGTCGAAGCTCAGGGTCTGGGACTTGTCGCCGTCGGCAGTGGTGGACTTGCTGCTAACGATATCCGTAAAATCTGTGTCGGTCGCAAGCTGGAGCGTGAACTCCTTCATCTCGCCACCCTCAACGACCTTAGTCGCCATAGGCGTCCAGGAGCCCTTCGAGTCGTACGGAGTGAACTTGTTAGTGAAAGTCGTGGAGTCACCCTCACAGATAATTGGATAATAGTCTCCACTCTTCTGCACCTTGCTCCTCGCTTTTACGTTCTCCCACTTCCCAGACGACTCGCGGAATTCGTACTTGGTTACACCGACGTTTTTAATCGTGTAGTTATGGATGTAAAGATCCTTCAGTTGGCTTGAGTTTTCTTTACTCGGAACAGACATGAGCAAGGTCTTGGTATCTTCGGCCGTCACCACAATCTTATACACGCTGGAGTCGTACGTGATGCCAGAATCACCACCGGGATCTTCGACCAAGTAGTATGTGATTTCGTTACCCGCGCCACTCGATGCGAATTGTTCACCAAGGTCAAACGTAATGCTGCCTTCTGCATCATTTGCTGCTGTTCCAACCTCGGTGCAAACGTCGCGATTGAATGTCGTGCCAGCTGTCGTGCCAGCCAAAGGGTCGTCTGAATCCTTGCGATACACCGTAAAGGAGAACTCCCCATCATTGAGCTTGCGGCCTTCCAGCTTCTTGGTCGCCTTGAGCTTGAGGCTCGGATAGACATACGTGTCCTCAGGCGCGCCCATGTACAGGTCGCCGTTCGACATGATGCCGCCGCCATGGTTCCAGGAATAATTGCCCGTGATAAACGTCGCGCCCGCCTCTAGCGCAGCCTTTCGCGCATTGATCGCCTCGGGGTCTTGAGCCTTAACATTCGAACTCAGGCCGATGCTGTTATATACCTGCACGCCACCGTTAGCGGGGACAGTAATGGCTTTCTGAAGCTCTAAGCTTCCCCGATACTTAGCATCGCCGCCGCCAAGCATTTTGCCAATCACCGCCGCGATCGGAGTCGTATGACCCTCCGCCGCAAGGAAGAAGTCCGCGTGGCCGTTTTCGCGAAACACTTCGGCATTGTAGGCGTCGGAGTCCTGGTCCTTACCGTGACCACCGCCGGAAAGATGGGGGGTGCCGTTATTGCCTGTATTACTCACGGATTCGTAGTCGTTCGCGTTTTGCTCATTTCCGGCAGAAGTATTACCGAAAATCGCCGTGCCGTCGGTGCCTGTCACCAAAGTCTTACCCGTCGGGCAAACCGCAACGCCGCCACCGTAGCCACCGGCCTCATTGCTGCTTATATAGGAGTTATAGACAAATAGCCTACCAGCATTAGACGCGACCTTAGAATCGCCCTGGACGAAGATGCCGCCTCCACCCCAGTCAAAGCGAGACATGCAGTGGTTATTAGTGATATAGACTGGATTTGAATTTGACGTTCCTTTTATCATCGCGTCAACCATCTGGCCCACGCGAATGCCGGCACCCTCAGAGCGAAAACTCACGTTAGAGGCAATAGTTCCCCCCGTAATGTTGAGCCATGCCATTGTCTTGCGCGAGCTCGCCCCTTGGTGTTCGATGTCGGTCACATAGACGCCGCCGCCGGCTTCCTCAGAATAGTTGCCCGTGATCTGGCCGCCCGAAATGGTGACATGAGTACCGTTTTTAGCGGCAAGTCCAGCACCGCCATGATCGCCATTACCATCGTTACCACAGTAATTGGCATATTTATTGTTAGTAATGTAGCCACCAGAAACAGTAACGCTGCCGCCTTCGGCCATGATGCCGCCGCCGAAACCAACACCAGTAGCAAGCGTGCTGTTGCCGGAGATTACGCCATTAGTTATGTTAACCGTGGAGTCTTTAGCATACACACCACCGCCACTAGGAGCACTGTTGCCGGCAATTACGCCACCGGAAACCTCGAGGGTCGAATTACCGTGTATTTCAATTCCGCCGCCCGCACCCGAGCCAGAAGCTCCACACACATAGCCGCCGCGCATGTTGACGGTAGAGCCGTTCTCGGCATAGACCAAGCTGCTAACGCTGCCGCCTTGTTTTTGCGTGATCACGCCGCTCACAAGGTTAAACGTGCCGCCCTTGCCGTTGTTGTTATATAGATTGATGAGCTTTAGATTTGCGTTGCCGCCGCACGCCACGATGGCGCCTTTAATCTCAACGTCATGTTTGACAAGTGTCTCGGTTGTGCCTGTTCCGCTCGGGGACGATTCGGTCACGTAGTAGGTAAGATTAGATGGAATGTTATCGTTATCGTAAGTCAGTTCGGCATTCTTGCCATAATTGGCGGCATTCTTGTCATAATTATCGGCATTCAGGCTCTGCCCCTGATCAGCTAGCTGCTGGCCCTCGCTGACCGTCTCACCCACCTGTGCAGAATCCCTAATTGTAAGTGACGCACCACCGGCAACATTGAATAACGGCTTGTCGGCGCTCGAGTGCTTAATCTTATGACCACTTAGGTCAAGGGTGATATTGCTGCCGCCTTTGTTAAGTGTGATTTCACCAGGAAAGTCAATATCAGCCGCAAGCGTAAAGCTGGCGGTTTGATTTTCCTCAACGCCTAGAAGCTTTCCCTGCAAGTCACCGGCATTCTTGATGTCCGTGGCTGTCTCTTCGCTCGCCACAGCCTCCTCGGCTGACGAACCAGCGCCATCGTCGATCGCTTCATTTTCTTCTGCCTGCGACTCGTCCTTGGGCTGCTCCTCCTGCTGGATTTCGTCGTCGCCCGCAGCATCGTCACTATTCTGGTTTTCGGTATCCCCGTTGTTGGTGTTGCCTACATCAGTAGACTCACTTGAGGAACCCCCCCCCATCACAGTTTCCTCGGTAGAAACCGTCTGGGCATCGTTGGCAATGGCCTGCGAGATCGGAGGCATGACGAGCGACAGTACCAGGCTCAAAACGGAGGCTCCGCACAAAACGCCTGCCAGCACACGGCGCGTCGCTTTATTACTCTGCTTAGATTTATCCGAATTCGCTTTCATCGATGTCTCCTCCCCAAGAGACCGCGATCTTGCTCTTTCACCATCAAACTTGGGCGCGCAACCTATAATTGCTCGCGCTCGAAATGCATATTATTACTCTTTGTTTAAATAACGCAAGCCTAACAATGTCAGTTTTGCTTTACGTTGCCTTAACTTCTTGACAATTATTCAAACTATGCATTGTTTTTCGAGGGTTAAATTTCGGAAAGACGCTGGTAAACTCGTTAGCCAATCTAGATAAATGACACTTTATCATTGTTTGTACAACACTTTGTTTTAACCCGCTCAATCTGTGAACGGTCAAAATTGCGCCGTGAATGGCAGTATATCTACCTGGAAATATTAGTTATGAGCTAATTGGTCAATTACTGCACAACTAGCGTGTGCCGATATGTTCATACATCGACACTTGAATGGCATCGCATGTTACCGGCCGCAAATCTCCTCGCTACAAAAAAGCGTCCCAACAATCGACTGTTGGGACGCTTGGAAAACCACCACAAAGGCGCTCTGCCCTCTTTGTGGCTGCCCCCCGGCGCTACAGCAGATGTTCCTCGATAAAGATCGCGATGCCGTCCTCGTCGTTGCTCGCGGTTACAAAGTCCGCGGCGGTACGGGTGGCGTCGCTGCCGTTTGCCATAGCCACGCCCACGCCGGCGTCGGCCACCATGCAGGTGTCGTTGTCCGCATCGCCAAACACGCAGATGTCCTGGAGCTCCATATCGTTGAGCTCCGCCACGCGCCCAAGGCCGCGCGTCTTGGACACGCGCGGATCCATGAACTCGTAGAGCCGCTGCGTGGTCTGCAGGGCCGCCGCCTTAACAGTGTTATCTGCAAACGTCGACGCCCGTTCAATCACCCGCGGCATCACCTCGGGCGCCATGGTAAACATCACCTTGGGCTGCGGCTCGCGCAAGAACTCGGCAAAATCGACCACCTGGTAGGGCACGCCGTCGACGCGCGACAGGTGCTCGACGCACGCGTTGCTCTCGGGCACGTAGAACACGCCGTCTCGGGGGCAGACGGGTGTTGCCGGAAGGTCCGCCATGTGCTTGCAGATGCGCGCGATGGTCTCGCCCGGCAGCGGATAGCTCAGCTCGTTGATGTCGTGCGCGCGGTCGATGACCTCGGCGCCACCGCAGCCCACCAGCACGTCCACCAGGCCTTCGATGCCCCAGAGCTCGTACATGGCCTCGGTCGCGTGGGCGTCGCGCCCGGTGCACAGGCCAAAGAGCACGCCGCGCTCGCGCAGGGCGCGGATCGCCGCCACGGTGCGCGGGGACACCGTGTGCTGGCTCGTGAGCAGCGTACCGTCGATATCGCAGAACACGGCTTTGATGTGGCTGAAGGTGGTGTCCATGGGAGCCTTTCTGAGTTGTGCGGCGGTGCTGGATGAGGTCAGAAATGGTGTACATGGTATACCAAGGCGCAGGCGCGGCCTGTCAAAGCAAAAACCACCACAAAGGCGCCTGGCCCCTTTGTGGTGATCGCGGCGTCTACGGGCCAAACCATCACAACATTCGACGTTTTTCGGCAGAATCGCGATTTTTACCGAATGTTGTGATGGTTTCTTACTGCTTTACGGCACGTTCCAAGTGATTGCGTCCAAACAGCAGCAGTGCCGCGGGAACCGCCGTCACGACCATGCCTGCCCCCACGAGTGTCCGTTGTACGCCAAATGTTGCCGCCAGCCACGGGGCAATCGCCAGAGGGGCCACACCAGCGAACATATTGCCAAAGCCCATGACCGAATTGACGCGACCAAGCTGCTCGAGCGGAGCCGTCGTCTGCACAATGGTGTTGTGGAGCGGGTTGACGACACCCCAAGCTATACCCAGGGCGATCTGGCCGACAAGGGCCACGCCCACGTACGGTGTCCCCACATAGAGCAGACTTCCCAGGCCCACGGACATAAGCGCCACGAGCAGCGTTTTAAGGTTGACCAGGTGCGGCGGCAAGCGGAGCGCGAGCACGGCACCCAGCACCGCGCCGACACCGCAGGCAGACGAGAGCCAGCCCATCCACTCAACGCCAACGTGCAGAACATCGCGATAGAAAAACGACTCGAGCGGATCGAAGGCACCGTAGCCAAAGTTCGAAAGAAAAATGATGCAGAAAAGTAGCGCGAGGACGCTGTTGGTGAAGACCGTCTTGATGCTGGCTGCGAAGGTGGCGCGGGCGGGCGTGCTAGGGTTGGAGCTTCGTCCCGCACGCTCCCCTTCCTCTGTCGAATCGGTATCCGCATGCCCGACGATATGGCTGGTCTGCGGCCTAAAGCCCCAACCGACGACGAACGCCAGCACGGTAAAGAGCATCATAAGCACGAACACCGCGCGCGACGACGCAGCCGCCGCGACAAAGCCGCCCAGCGTGGGGCCAACGATGATACTCACGTTTGAAAACATGGCGATGGCGGAGTTGATGTCTTTGAGCTCGACAGGATCGTCGGTGAGGTAGGCCGGATAGGACGTGGCGATGGGCTGGGCGAATCCCATCGTAAAGCCCAGAAACACCGCGCCGAGCAGGACGACGCCGGTCGCGCTACCAAAGGCGATGATTGCCGCGCCAGTTGCAAGAGCGCCGATGATGCTCAGCAAGAAATGGCGGCGCGGACCCCAGGCGTCGAACGCCGCGCCGCCCGCAAAGGACCCCAGGATCACAAATACATTCATAAACAGGACGGCCAGCGATGTCGCCACGACTGAGGCATCGTCTGCATAGGTGAGCGTTCCGATGACGCCGATAAAGTAGCTGGTCTGAAAACCGGTGTAGATGAGGAAGCGCATTGCCACCAGGCGCTTGGCCTGCACGGACAGCGACGATTGAGGCTTTGAGAAAAGAGATGCGAGCATGGAGACTCCTTGTTTCATACGAATACGGGCGGTGGGCATTCGCCACCGTCTGTCAAATCAATCTATCCGCATGAAACGTTAAGGACACATCAAGCCCCTTTTCTCCGTTTTTCGCCCGTCATGAACTACTTGGTAGATTGTAAGGCATGTCCCACACATCTACCAAAGCAAAAACCACCACAAAGGTGCCTGGCCCCTTTGTGGTGGAAATGACGTTTGCCCAGATAAAACCTGCCAAAATAAACCTGTCCCTTTTTGGCATGTTATGGCAGCGCAGCGAGCCGGTTCCAAGTGCCCCAGGTCGCCCCGAAAGAGGAGCGACGCGTACTTTGGTACGCGAGCGACGGCTTGAGGGGCGAGATGGAGTGCTTGGGGCCGGCGCAGCGTCAAGCCTTAAAGGTGGTCTTGGATAAGATCGCAGATGGCTCGGGCGTCGTTGATGTTGATGGCTCGGGTCGCAAAGCCGGCGTCGAAGGCCTGACGTGCCAGGGCTTCGTTGCAGGCAAGGGCTAGCGTGTGACCGTCGACCAGGTCGAGCGAGCTCTTGCCGCGCAGACGGTCGACACCGGAGCGCGCGACGACGATGTTGTCGAAGCCCTCGGTCTTGTAGCCCTCGATGATCACCACGTCGACATCGTTGTAGCGTGACAGCAGCTCGCGCGCGGGCATCTCGTCCTCCTCGCGCGTGTCGGCGTACTCCGCCCAGCGCGTGGCGCAGATGAGGCCCACGTGCTTGGATCCGGCCTGGTGATGGCGCCAGGTGTCCTTAGCGGGCACGTCGATATCAAAGCCGTGGTGCCCGTGATGCTTGAGCGAACCCACGCGCAGGCCGCGGCGGGTGAGCTCGGCAATGACCTTCTCGACGAGCGTGGTCTTGCCCGAGTTTTGGTAGCCGATAAACGCGATCGCGGGGACGGCCGGGGTCAGGGCCGCAGGCGCGACGGCGACGGGTGCGCTCGCGATCGCGGCACCGTCAGCGGCCACGGCCTCAGCAGCAGCGGCCTGACGCTCTGAACGATCCCACACGCCCGAGCGGCCACCTTCCTTGTGCAACAGGCGCACGTCGACAATCTCCATGCCGCGATCGACGGCCTTGCACATGTCATAGATGGTCAGGCACGCGGCGCTCGCGCCGGTCAGGGCCTCCATCTCAATACCGGTCTTGCCCGTCACGCCGGCTGTGACCAGCACATGAAAGCCGACCTGCCCGTCCGCGCGCGACGGCGCCCAGCCCTCGGGCACGTCCTCGACGGGCGTCCCCGCCGGCGCGATGGGCGCAATGTCGCACTTACTCTTGGTAATGAGCAACGGATGGCACATGGGGATGATGTCGCTCGTGCGCTTGATGGCCATGATGCCCGCCACGCGCGCGCAGGCAAGCACGTCGCCCTTTTTGGCGCGGTCCTGCAGCACCATGGCTTGCGTCTCGGGATGCATGAGGATGGTGCCCTCGGCGATGGCGATACGATGGGTCTCGGCCTTGTCGGACACGTCGACCATGCGTACCTCGCCCTTGGCGTCCACGTGCGTCAGCTCGTCGCGACGGGCATCACGGGTGGGCTCGGCTGCAGCGCTGGAAGTCGGCTGTGCGGCAGTGACAGCATCGCCAGCCGCAGCCGTGACTTTGCGGGCAGACATCGCGGCCCTGCGAGCGGCCTTGGTGGCATCGGCGTACCTGCTCTTGGCCATATGATCATCCTCCGATTTGGGACATAAATCGTTGCGTGCCCTCAATTATCGCGTGTTCCTGCGGTTTGTGGGCGACGGCATCGCGCCAAATCGAAAGTACCTGCATATCATCACCACGGCGCAGGGCGTCGCGCACCGAATACTCGGCATCGCTGAACAGGCACGGACGCACGTTGCCATCGGCCGTCAGGCGCAGACGGTTGCAATTCGCACAAAAATGGTTAGACATGGCGCTAATAAAGCCGACCGTTCCCACCGCGCCCGGAAAGTGCCAATAGCGCGCAGGGCCCGCACCGGCAGGAGCGTCGTTGATGTCGAGCGGCTCGAGCTCGCCCAGACCCACCGCGGCGGCCCCGGCATTGATGCGCGCCCGCAGCTCGTCGCTCGGCACGGTATCGCTCGCATCCCACAGCGCCGGATTGAGCGCGGGCGCATGCGGGTCCACAGCGCAATGCGAGCTCGTGTGCTCGTCGCCAATAGGCATGTATTCGATAAAGCGCAGGTGAATGGGACGGTCGATAGTCAGACGCGCGAGAGCCGCCACATCCTGGTTGAGTCGGCGCACCACAACGCAGTTGACCTTAACGGGCTCAAAGCCCCAAGCCAGCGCCGCGTCGATGCCAGCCACGGTCTGCTCGAGTCGACCCAGGCGCGTGATCTTTCCAAAAAGCGTAGGGTCGAGCGTGTCGAGCGAGATGTTGACGCGGTTAAGCCCCGCGTCTTTGAGCTGCGGCGCCAGCTTGGGCAGCAAGGCGCCGTTGGTGGTAAGCGAGATGTCCTCGATCTGCGGGATCGCGCGGATGTCGCGAATAAGCGGGATGATACGGCGGCTGACCAGCGGCTCGCCGCCCGTCAGGCGCACGCGGCGAATGCCCTCCCCCGCCACCAAGCGCACAAAGCGGGCAATCTCCTCGGCGCTGAGAAGCTCATCGTGTGCGCGGGGTGCCACGCCATCGGCCGGCATGCAGTAAATGCAACGGAAATTGCACTTGTCGGTAACGGCAATGCGCAGGTAGTTGATATCGCGGCCAAAGCCGTCATGTTGCACGTGCCCGTCCACGCAGCCCTCCCCTCACGCGGCGTTTTATTCTTCGGAAAACATAATACCCCACGGGAGAATCCTGCCGACACCCGTACGACAGGACAGGTCGCTTCGAGCAAGACCGGCTTCCCAAGCCCATCCTCAGCACGCAAACCATCACAACATTCGATGCTTTTCCCGATTTTGGCAAAAAACGTCGAATGTTGTGATGGTACGCCTACCCGCAGCGCCCCGCAGAAGGACCAAAGCGCCCCTAAAGACCGCTGTCCCAGTGCCGAATCACGAATTCTCGCAGGTCGTTCTGCCGCTTTTGGAACGCTTCGCTTCGGTCGCACTTAAGGCCTATCGCGAGTGCGATGGCGTTCATCGCCCGGTGCAATTGCAGCTGATGGGCAAACTGAGTCCCGGTGAGAACGATCATCCTAAAGCCCAGCGCGCTCAGCACGGTCATGCGCTCCGCATCCGACGCGCTGCGCTGTTTATCAAGATGGTCCGAACCGTTGTATTCAATCCCCGTACCGCTCGCAGGCGCATATACGTCGATCTCGAAAAACCCGGCCTTTGCGAGATACTTGAACTCGTTGGGAACATCGACCCGATGGTTGAGCTCAACCTTGACGTATCCTAGCCCGCCCTGGGAACGTTTTGCTACGACCATGATTGTGGTAGCCGTCTCCATGGGCGATCGCGCGCCATCGTGCACGCGCTTGAGCACGGCGGCCGCGCGTATGGCCCCCTGACGAGATCGGTTCTCATTGCAATAGGCAATCAAGTCGGCAACGGTATACCTCTGCCCCATCTCGATATAATCGCCTGTCGACAGATGATTCAGATGGTATCGGGCACAGATTTCGTAGCCATATTCCAACTGCTCGGGCTCGCTCATCCACGAACCCGCCTGGACAAAGCACATGACCTCATCAACCACCAGAAGGCCCTCTGCCACCTCGATAAGATGCCCTGGAGGTACCGGCGCCCCAAACACATGGCACCTAAATCCAGCCGGCGTCGAGCGCTCAAAATCGAAGTTGACGAGCGTATCGATATGATTGAGCTCTTCTCGTGGAATACCAAGCGAAACCAGATAGTCAGTAGCGATCCCAACTGCCGTCGAAGCCCTCAGCCCCTTGGCATCGAGTCCCAATTTGGGCAGGCTCGCGGTCGGCTCCGCCTCGTTAGCAAGCGAGTCCTCATCGTATAGACTGCTTGCTCGCGAGAGCGGCTCGGACGGGCGCGCCACGTTGTGGTACAGCCAGGCAGTCTTATGGGACAGGACGATCGGCAGGTCCATGAGCCCTCCAATGGAGTCGGATAACCAACCTTATTCCCCTGCCCACGGGTCCGCACACCTTCGTGCGCAAGAAAGCGATTCCACCCGGTCGAGTGGTAGAAAAACCATCACAACATTCGATGCTTTTCCCGTTTTTGGCAAAAAACGTCGAATGTTGTGATGGTTTGAGGCGAGGTGAGGGGCACGAAGAGGTCAAAGCATTGTGCTCGGAGCGTGACTTTTTCACCCCGATGCCAGCACAAACCTTGACTCTACAATCGTTGTAGGGTTTTCACTACACTGGTACGTAAACAAACCCAGCCAGAAAGCCCCGCCCATGGAACACGACCTCACACGCGGCAATGTCCTCAAGACCATCGCGGTCTTTGCCCTGCCCTATATGCTCTCGTACTTTTTGCAGATGCTCTACGGCATGGCCGATCTGTACATGATGGGGCAGTTTAGCGGCGCTGCCGGCATCACCGCCGTGGGCAATGGCGCGCAGACGCTCTATATCATTACCGTGGCGCTTGTGGGCCTGGCCATGGGAACGACGGTCATCGTCGGCCACGCCGTGGGTTCGCGCCGCTTTGACCGCGCCGAGGCTGCCATCGGCAACACCATCACGCTCTTTATGGGCGTCTCGGTGGTGCTGGCCGCTGTCCTGCTCGCACTGTGCCCGCAGATCGTGGCACTCATTGGCACGCCAGTCGAAGCGGTCGAAGGCACTGCCGCCTACCTGCGCATCTGCTTTGTCGGCATTCCGTTTATCGCCGCATACAACATCCTCTCGGCCATCTTTCGCGGCCTGGGCGATTCGCGCTCGCCCATGTACGTGATCGGCGTGGCATGCATCATCAACATCGCACTCGATTTTCTGTTTATCGGCCACATGGGACTCGGTCCCGTAGGCGCGGCACTCGGCACGGTAACCGCCCAGACGGCAAGCGTTGCCCTTGCGCTCGTGTGGCTCAAGAGCCGCCGCACGAACATTCACGTTAAGCGCAGCGACCTGCGTCCCCAGCCCGAGGTGCTCGGCAGCATTCTTAAGATCGGCGTGCCCGTGGCCGTACAGGACGGCTGCATCCAGGTGGCGTTTATGTTTATCACCGTCATCGCCAACCACCGAGGGCTCGTCGACGCCGCCGCCGTGGGCCTGGTCGAGAAGATGATCAGCTTTTTATTCATTGTGCCGAGTTCCATGGGCGCCACCGTCAGCGCACTCACGGCGCAAAACGCCGGCGCGGGCAAGGGCGACCGCGCGCGTCAGGTGCTCAAGGACGCCATGACGATCTCGGTAGTGTACGGCTGCCTGATCACGGTGCTGATGTGGCTGGTGGCGCCGGCGTTTATCGGCTTTTTTGCCAAGGACGCTGCAGTAGTCGCCGCCGGCACCGGCTATATGCGCAGCTACATTTTCGACGCGATTTTTGCCGGCATCCACATTTGCTTTAGCGGCTTTTTCGCTGCATACGGCAAGAGCTACATCGGCTTTGCGCACAACGTGCTGGCGGTGGCGCTCATTCGCGTGCCGGGCGCGTGGCTGCTGTCGAACGCCTATTCCGATACGTTGTTTCCCATGGGCATCGCTTCGCCGTGCGGGTCCATTCTGTCGGCGGTCATTTGCGTGATTGCATTTACCGTACTCAACCGCCGCGGGGCTTTTGACAAGTTGGTGGCGTAGCGGGGCAACGCGAGATTGCCCTGATCGATGACATCATCAGCGACGACCCGGCAACCTACGTGACGCAGATCACGGTGCCGGTTGCCCCAGCAAAGTAAGAACCGCCCGGAAGGCATCGTGCTTCCGGGCGGTTCTTCAATTTGGTTATCGACGCCTTAAGCCTCCGGCACCTGACCAGTCGCCAGGATCTGCTCGAGGGCGTCCTCGTCCAGCACGGGTACGCCCAGCTGCTCGGCTTTGGTGAGCTTGGAGCCCGCTTTGGGGCCGGCAACCAGATAGCTCGTCTTCTTGGACACGCTGCCCGAGACCTTGGCGCCGAGCACCTTGAGCGCCGCGCCTGCCTCGTCGCGGGTGCGGTTGACGAGCGTGCCGGTGAGCACGAAGGTCAGACCCGCGAGCGGTTGTGCATCGGCGAGCTCGCCCGCCACGCCCGCGTCGGCTGCGGCTTGTGCATGCGCGGCGCCCAAGTCGACCTCGAGCGACAGACCCGCCTGGCGCAAACGCTCCAGCACGGCAAGGTTTTCGGGCACGGCCAGGAACTGCTTGACGCTCGCCGCAATCTTGGGACCGATGCCCTCGCACTCGGCGATGTCCTCTTCACTCGCCAAGATGAGCTTATCAATCGACAGGAATCGCTCGGCGATGACCTCGCCCACGCTCTTGCCCACGTGGCGGATGCCCAGGGCAAACAGCACGCGACCGAGCGGCTGGCTCTTGGACTTGTTGAGCTCGGCGATGATTTTCTCGGCCGTCTTGAGGCCCACCGGGATGGGGTCGCCCTTCTTGACGCCCTTTTTGCTGTTGGAGCTAGCGTACACGCGCCCTGTGTCCAGGCCTGCGATGTCGTCGACCGTGAGCTGGTAGAAGTCCGCGACATCGTGGATCAGGCCGGCAGCGATCATCTTGTCGACGATCTCGTCGCCCAGGCCGTCGACGTCCATGCAGCCGCGGCTTACCCAGTGAAGCAGGCGCTCCTTGAGCTGTGCGGGACAGTCGATGGACACGCAGCGGTAGGCAACCTCGCCATCCTCGTGGACCACGGGGCTACCGCACACGGGGCAGACCTCGGGCATGTGCCAGTCGACCGAATCGGCCGGGCGTTTATCGAGCACCGGACCTACGACCTCGGGAATCACGTCGCCCGCCTTGTGCACGATGATAGTGTCGCCCTCGCGCACGTTTTTGCGACGGATCTCGTCGATGTTGTGCAGCGTGGCGCGCGCGATGGTGGAGCCGGCAACCGTCACCGGGTCGAACTCGGCGACCGGTGTGAGCACACCGGTGCGGCCCACCTGGATGCGAATCTCGCGCAGGACGGTCTGCTTTTCCTCGGGCGGGAACTTAAAGGCGATGGCCCAGCGCGGTGCGCGGGCGGTAAAGCCCAGGTCGAGCTGCTGCTGGAAGCTGTCGACCTTTACGACCACGCCGTCGATGTCGTAGTCCAGGTCACCGCGGTGTTCGAGCGCCTGGGCACAGAACTCGTGGACCTCGGCGGGTGTGGCACAGCGAGCCACGTTAGGGTTGACGCTAAAGCCGGCGCTACGCAGCCAATCGAGGAACTCGCGCTGGCTGTGGACGTGCAGCGGATCGGTATCGGCGATGGCATAGATAAAGGTAGCGAGATCGCGGCGCGCCGTGACCTTGGGGTCCTTTTGGCGCAGGCTGCCGGCGGCAGCGTTGCGCGGGTTGGCGAAGGGGTCGCGCCCCTCGGCATCGGCCTCGTCGTTCAGGCGCACAAAGCTGCCCTTGGGCATATAGACCTCGCCACGGACCTCGATGGTGCGCTCGCGGTCGGCGCCCATGTGGGCGAGCGCCGGCTCGGACAGGTGCATGGGCACATCCTTGATGGTACGGACGTTGAGCGACACGTCCTCGCCCGTGGTGCCATCGCCGCGTGTGGCTGCGCGTACGAAGGTGCCGTTTTGGTAGGTAAGCGCCACGCCCAGGCCGTCGATCTTAAGCTCGCAGGTATAGGTGACGCTGCCGGCACCGAGCGCATCCTCGGTGCGCTGGAGCCACGCGTCGAGTTCGTCCAGATCCATGGCATCGTCCATGGAATACATGCGCGCCATATGCGTGACCGGCGTAAACTGCTCGCTCACGTACCCGCCCACGCGCTGGGTATAGCTGTCGGGCGTCACCAGGTCGGGGTAGGTGGCCTCAATTTCCTGCAGCTCAACGAGCATCTTGTCAAAGGCGGCGTCCGTGATCTCGGGCGCATCGAGCATGTAGTAGCGATAGGCGTGGTAATCGAGCTCGTGGCGCAGCTCGGCCGCACGCGCTGCCGCCTGGGCACGGGCATCGGCCGGTACGGCGGTATCCGTGCTCGCGGGCGTTTCGGTATCGATGTCCACGCCGTCACCAAACAGGCTCGATTGCTCCATAGCGGCACTCCTTCGCTCGATTTCAAACGGATACTAGAGTACCACCGGTCGCAATGAGGCCGAATAGCGGTCTCGAACCGCACCGAATCGGCAGCCGCCAGACTGGGGTGGATCGCGCGATCAAACCATGCCCCTGTCAGTTCCAAATGATCCGTTTTCCTCCGTCCCCAACGGATCAATAAGAAAAAAGGGCTGTCCCACGTTGATGGGACAGCCCCCCCTGGCCTCGATATGTGCGAAACGGCTCGCTAGTAACCCTGACCGTAGCCTTGACCCTGGCCCTGCTGGCCCAGCAGCTCCTCCAGGTACTGGCGCAGTTGTTCGTCGGTAATACCGCCGTTGCCGGTGTCGGTCGCGCTGTCGTCCTGCTGCTGGTTCTGCAGCTCCTCGTCGGAGCCCAGCTCGACGGTAACCTTCTTCTCTTCCTTGCCGCGCATGAGCGTGATCTCGACCTTCTCGCCCACCTCGTGGCTGCGCAGCGCGATGATCAGGCCATCGGCGCTCGAAATCTCATCGTCGCCCAGCTTGGTAATGACATCGCCCTCTTGGATGCCGGCCTTGGCGGCAGGACCGTCCTCGACGACGCTTGCCACGTACGCGCCGCTATCGGTGCTCAGCTTGTTAGTGCGAGCATTGAGCGCGTTGACGCTCGAAAGCGTGGCGCCCAGGTACGGATGAACCGGCGTCTTGCCGTCGATGATCTGGTCGGCAATGTTCTTGGCATAGTTAACGGGAATGGCAAAGCCCACGCCCGAGCTGGAGCCCGAGTAGCTCTCGATGAGCGAGTTGATACCCACCAGCTCACCGTTGTCGTTAACGAGCGCGCCGCCGGAGTTGCCCGGGTTGATGGCGGCATCGGTCTGGATCATGTTGGCATAGATGGTGTTACCGTTGGTAGAGCTCATGGCCGTGGAGCGATACAGCGCCGACACGATACCCGTGGAGACAGACTGCTCGTTGCCGAACGGCGAGCCGATCGCCATGACCCACTCGCCCACGTTGAGCTTGGAAGAGTCGCCGATCTCGATCGGCGTGAGCTTAGAGGCGTCAGCATCCTTGAGCTTGATGACGGCTAGGTCGCTCGAAGCATCGTTGCCCACGAACTCGGCCTCGTAGGTGGTGCCGTCGTCCATGGTCACCACGTACTGGTCATAGCCATCGACCACGTGGTTGTTGGTGAGGATGTGGCCCTCGGTATCGAGCACAACGCCCGAACCGACGCTGCCCGAGCCGTCCGACTCGTCGGCAGACTGCGAAAGCGAGCCATTCTGGCCGCCGCTCGAAGTGGCGGTAATGGAAACCACGGAGGGCAGCGCCTTGGCAGAGACGGCCTCGGCCAGCGTGGTGTCCTCGGAGTCGATCGTAATCTTTTGCGTCGATGAACCCGAAGCACCCGCCGTCACGGCATTCTTTCCGCTGCCAATGTTGAGCGTGCCACTCATAATGAGCGCAATGACCAGCAGGGCGCCGCATGCACAGCCGGCGAGCGCCGTAATAAAGATCGGCAGCTTTTTGGTCTTAGTCTTGACCACGGTGTGCTTGTTTACAACCTGCTGGCTGCCCAGCGGCTTTCCGGTCTGCGTGTCGTAGGCCTGCACGTAAGGAATGTTACTGCCATCGGCAGGCGTCGACTCCACCTGCACGCGCGGCTGCTGCTGGGTCTCGCCGGCGTTGCCCGCATCCTGGGGACGCTGGGAATCGTACTCGCTCATAGCTGCGATCCTTTCGTCAAATAACCAAAGGCCCGCCAAACATGTGGCGGGCCATCATTGTTCACGTTGAGTTGTACCCCAAGCTGGGCAGTCCCGAGCACTAGATGCCAAGATTTCAGCTTTGCTTAAGTAATGACATGCTTATAGGCCAATTCGTTTTATGCCGTCATGTCTATTCGATATAACAGTCGATAGCAAAGCTATATGTTGAATCGTTAATGAAGTCCGTAATCGTCGCGCCCATGCCTGATCCGCACGTCCACTTATCCTTCTCCGCGTCGTATGGCGTTGGCCCCCACCCCGTTTCATATGATGCTTCGCCTTCTGCGAAGTAGTTCATCACATATTTATCTTTCTGCATGAGCGCATACCAAGCGTTTGCATACATCACAAGCGGATCGATTTGGACTATCGAGTACTTTCCGGAACGAATCTCAATTTCTGTTTTATCGTTATAATAAGCGACTGTGAGCTCAATCTTGGCAAGCAGCGGCAACGTTTCATCTGATTCCCTCTGGATTGTTATGACATCACCGGCCATAGCGTCGGCAGACACAGTTTTGCTCTCTGGCGTGAAAATAGTCTCTCTGCTTCTTGTTCGCGTTTTTTCATTGCCATTTTCATCTCTGACCACCGTGTCGACCACGAGCGTCAATCGCTTCTGAGCGTCCGGCAACTCCACGGCTTCTGCCATCCCGGCTCGCATCAAAATAGGAGCCCCCGCCATCAGACCTAAGAACTGCTTTCTATCAATCATTCTTCATTCCCCTTGTCTACTTGATTTGACTTTCTCAGCTGAATGGGGATACAGAACAGTCCCGTCAAGTTCCTTATCTTCCACAAAAACTAGAATCCATTTATCACCTGCTTTCAACCCTGAGACATATCCGGAACTTGACTTACGGCGCATATCGATTCTCTTACGGCAACCACTTGGCATAAGCGCCTCAAATTGCCCGTTATGAACATCCGATAGAGCGCGCACCTCGACTGCAACAACCGTGTCGTTTTCTCCCCCATTAGTCGCCCTTAACAGAAAGAAGCTCGCTGCGGTGAGCAAAGCAAAGGAAAGCACCAATAGGAGCATTGCCCTTCGAATGAACTTGTCGCCGTTCACGAGTACAATCAACCCTTGCAATATGTGCCATCGTGAGACGTGTAAATTGATACGTCATATGGAAGAAACTGTAGCTGGTTTGTCCATCCATTCCAAACAACAAGCAGGTACTTCTTGGCATTCGAGTATGTGTTATGCATTGCCACGTAGCCCACAACTGCCATTGCGTGCCCGCTGCCATTTGACCGGAGCCTTCCAGAGAAAATACTCAGATTCCCCGAGTCGGTATTCACCCTAAAGGAATCCCATGACGGATACCAAACGAATGACGTCTCAAGCTCCTTGCCTCGTCTTGCACAAAACTCCTTTAAGGCCGGAGCGGGTTTATCAGGAGAAGTCTTGCCTTGAGTAAAGTACAGACCAGTCGCTTGATCATATTTCTTTTCTTCTTCTTCCCATGTCCCCGACAGCCTCCAAAGCTCCGAGTATAAATCGGACAATTTAAGGCGGTTCAAAGTCACATAGTGACTGCTAACTGCAAACATTGCCGAAACAGCGCAAGCATAAGTCCCCGTTTCTTTGATAACTTCTGTTTGCGTTGGCGTTATTATTCCCGAAACCGTTTTGCTCGCATCAACAACATATCCCTGTTTATACAAATCCTTGGCAGATACAAAAACGTCATCGAAATGTTCCGGCGATCCGCTGCGATTGCCTCCCGAGGACAATTTATTTGGTACTTTTTTTCCACTTGCGTCTAAAACAATGTTTTTATCTAAGTCGGCAACGCCAACAGTTAGCTCGTCAATCTTTAACGCAACGACGTTATCCGAGGATGCGAGGAGTGCAATTTCTTCGCTTGCACTCTCGATAGGTAAAAGAGCGTTCGGAGCCAAGCAGTATTCGCTGATCCACCAAGATCGCTCTGAATCAAATACGACGTAGCCATAGTTAACGTCATCCCGCTTCGCACGAACGATATACCCGATTGATTCCCCATCGGAATTCACCATTTTTACTGGGTCACAAGCGGTCACCGGCTCATCCGATACATCATCAAAGAAAGCCTGCGCTTGCTCCACAGCTATTTGCGGTGTGACACGGACCAAGTCGTCGTCTCCAAAAACCAACCTTGGAGACATCAGGGCGGCAAGCAACACTATGAATCCGACAATCACCTTTCTCGAATAACGCATTTCTTCCTCCATCCGTGTAGTAGGGAGATACGGTAACTAAATGATATTCTCTAGATAGTGTTATACGTTTGATATTGTTTTTACTGACACACTTTTAATCGGTGAAAGGTCTTCTTTTCGCCCTAAACGAGAAAAGGGTACTGGAGAAATCTCCGGTACCCTCACATTGCCCTCTATTTACTTGCTAGTCCTTAAACAGATAGCCCACGCCGCGGACGGTGGTGATGTGCGCCGCGATCTGCGGGCCCACCTTGGAGCGGATGCGTCGGATATGCACGTCGACGGTGCGCGTACCGCCGCAGTACTCAAAGCCCCACACGCGGTGCAGCAGTACCTCGCGGCTGTAGGCGCGGTTGGGATGCGTCGCCAAAAAACTCAGCAGCGAGTACTCCATCAGCGTCAGGTCAATGGGCTCGCTATCGAGTGTCACCTGGTAGGTGGCCAGGTTGATCTCAAGGTTATCGATGTTGAGCACATCATCGGAGGCGACGGGCTCCTCCTCGCCCATCAGACGCTGTGCACGAGCCTTGAGCTCGTTGGGCGTCGCCGTGGGACATACAAAGTCGGCATGCGCATGATTCGGCAGGCGCAGGGTGCCGAGCGCCTCGTCGTCGACGATCACCAGCATGGGAACACCGCCGCGATCGTCGAGCCACTTGGCAATCTGATCGATGCGGTCGCTGCGGATGCCATCGGAATCGAGGATCAGCAGGTCAAAGTCGTGCGCCGCAGTTGGCGAATCGGGGGTGGCCAGACTCACCTCGACACCCAGGGTGGTCGTCAAGCTGCGGGCAAACTCGTGGAAGCGCGTCGTGCGCGCCATGAACAGGGCACTCTTTTCGGACATATCGGCCTCCAAAGAAATGAGCTCAATCGTACTGGGACAAGCCAGCGCGATTAGGAGTTCGCCAGGTAGTGCTTGATCTCCCATTCGGTGATCGTGGACTCAAACTTATGCCACTCGTCGCGCTTCTTTTTGAGGAAGAAGCTATGGATGTGCTCGCCGAGGGCATCCTTCATAAACTGCGAGTCCTCAAACACGTCGAGCGCCTCTTTGAGCGAGCGCGGCAGCGGCGCGTAACCGGCCTCGAGCATCTGACGGCCGGTGAGCTTGAGCGTCTCGGCCGTTGCCTCGGGCGGGAGCTCCAGCTTGCGCTCGATGCCGTCGAGACCAGCCGCCAGCGTGACGGCGTTGACCAGATACGGGTTAGCCATGGGATCGGGGCTGCGAAGCTCAATGCGTGTGGAAAGCTGCTTGCCGGGCTTGTAGACCGGGATGCGGATCATGCTTGCGCGGTTGCGCAGGCCCCACGTGGCGTACTGCGGCACGGAGTCGCCGCCCGTGGTGATGCGCTTGTACGAATTGACCGTGGGGTTGGTGATGGCGCTAATCTCGCGCGCGTGCGCCAAGATACCGGCCATATAGTGCTTGGCGACGTCGGAGAGATGGTACTTCTCGTCGCCCTCGCCCCAAAAGACGTTGTTGCCGTCATGGTCGAACAGCGACTGATGCAAAAACATGGCGCTGCCGTCCTCGCCCGCCAGCGGCTTGGGCATAAAGGAGGCGTGGCAGCCGCTCTCGTAAGCCTGCTGCTTAATGATGAGCTTGGCCGTGGTAATGGCGTCGGACATGCTCAGGGCCTCGGCGTGGCGCAGGCTCATGCCGTGCTGTGAGCGACCGGCGGCGTGGAAGGTGTACTCCACGGGCACGGACATCTTCTCGAGCGTGAGGACCGTGTTACGACGCAGGTCGCGAGCGGCATCGCTCACCGAAAGATCGAAGTAGCCCACGTTGTCGAGCGGCTCGGGCGTGTGCTCGTCGGGGAAGTAGTAATACTCCAGCTCAGCGCCCACGTTGAGCAGATAGCCAGCCTTCTCGGCCTTGCGGAACATGCGGCGCAGGGCATCGCGCGGGTCGCCGGCAAACGGCTTGCGATCGGGAGTGCACACGTCGCAGAACACGCGGGCGACGCCGTTGTGGCTCGGGCGCCACGGCAGAATCTGGAAGGTCGAGGCATCGGGGAACGCCAGCATATCGGCTTCCTCGGGCGTGGCAAAGCCCTCGATGGCCGAGCCGTCAAAGCCAATGCCCTCCTCAAATGCGACCTCGAGGTCCTCGGGGCTAATAGCAAAGTTTTTGAGGCGGCCGAGAATGTCGACAAACCACAGACGCACAAAGCGGATATCACGCTGCTCTACGGAGCGGAGTACGTAATCGATGTTCTGCTGGTTCATGTCGCTCCCCTTTCTTTCGGGCGGGTTTCGACTGGTCTATATCGCAGATACTATCGCAGAAAAATGTTTCCGCAGGGTTAAAGCGTATCAAGCGCTCAAAAAACGTGTGTGAACAGGCTGGTATGACAAGTGATTATCGCTCGGATTCGGAAACAATTTGCCTACACGCTCGTTCCAGCGCCGGAAACTCCATCGTCACCGCATCCCAAACAACCGATCGGTCGACATTGCCGTAATCATGCGCGAGGTAATTTCTCATGCCGATAATTCCACGCCACTCAATTTCGGGATGAAGCCGCTGCGAGCGTTCCGACAACTTGCCCGCTTCTTCCGTCACCCTAAGCGCGCACATCAAAAGGGAGTCCGCCAACGCCCTCGTCCGCACGTCATTCGCATGCAGAAACTGGTCCTCGGTGATATCAAAAGCCTTGATGCGCTCGTTCGTTTCAGCGATGGCCTCCAAGACCTCTTGGGCGCGGAGGCCGTCTGACTTACGCGCGATCATAAAGGATCACTCCTTCGCGCTCGATTACCGCGGCAAGATCGTCATCAAGATAATCGCTCGAGACAAGGTCCACCTGCCTTCCGGTTTCCTTGCGCACTGCCTCGCCAAACGCCGACAACGCAAAAAGACCAAAGCCCTGCTCGCGATCGACTTCGAGGCGCAAGTCGATATCACTATCTGCACGCGCCTCGCCACGGGCATACGATCCAAATAGGATCACGGTTTTGATGGCGGGAATCGGGCTGGCTGCCTCGCGGACGGCGGACTCAATCTGAGCGGTATCCAAAATGCCCGCTGCGGCGCTTTCGCTCGCAGAGCTTTTACCGAGTGAAGGCACAAACGGCAGCGAGCGCTCGCGCAACATCTGCCTCATGAACATATTGACCGCAACGGACGAAGTCATGCCGAGTTCTTCGCACAGCTCGGCAAATGAATCTTTAATTGACGAGTCCACTCGAACACTCAGCACAGACGCAGCCATGGATACCTCCTGTATGACATTGTCTATATAATATCACACAGACTAGCGCGAGGTCGAAGCGCGGTGTTCGATGTGACCGGGGATCTCGATGCGCTTGGGGGCGAGCTTTGCGGCGTCGCCCACCGTAGTGGTAACGACGTCGATGCGCTCGGACAGACGCTCGATTACGCGCTCGGCGATGGTGTGGGTGTCTTGCGCGGCCGTGGTCACACCGCCAAAGAGCACGTGGTTCCAGGGGTAATCGTCAAACGTTGCGATCTTAAGGCCCGCCGGCAGCGAGGGACCCAGCTGCGCCAGTGCCTCGGTCAGGCGCAGGAAGACCAGGCCGTTGACGGCAATGAGGCCGAGCTTTTTACCCGCATAGCCGCGGATGGTCTCGTCCAGGCGACTGACACCCTCGGCACCACCGTCCGCCAAGGTGACGACCTCGCCGGCCAGGCCGCGGCGCGAGAGCTCGTCGGCAAACGCCTCAGCGCGCTCACGACGCACGGGGCTGTCATCGCTTGCCTCGGTAAGCAGGCACAGACGCTCGCTGCCCGCAGCAGCCAAGGCGTCTACCAGGCCGGCGACCAGCTCACGGTTGTTAGATGTCACCAGATCGATGCCGCCATCGGCAACATCGCGGTCGAGCAGCACAACGGGTAGGCGTCCCGCTGCCGCGGCGATCGCCTCGTCATTGCCTCCGCAGGTGTTGACGACCAGGCCGTCCACGCCGGCATCGATAAGTCTGGTGAGCGACTCCGCTTCCTTGGCGGGGTCGTTGCCGCTAATGGCCGTCATGAGCGAGCAGCCGCGCGCGGCGGCGCTGGCGGAAAGCCCTTCGAGCATGGCGCTGGAGAACGGGTTGGCGATGTCGGCCAAGATTACGCCGATGAGGTTGGCGCGCGAGCTGCGCAGATTGCGTGCGGCGGCACGTGGGCGATAGCCGGTGCGCTCGATAACCGCCGCGATGCGGGCGCGGGTCTCCTCGGTCATCTGCCCGGGGCGGTTATTGAGATAGCGCGAGACCGTGGCCGGGCTCACGCCCGCCTCGGCGGCAATGTCCTTAATCCTCATCTGCGCCATAGCGCACCCCGTTTCCCAATTGTCAGCAATCTGAGCCATTTTAGGCATTTTTTAAAAATCTCGGTTGCAAAACGCTGTAGGTGAGCAGCATCGTTTTTGTGTCTCGAGCAGATGCGGCGATGGGCTAGATTGACGAGTCTTTCGACAGCTCAAAGTAGTCGGGATGCAAGGCGATAACCGGGCCCTGTTCCTCGGGCATCAGATGCAGGTGCGTCTCTGCCAGGTAGCTCGCCGCGTCGGTATCGCCCTTCTTAATGGCCTCGAGAATTCGGCGATGCTGCCGACGAATCGGCTCCCAATCCAGATCCTGCGACACCATACGCAACCAGTTGTATCGCTCAAAATGTGTGTTGACGCTCTTCATCCAATCCCACAACATGTGGCGGCCGGCAATCTCAAAACACGTCTCATGGAACAGGTTGTCCAGATCGAAAAAGCGACGCGTTTCGCTATGGTCGAGCGACTCGGACTCGGCAAGAATCCGCTCGAGCCGCTGCTTTTGCTCGGGCGTGACGGCAGAGCAGCATTTAATGAGCACGCTTCTCTCGAGTTTCTCGCGCAAGAAACAGGCGTTCTCGGCGCGCTCCATGCTGATTTTTGAGACATAGGTGCCGCTTTTGGGACGCGTTTCCACCAGCTCCTGCTCACGCAAGCGCACAAAAGACTCGCGAATGGGCGTGCGCCCGATTCCCGTCTCCTTTTCCAGACCAATCGCCGAAAGGCGCGTGCCGGGCTTGAGCTCGGCATAGATGATCTTGGAGCGCAATGCGTTGTATGCCTGATCTTGCAGGCTCTGATTATGCTGGTGTTGTTCCATAAAGCCCTCGGATGAAGCTCACGGTTTGTCGAATTTCACCACGTAATACTATCGCATCGACACGCCCCAGCTCCCAATCAGTCTTTTTGGGACGGGGCTCTTTTAGCTACCCTGGCCCGCAGATCGGCCCCCCTTGCCACAAAAGTGGCCCATCTATTACGTTAACACGGATAGCCTCGGCCATACCGAAAACCGTGAAAACAAAACCGCAGGTAGACAGCTTGTCGATTTTCGAAAAAACCGACTATGGTTGACCCCTGCGGCTTAAACGTAGTAGATAGGCCCTTTTCGTGGCGCAGCACTACTGCACCCCAAATTGGCACCCCGAGCCTGTTATAAGTTGCTGTGAAATACGGACGGTTGATAATCAAGGGTTGAAAATCAAGGCGCGCTATACGGCTTGCTATATCTCACTATACTTTGCTGTACGTCGCTGTACTTTGCTATAACTTGACAATAATCGGCCCATTACCATCCGGGATATAACGGACCCCAAGCCAACGCTG
This sequence comes from Collinsella sp. AM12-1, assembly GCF_003472325.1. Classification (NCBI taxonomy): domain Bacteria; kingdom Bacillati; phylum Actinomycetota; class Coriobacteriia; order Coriobacteriales; family Coriobacteriaceae; genus Collinsella; species Collinsella sp. AM12-1. The sequence continues at coordinate 61,635 of NZ_QRLS01000001.1, forward strand.
GCTTGGGGTCCGTCTTGTACCATGGCTCTTTTGGACTATGAGCGCTCGTATTTCGTGGCCCGCCCGGTTCCCTGCCTTACGATTGCATTCCGTTCAAGCAGAGATTCGAGTGCCGCCAACGTCCGCATGCGGCTCAGCCCCGTCTGTTTTTCAATCTCGCTTCGCGACATAATTCGCCCGCCCGACAAGGCCTTGAGAACCTGGACCTCTTCCTCGGACCCTTCAAAGGCATCGGTAACGGGCAATGTGACGGCCACCATGCCGCCGCGAACATCAAAAATTGGTTGATTGATCGAATCGCGATAGGCACGTCTAATGCGCGCAATTCCCGTACCAAATTTCTCGATGTAATCCAGCTTTAAGAAGGCCTCTGCAACGATGGGGTTTCTGAGCACGGATATCTGCCCATACAGGTATTGTTCCGTCGTCAAACCGGCGGGCAGCGATCCGGGGGAGGTCACAACGACGCGATCATCGTACAGGGCAATTTGAACGTTCGCTCGAACGTCCCACGTCCGATGCACTAAAGCGTTTGCAACAGCTTCGCGGAATGCCTCAAGAGGAATTCGATCGGTTTGGACGCGCTCCATCCCTTCGATACGCTCATAACGGTAGTAGCGTGCAAACATAGCCACCGCCCTGTCCGCCTGCTCAATTGCGGATACATTTGTCGCCGCCTCGCGATCCAAGATCACATCCTCGGTATCGCCAAAACGGACGCAGTCGATGCCTGGAAAATCATTCTTATCCGCTAAAATCGCCGCGGCATTGGTATAGCCATCCTTGCCGAGCAAGCGGAGCGTACGCAAGATATCCGACGTTAGCTCGGAAATGCCGAGGTGTTCAACACACTTATGCTCGAGCGTATGAAAGCTCAAGTCCTGGCGAGCCGACGTGAGCGCGTCGAACGTTACGTTGCTGCCTTCGAGCGTCAGCCTGCCATACTCAAACCGGTCGACCTCCACCGTTGCCGAATCGTTTCGCCTGTAGGCCTTTCCCTTGCTTCGATAGGGTTTGTCCTGTCCCTCATAAACCGTAAGGATTACGGTCCCGTGTTTCTCATCGGGCTCGAGCGTGTAACGGGGAGCGGGGTCCAAGCTGTCATTAATCATGTTCTCGATGCGGAGACACTCTGCGACCGGATCTGCAAGGCCGACAACCACGCCCTCGTCATCAACGCCAAACTCAATCTTGCCCGTCCCATAGTTTGCATAGGCGCTCACCGTTTTAAGAAACGTCGGCGTAACGCTTTCCTTGTATTCGACTGTAGGGCTCTCTCTAACAACCATATGCACAACCCCCTCGTTTCGTACCATTCATAACCGTATTATAAGACGAAAACCGTTTGCGTACTGATTTATATAAGACGCAAACTGTTTTCGTCTTGATTTGCGTACGGAATTAAGACGCATAATTTCGCTTTCGTATGGCTCAATACCGGACGCAGACTGTTTTCGTCTGTCAATACGTCTGAAATCCAAACGAAAAGAGCCCCGAGCTCGTATGAACTCGGGGCTCTTTGTGCCGCACATCTATGAGAGGAAAAATTCGATGCGTACGGGCGCTACCCCATGAAGCCGCCCTGGGATGGCGGCAACCTCGCCGTTACCCGTCTGATGGGTGTGCTCAAGGCATCCGTTCCCCTCTTTATCGACGTAACGGGCAAAAAAGTTCGTCGAGGAGACCATCCGCACGCACCACGGTGTGGCCGACGCCATTGAGACGCGCAACCCCACCGCCGCTCACGATGCGATGTATCTGCACCTGGTCTACAACCGCAATATGATTGCGGAAGGCACACAAACAAAAGGCATTTAAGGCTCGACAATAATCTTTCTTTGATAAAACGCAGGCAGCGAGCGCTTGCGTTTTATCAAATGGTGCAATGGGGTCAGGTTTACATGCATCAACTTAGCGCAAAGTAACCTGGCCCCCACGCAACAAAGGGTTAACTAGAGCTCACAGGCAACCTTGTAGCCATCGCCGATGGCGTCGCGAATGTTACCGCACTTGTTGGCATCGCCCAGCACGTGGGTGGCAACACCGGCTGCAGCCAGGTCGTCTGCCAGCTTGGTATTGGGACGATAGCCCATGGCAAGCACCAGCGTATCGGCACCGGTGATGGTGTGGACCTCGCCGTCCTTCTCGTAGCTGATAGCATCCTCGGTAATCTCGGTCACCTTGGCCTCAGTCAGCACGTGGACACCCTTGGAGAGCATGCGCGTGATGAGCACCGCGCGGCCGGCACCGCCCTCGTTGGCGGCGAGCGTCTTGGTCATCTCGATGACGGTGACATCGCGATTGGCCGGCGACAGGTCGTTGACCAACGGGGCCAGGTAATCGGCCGTCTCGCAGCCGACGGTGCCGCCGCCCACGATGACGATCTTCTTGCCCGGAAAAGCCTTGCCGCCCAACAGGTCGTCAGCCGTCATAACCTGCTTAAAGCCCTGCATGAAGGCCGGAGCGATGGGCTCGGCGCCATAAGCTAGGACGACCTCGTAGCCGGCGTAGTCACGCTGAATGTCCTCGGCAGTAAGCTCAGTGCCAAATACGCACGTGACGCCGGCCTCGGCCAGGCGACGGTACTGGTACTTGATCACACGAGTGAGCTCCTGCTTTGCCGGCGGAACGGCCGCGATGCGCATCTCGCCGCCCGGTTCGTCCTGCTTATCCACGAGCACCACGTTATGGCCGCGCTTGGCGGCAATGTAGGCCGCCTCCATGCCAGCGGGACCGGCGCCCACGACGAGCACGTTCTTGGCCTCGGCGGCAGGCTCGTAGCCGGCCTCGTCGCGCTCGACGTCCGGGTTGACGGTGCAGGAGATGCGCTTGCCAAACATGATGCCGTTCAGGCAGCGCAGGCAGCCGATGCAGGGACGGATCTCGTCGGCGTTGCCGGCAGCCGCCTTATTGCAGAACTCGGCATCGCACAGATTGGCGCGGCCCATCATGCAGATGTCGGCGGCGCCGTCCTCGATCAGCTCCTCGGCGATCCAGGCCTCGTTGATGCGGCCGACCGTGGCAACGGGAATGTTGACGTGCTTCTTAATCTCGCGCGAGCAGGCGGCATGCGAGGCCTGCTGCGTACCGGCGGCGGGAATTGCGGAGCCACGCTTGATGGTGGTGCCGCCCGACACATGAATCATGTCGACGCCGGCCTTCTCCAGGCGACGCGAGACGTAGATCATGTCGTTGAGGGTCAGGCCGCCATCGGTGTACTCGTCGCCCGAGATACGGACGTCGATAATGAAGTCCTTGCCGCAGCGCTCGCGAATCTCGGCGATGACCTCGAGCAGGAAGCGCATGCGGGCGTCGAGCGAGCCGCCGTACTCGTCGGTACGCTTGTTGTAGAGCGGAGTCAAAAAGCCGCCGAGCATACCGTGGGCGTGCGCCGCATGGACCTCGACGCCATCGACGCCGGCCTTCTGCATACGCACGGCAGCGTCGCCGAACTGATGCGTGAGCTCGTGGATCTCGTCAACCGTGATGGGACGCGGTGCCTCGCGGGCATAGGACGGGCCCACAAAGGACGGGGCGATCAGGCGCGGCGTGCCTGGAATGTTAAAGGCCATGTAGGCGGGGTGGAAGAGCTGCGGCATGATCTTGCAGCCGTACTCGTGGACGGCCGCGGCGAGCTTTTCCCAGCCGGGGATAAACGTGTCGTCGTAGCAGCACATGTCACCCGGCAGATAGGTATAGGTGGGCTCGACCGTCACGACCTCGGTGATGATGAGGCCCACGCCGCCCTTGGCGCGGGCGCGGTAATGATCGACCAAGTCGTCGGTCACATAGCCATGATCGGCCAGGTTGGTTGACACTGGCGGCATAAAGACGCGGTTCTTGACCTCGGTCGTACCGACCTTGATCGGGCTAAAGAGCATTGGATAGGCAGAAGACTCCATGCAGGCTTCCTTTCGTTTGAGCCGCTCGGCGGCAGTTACTAACGTACTTATCGTATCAGTATCCGCCGCATTCGCACTCGCTCGCACTCCCCACCTTCAATCCCGACCCTCACAAAAAAGTTGCGGTGGAATACGGAGTAGATGAGACTTTTGACAGCCAAAACAGTCCGTATTTCACCGCAACCGATGGGCGGGGTGGAATTGAGGGCTCAGATAGTCAGTCATGCCCTCATCCGCCACTCCCTCACTTACAGCGCGCCGTCCAGCATAAGGTTCACCTTGAGCACGTTAACCGTGGGCTCGCCGAACACGCCGAGGAAACGGCCCTTGGTGCACTGGGCGATGATCTCGCGCACCTCGTCTTCGCTCTTGCCCGTGGCCTTGGCAAGGCGCGGGACCTGGTACTCGGCGGCATCCGGAGAGATCTCCGGGTCGAGGCCGGACCCCGAACACGTCACCAGGTCGACGGGCACAGCGTCCATATCGGCATCGGAGTTGGCGGCGCGAATCTTCTTCACGCGCGCATCCACAAGCTGCCGATACTTCTCACTCGCCGGGGACAGGTTGGACGGGGCACCATACGCCATGAGCTCGCCGTCTTCGCCTTCGACAATTGACACGTTCTGGATACGACCCCACATGTGGGCTTCGTCATCGAAGTTCTGGCCGATGAGCTCGGAACCCACAACCTTGCCGTCGACCGTAATAAGCGATCCGTTCGCCTGGTACGGAAACGCAAGCTGCACGACGCCGGTCACCACGAGCGTGTATCCCAGGCCGCAGACGATGGTAAACAGCGCGAACACGCCAAGTGCGCGCGATGCGATACCTTTGAACATACAAACCTCCGTCTACATCATGCCAATGCCGAACAAGGCCAGCAGCATGTCGATAATCTTGATGAATACGAACGGCGCCACGATGCCGCCCAGACCCCACACCAGCAGGTTATGGGTCAACAGCTGGCCGGATGGAACCTCGCGGTACTTGACGCCCTTGAGAGCCGCCGGAATTAGCGCGACGATGACCAGCGCGTTGTAGATGATGGCGGACAGCACGGCCGTCAACGGGTTGGTGAGGCTCAGGATGTTGAGGGCGCCCAGTCCCGAATAGATCGGCGAGAACAGGGCCGGGATGATAGCGAAGTACTTCGCCACGTCGTTGGCCACCGAGAAGGTCGTGAGCGAGCCGCGGGTCATGAGCAGCTGCTTGCCAATACGCACGACCTCGATGAGCTTGGTGGGGCTGGAGTCGAGGTCGACCATGTTGCCGGCCTCCTTGGCAGCCTGGGTGCCCGTGTTCATGGCCACGGCGACGTCGGCCTGGGCCAGAGCGGGCGCGTCGTTGGTGCCGTCGCCGGTCATGGCGACCAGGTGACCCTCACGCTGGAACTCGCGGATCTTCTCGAGTTTGCCTTCAGGGGTGGCCTCGGCCAGGAAGTCGTCAACGCCGGCCTCGGCGGCGATTGCCGCGGCGGTGAGCGGATTGTCGCCCGTCACCATGATGGTCTTGATGCCCATCTTGCGCAGGTCGGCGAACTTCTCCTTAACGCCGGACTTGATGATGTCCTTGAGGTACACAACGCCCAGCACGCGGCAGTTCTTGGTCACGACCAGCGGGGTGCCGCCGGCCTTGGCGATGCGTTCGACGGCCTCTTCGCACTCCTGGGAGAACACGCCGCCGGCTGCCTCCAGATAGGTGCGCACGGAATCGGCAGCGCCCTTGCGGATCTCATTGCCCTCGTAGTTCACGCCGGACATACGCGTTGCCGCGGTGAACGGGATGAACTCCATGCCCTTATCCTCGAGCGTGCGGCCGCGCAGACCGAACTGCTCCTTGGCGAGCACGACGATGGAACGGCCCTCGGGGGTCTCGTCGGCCAGCGAGGAAAGCTGGGCGGCATCGGCCAGCTCCGCGGGATCGACGCCGTCGACCGGGATGAACTCGGCGGCTTGGCGGTTACCCAGGGTGATGGTGCCGGTCTTGTCGAGCATGAGGATGTCGACGTCGCCGGCGGCCTCGATGGCGCGGCCGGACATGGCCAGCACGTTGGCCTCGTTCAGACGGCTCATGCCGGCGATGCCGATGGCGGACAGAAGGGCGCCGATGGTAGTGGGAGCCAGGCACACGAGCAGCGCCACGAGCGTGGTCACGGCCGTGGGGTTGACCATGTCGTTAAGACCGACCGAGAAGCAGGAGTAACAATACAGGGCCAGCGTGACCAGAATAAAGACGATGGAAAGGGCCACCAGGAAGATCTCCAGAGCGATCTCGTTAGGGGTCTTCTTGCGCGCGGCACCCTCGACCATCGCGATCATCTTGTCCAGGAAGCTCTGGCCGGGCTCACTGGAGATCTTGACGATGATCCAGTCGGACAGCACCGTGGTACCGCCGGTAACGGCAGAGCGGTCGCCGCCGGCCTCGCGGACCACGGGGGCGGACTCGCCGGTGATGGCGGACTCGTCAACGGAGGCAGCGCCCTCGATGACGTCGCCGTCGCCGGGAATCTGCTCGCCGGCGCGTACGATCACCAGGTCGCCGCGCGTGAGCTCGGTGCCGGGAACGACGGTGAAGTGCTCCTTGTCCTCAACGGACTCGATGCGATGGGCCTCGACATCCTTCTTGGCCGCACGCAGAGAATCAGCCTGAGCCTTACCGCGGCCCTCGGCAAGCGCCTCGGCGAAGTTCGAGAACAGGTCGGTGAGCCACAGGATGACCGCGATGGCGACCACATAGTAGGTGGGCACACCCGCGTCCCGCACACCGAAGATGGAAGCGACGACCAGGACGGAGGTCATGACGGCTGAAAGCCACACCAGGAACATGACCGGGTTTTGAATCTGGACGCGAGGGTCCAGCTTGGCAAACGAGTCGCGGACCGCGCGGCCCATCATGTCTTTTTGCATAGTCATAAATCTGCGCCCTCCTTTACGCAATCATCTGGAAGAACTCGGCAACGGGGCCAAGCGCCAGGGCCGGGAAGAAGCTCAGGGCACCGATCAGCAGAACGATGAACACGAGCAGGAATACGAACATGCCGTTGGTGGTAGACAGGGTACCGGCGCTCTCGGCGACCTTACCCTTCTTGGCCAGCGAGCCGGCGATAGCCAGCGTACCGATGATGGGCATGAAGCGGGCGAACAGCATCTCGAGGCCGAGCATGACGTTGATCCAGGGAATGTTGCAGTTCATACCTGCAAACGCCGAGCCGTTGTTGCCGCCGCATGAGGTGAAGGCATACAGCACCTCGGAGAAGCCGTGCGCGCCACCATTGTTGAGCTGGTCGGCAAGACCGGGCACCATGCAGGCGATGGCCGAGCACACCAGAATGGCAAACGGAGTTGCCAGGCACAGGACAACTGCCCAGCGCATCTCGCCCGGCTCGATCTTCTTGCCCAGGAACTCGGGCGTGCGGCCGACCATAAGGCCGGCGATGAACACTGTGAGGATGGCGAAGCCGATCATGCCGTACAGGCCGCAGCCCACGCCGCCGAAGACAACCTCGCCCAGAGCCATCTGGAGCATCTGGACAAAACCGCCCAGCGGGGTGTAGGAGTCGTGCATGGAGTTAACCGAGCCGTTGGAAGCGGCGGTGGTGTAAGCCGACCACGTGGAGGAGGTGACGATACCGAAGCGGCTCTCCTTGCCCTCCATGTTGCCGCCGGCTTGGCCGTCGGTCATCTCGATATTGACCGCTCCGCCATCGGCCAGCTGCGGGGTGCCCGCATGCTCGTTGACGGCGATGATGCCGGTGAAGATCACCAGCAGGATGAACATGGCGGCAAAGATGGCCTTGCCCTGCTTGGTGTTCTTGACGCCGATACCGAAGGTGAAGCAGCAGGCAGCCGGGATCAGCAGCAGGCTGGTCATCTCGATGATGTTGGTGAAGGCACTGGGGTTCTCATACGGATGGGCGGAGTTCACGCCGAAGAAGCCGCCGCCGTTGGTTCCGGACTGCTTGATGGCGACCTGAGGAGCCGCAGGACCCTGGGGCAGGAACTGCTCGGTGACCACGCGCGCGCCCTCGACAACCTTGCCGTCGACCTTGACCGTGTCGCCCTCGATCTGGGCGCCGTCGAGGACGCTCCAGCCGCCGTCTGCATTAGGCTGGACGGCGACGGGCTCTACGAGCTCAGCCTTCTGAGCCGGCTGGAAGTTGGAGATGACGCCACCGGCAGCCAGGCAGATGCCGAACACGAGGTTCAGCGGGATGAGCACATACAGGACGGTGCGGGTGAGGTCGACCCAGAAGGAACCCAAGCTCTGCTCCTTGACCTGACGGAAGCCACGAATCAGCGCGAACATGACCGCGATACCGGTGCCAGCGGAAACGAAGTTCTGCACGGTGAGACCCATGAACTGCACAAGGTAGGACAGGGTGGTCTCGCCGGAGTAGGACTGCCAGTTGGTGTTGGTTATGAAGGAAGCAGCCGTATTGAACGACAGGTCCCATGGCACACCCGGCAGGTGCTGGGGATTGCCTGGCAAGAAGGACTGAAGCGCTTGAAGTGCCACAAGGACCACGAGGCCGATCCCCGAAAAGACCAGCACGCTCGCCAGGTAGCGCCTACACCCCATCTGCTCTGCCGCGTCGATGCGAAGCAGACGATAGACGCCACGCTCCACAGGAGCAATCACAGGCGACAGGAACGTATGCTCACCATCCATGATATGGGCCATGAACCGACCGAGCGGAACGGCCAGGACGACGAGCACGGCAAAGTACAAGATGTACTGAATCGCAGCGTCCATAGTTTACGAATCACTCCTCATCAGAATGTAGATGTAATAGATAAGGAGTCCAATGCAGACGACTCCGATGATGGGAATGAGGATGTTCATTTACCGCCCCTTTCACGCGCGGTCCGATGTCTCGGACGCCTGCTCTCGCAAGCGCCTGGGGACAGTAAACGCTTCTAGAGATTAAAGAGGCGTGAGGGCCGGGGCTCACGACCTTAAGATGCCGTAAAGATGCAGGTAGAAAGCACTATTGCGGCTGCAGTGCGCCTATACTCGACCTCGCGAGCATACAGTGGCGTCCTCACCGCGTATGCACGCATGGGCAACGTTTCAGAAAGGCTACGCTATGCAGCGCGACGCATCGGACACTCGCGTCAATCCAGACCTCATCCTCAAGGCAATTGAGAAAGACGAGGCCGCCGATGACGCTCGAACCAGCCGGGGACACCTCAAGATTTTCTTTGGCTACGCTGCTGGTGCAGGCAAAACCTATGCGATGCTTCAAGCCGCCCACGCCGCCAAGCGGCGAGGTGTCGACGTCGTCGCGGGATACATCGAGCCGCACGAACGTCCGGCAACTGCCCATCTTGCACAAGGGCTTGAGAACGTGCCCTGTAAACTCGCTGAGCACAACGGCATTGCGCTCAGCGAGTTCGATCTAGATGCGGCTATCGAACGCGCCCCTCAGCTCATCCTTGTCGACGAGCTCGCCCATACGAATGCGCCGGGGTCTCGCCACGACAAACGTTATCAAGACGTCGAGGAACTTCTACATGCAGGCATCGACGTCTATACGACTGTGAACGTTCAGCATATCGAGAGCCTAAACGACATGGTTGCATCCATCACCGGCGTTGTCGTGAGCGAACGAATCCCCGACCGCATCTTCGATGATGCCGACCAGGTCGAGCTCGTTGACATAGAGCCCGAAGACCTACTTGAGCGCCTTCGCGCCGGCCTCGTCTACCGTCCCGCACAAGCCGAGCGAGCGCAACAGCATTTTTTTACCGTCGAGAACCTCACCGCACTCCGAGAAATCGCGCTGCGCCGCTGCGCCGATCGCACCGGCCACCTCACAGACGCCGCACGCGTGCTGGGAAACCGTGACTACTACACCAGGGAGCGTATCTTAGTCTGTGTCTCCCCGGCGCCGACCAATCCCCGCATCGTCCGTGCCGCCGCACGCATGGCGAAAGCGTTTCGCAGCGAGCTCGTCGCCCTGTTCGTAGAGAGCCCGCGCACGCAAGCCATGAGCGATGATGAGCGCGCCAAGCTTGCAGACAATATCGCCCTAGCCGAGCAGCTCGGAGCACATATGGAAACCGTCTATGGCGACGACGTCGCGTTTCAGATCTCCGAGTTCGCACGCCTGTCGGGTATTTCGAAGATCGTCATGGGGCGCACGGGCGAGCACAGCAGCGTCCGTCAGGCCCTCTTTGGCCGCAAATCTCTCGTAGAACAGCTCATAACATTCGCCCCGAACCTCGACATTTACATCATTCCAGACCAGTCGACTCCGCCCTCCCGACCCAAAGGACGCCGCCATGCGCTCGCCCTGCAGCCGCCCAGCAGCCGAAACGTGCTTCGCACGCTGGCCCTCTCTCTTGTCGCCACAGCGATCGGCACGGCTTTCCGCCATCTGGGATTTGCCGATTCCAGCATCATATCCCTCTATATCCTCACGGCCCTGCTGACCGCCGTCACCACGACGGGGCGTATCTGCACGATCGTATCGAGCGTGCTCTCTGTAGTGCTTTACAACTTCTGCTTCGTAACGCCTCTGTTTTCGCTCGCCAGCTACGACCGAAGCTATCTGGTCACGTTCGGCATCATGTTCGCTACCGCTATGGTCGCCGGCGAGTTAACTGCGCGCATCGCCGACAACGCCCGTACCTCCGCCGAGAACGCATTCAAAACGCGCGTACTCCTCGAAACGAACCAGCTCTTGCAGCAAGCCCATAGCGCGGAGGAGTGTGCCCGCGTCGCCATGAACCAACTCATCAAACTGCTAAAACTCGACGTGGTCTTCTACACCGCCGAACACGGCACGCTCGGCAAGACGCTCTATGAGTCCGCTGGCACCGAAAACCGATCCGCGTCGCTGCTCACCGACTACGAGCGCGCTGTTGCAACCTGGACCTACACCAACAACAAACGCGCGGGCGCAAGCACGCGGACCCTGCCCGAGGCGCGCTGCCTCTACCTCGCGGTTCGCACCGGCGACAAGGTATTCGGTGTCATCGGCATCGACCTGGAGGGGCGCGAGATCGAAGCCTTCGAGCATTCGATCGTCCTATCTATCGTAGGCGAATGCGCCTTGGCGCTCGAAAGCGACCGGGCGGCGCAAGAGCGCGAAGAGGCTGCGGTCTTGGCGAAAAACGAGCAGCTGCGCGCCAACCTTTTGCGCTCCATCGGCCACGATTTGAGGACACCACTCACGGCTATATCCGGATCTGCGGCAATCCTTCGGAAGAGCGACGAGAAGCTCAGCCTCGAACAACGCTGCGATCTTGCCGATGCCATCTACGACGACTCCCTCTGGCTTATCGATACCGTGGAGAACCTCCTCGCCATCACACGCGTCGAGGATGGCACCATTTGCCTCAACTTCACATCCGAGCTCATCGACGAGGTCATCGAGGCCGCCCTCAGCCATGTCGCCCAAGCATCGCATGGACGTACCGTCACCATCGAGCACACTGACGACATCCTGCTGGTACGCATCGACGTCCATCTCATCATGCAGGTGCTTACGAATCTCATCATGAACGCCTTCAAATACACGCCCGAGGACTCGACTGTCACCATCAGCGCACGTCGCGAGGGTGCGTTCGTCGTGGTGGACGTCGCAGACGATGGGCCGGGTGTGGCAGACTGCGACAAGCCTCATATCTTTGAGCGCTTCTTCACCTCACGCAATACGCGGCCCGTGGATTCGCGTCGAAGCATCGGCCTTGGGCTGTCGCTCTGCCGCTCCATCGTGGAGGCGCATGGCGGCGTCATCGAAGCTCGCGACAACCACCCCCATGGGGCCGTCTTCCGTTTTACCCTGCCCGCCGAGGAGATCGAGATTCATGAATAATGCCGCTAAGCCACGCATCCTCCTGGTCGAAGATGACCTGACCGTTCAAAACCTCGTTTCGACCGCGCTTGACCTCCACGGCTATGTCGTGAGCAAGGTTTGCAACGGCCAGGCCGCCATCATGGATGCGGTGTCGCACGGCCCCAGCCTCATCATGCTCGACCTCGGCCTTCCCGACATTGACGGTATCGAGGTCATCACGAAGATCCGAAGCTGGTCGGCAGTCCCCATTATCGTCATTTCGGCGCGCACCGAAGATTCCGACAAGATTGCAGCACTTGACGCAGGGGCAGACGACTACCTCACCAAGCCCTTTTCTGTGGATGAGTTGCTCGCGCGCGTCCGTGCGAATTTGAGGCGCTCCTCGATGGCGTCAAGCGAATCGACAGAAGCGAGCACGTTCGACAACGGTCCGCTGCATATCGACTACGCCGCGGGATACGCGACGAAAGACGGACGCGAGCTCTCGCTCACCCCAACCGAGTACAAATTGCTCGTCCTTCTGGCGAAAAACGTCGACAAGGTGCTCACCCACACCTTCATCACCCGCGAGATATGGGGCACGAGCTGGGACAGCGATCTGGCGAGCCTGCGCGTGTTCATGCGCACCCTGCGCAAGAAGATCGAGGCAGACCCCTCTCACCCCAAGATGATTCAGACGCACATGGGTGTCGGGTACCGCATGCAGCGTCTCTAGCCCACCCCACAAAAAAGTTGCGGTGGAATACGGAGTAGATAAGGCCTTTGACGGCCAAAACAGTCTGTATTTCACCGCAACTGATGGGCGGGATGGAGTTAGAGGCCCAGGTAGTTGGTCATGCCTTCGACGGCGAGATTGGCGCTCGCTACGGCATGGACCACGGTGAGCGGGCCGTTGACCACATAGTTAGCGATACCCAAAAATACTCTTCAACTCGCCACACTCTCCCCCAAATGTGCAAAGCGCCCCGCGAACGGATGCTCGCGAGGCGCTTGGGTGCCTGGACCTTTATTTGATACCGCGGCCCAAGTCTTCGGCGATTTTGTCTACGCCCTTAAGTGCGGCGCAGGTCTTTTTGTTGGAGCAATGCCCCGTACAAACGCCACCCTGGGCGCAGTCGGCGCAGGTGCCCTTTCGGTAGATACGCACGCACACGGCGACAAACGCAATGCCGATAACAGCCAACACAACAATATCGATAGGTGCCATAGTAAGCCTCCTCTAGTTAACCACCACTTACTTTACCCCATCTTCCACCTGCCAAAAAGGGACAGGTTTGTTTTGGTCGGTTTTATCTGCGGAAACGCCACATCTTACTTCTGGAGCAAAGCAATCTGTCCCCCATTGCACCAAAAAGCCCGAGTGTCGCTGGGACACCCGGGCTCATGGAAAGGGGCTAATCCTTATTCGGACTTAAGCGGAAACTGCGGCGGAAGCAGTGTTGGTCTCGTCCTCGTCGGTCCAAGCATGTTTAGGCATGGGACGGAAGATCTGGAAGAGCATCGCAACCAGCAGCACGATGGCCACAACCGTCCAGATACCAAACTGTCCAAGAACGAACAGGTTGTAGAACTGGTTGATGAACAGACCAATGACCCAAGCAAAGGCGCACTCGTAACCGATCGCGATGGCGGTCCACTTGCCGGAATCCATCTGGTTGCGGATAGTGCCCATGGCGGCAAAGCACGGAGCGCACAGCAGGTTGAACGCACCAAAGGCAACGCAAGCGCCCATAGTCGGGAACATGCCGGCGAACGCGGTCCACAGGCTCGGGTCGGTCTCGCCGGCGTCGGCGACGGACAGCAGCGAACCGGCGGTGGCGACGACGTTCTCCTTAGCGACAAGGCCCGAGACGGTCAGCGCAGTTGCCTGCCAGGTGCTAAAGCCGAGCGGGGCGAAGATCCAGGCGACCAGGTTGCCCAGCATGGCAAGCACGGAGTAGTCCATGAACTCCTCGGGGATGCCCTCCATAGCAGGCAGGAAGCCAAACGTGCCGTTGTAGCTACCAAAGTTGGACAGGAACCAAACAACGACGGTGGACGCGAAGATGACCGTGCCGGCCTTCTTGATAAAGGCCCAGCAGCGCTCCCACACGTGCAGCGCCCAAGAGCGGATCGCCGGGAAGTGGTAGGCGGGAAGCTCCATAACGAACGGCGTCGGGCGGCCGGCGAAGAGCTTGGTCTTCTTGAGCATGAGGCCCGAAGCGATGACGGCAAAGACGCCCAGGAAGTAGAAGAGCGGGCTGATCCACGCGGCGGTGGTGGAAGAATCGCCGATGATGGAACCCATGAGCAGGGCGATGATCGGCAGCTTAGCGCCACAGGGAATAAACGTGGTGGTCATGACCGTCATGCGGCGGTCCTTCTCGTTCTCGATGGTCTTGGTGGCCATGACGCCGGGGACGCCGCAGCCCGAGGATACGAGCATGGGGATGAACGACTTACCGGACAGGCCAAAGCGACGGAACACGCGGTCCATGATGAAGGCGACGCGGGCCATATAGCCGCAGTCCTCCAGGAAGGACAGCATGACGAACAGCAGGAACATCTGCGGGACAAAGCCGAAGATGGCGCCCAGGCCGCCGACGATGCCGTCGCAGACCAGCGAATCGACCAGGCCACCGTCCTCGGTGCCGCCCGCCACAAGGGCGTCGTGGACCATGGTGGTAATACCAGGAACATAGGGGCCGTACTGTGCCGGGTCGACCGAGTCGGCATTGTCGCCCGCAGCCTCGACGGCCGCGTCGTAGGCGTCGCGGCCCTGACCGAGCACGTACCAACCGTCGGTACCGAAGAGCTGGTCGTTGGTGAAGTCGGTCACCGTGCCGCCCAAGGTAGAAACGGCGATGTAGTACACGCAGAACATGATGACCACAAAGATCGGCAGGCCCAGGATACGGTTGGTAACCACGCGGTCGATCTTCTCGGAGGTGCTCATCTTTGCCGGAGCCTTGGTGAGGCACTCGTCAATGATGTGGGCAATCACGCCGTAACGCTCGCCGGTGATGATGGACTCGGCGTCATCGTCGCAGTCCTGCTCGCACTGAGCGACCAGACCTTCGACGCGAGCGGCCTTCTCCTTGGTGAGGTTGATGAGCTTGCAGGCGTCCGCATCGCGCTCGAACAGCTTGACAGCGTAGTAGCGGCGCTTGTTGGCGGGAACGCTCGCCGGCAGATTGTTCTCGATGTGGTCCAGAACGTCCTCGATGGAGGAATCGAACTTGTGCTCCGGCACCTGGCCCTTGGAAGCAGCGGACTTCTTGACCTGCTCGAACAGCTCCTTGATGCCCTTGTTCTTAAGGGCCGAGATCATCATGACCGGACAACCGAGCTTCTTGGAGAGCTTGTCCGTGTCGATCTTATCGCCGTTCTTCTCGACCAGGTCGGCCATGTTGAGGGCAACGACCACGGGCAGGCCGGTCTCGATAACCTGAAGCGCCAGGTACAGGTTACGCTCGAGGTTGGTGGCGTCGACCACCTGGACGACGACATCGGGCTCGCCGCTCATGAGGTAATCGCGCGAGCACTGCTCCTCAGGGCTGTAGGGGGAAAGCGAGTAGATGCCAGGGAGGTCCGTGATGGTAACGTTCTTGTCGCTTAGGAGCTTGGCCTCCTTTTTCTCAACCGTGACGCCGGGCCAGTTGCCAACGTAGCCGTTGGCGCCGGTGATCAGGTTGAAAAGCGTGGTCTTGCCGCAGTTGGGGTTACCCGCCAGCGCGACATGGATCTGAGAATCCGCCATTCAATCCTTCTTCCTTGTGTGCCTGCGCTGCTTTCTCCGCGCAGGCTGGATAATGTGCTTCAAAGATGCTGCATTAAGTTAGAAAAACCTAACTTTATCTGCAGATATATGCGCCGCGAGCCCTTACTGGACCTCGACGACGGCAGCCTCCTCCTTGCGGATGGAAAGCTCGTAGCCGCGCACGTTGATCTCGACCGGATCACCGAGCGGTGCAACCTTCACGACCTTGAACGAAGTGCCCTTGATGAGCCCCAGGTCCATAAGGTGACGGCGAAGCGCACCCTCACCGTGAAGCTTGACGATGGTAGAGCTCTCGCCCACCTTAACGTCACCCAACGTCTTCATCCTCTTGTCCCCCTTTCAGTTTTTATGAAATGCTGCGGACTAACCGACGGTCATGATGTGCATGGCAACCTTGGAATCGATGCCAAAGCGTGCGCCCAGCACCGTGACGATGATATTGGCGCCACTCGAGCTCACCACGTGGATTTCGTTGCCCTCGACAAAGCCGAGGTCCTTGAGGTGGTGCTTCATGTCCTCATTGCCCTTTACACGAGACACGCGCACGGTTTCGCCCGCTTTTACCATCGAAAGCGGCATGGCCGGCATCTGCGGTCCGCAAGACATGAGTGGCTCCTAACGTCAGTTCGTCCTCAACATCGACGCGATAAAAGTTAACCACGTCTATGTTCGCTTTAGTAAACTAGCACGTGGTTAACTTTTTGGAAAGGGTCCCTATTCAGATTTCGAAAAAGTTTCCTATATGAAACAAAAAGGCGCGGCAAAGAGCTGTCCTTTGCCGCGCCCTGTCATGCTTAGAGCGAGAGGTTTCTGATCGACGTAACGCAGGAAGCCTCGTCTACGCCCGAAACGCGAAAGATGATGTCCTCGCCGCACTCGCCGTAGAGAGCCATGAGGCCCATGACATCGCGACCGTCGGTATGGCGGTCGCCGATGCTGACCGACACGTCGCTACGGTGCTTGGCAATGATGTCATAGAGCAGCGCAACCGGGCGGGCGTGTAGTCCCAACGGATCTTTAATCGTCTTTGTAAACTCGACCATGTCCCCTCCCACGACATCACACATTCGGCCGGCAAACCCAGCCACGTGGTAGTTATTGTAGCGTTAGATGCTTATCGAGGGCCCCTCCGGATACCCCGTGGTCAAAAAGTGGCAAATATGAGTACTGTCACAAATTTAGTAGCAGCAAAATCGAGAGCAAATTGCCTAGCTTGAGCGATTCGAAGAGGTTGAAAGCCGTCAAACGCCCTTTAAAGGGAGTTAGATAAATCGATTTTGAGCCCATTTTCGCTCAGAGCAGGCCGAAAAATATGGCACTTCTTTTGCAACAGTACTCATATTTGGCATTTTTTGACCACGGGGGCCAAAACCATGCCCCAAAACACAAAAGGAGGGGCCTCGTAAGGCCCCTCCTTAGGAAAGGGAATCGATTTATTCCACAGCCGTAGATTAATCCTAGCCGCTACTCCATCATATCGAGGACGGAAGGGCGAAGCTCGTTCTCGGCGGCCTCGGGATCGGTCTCGCGCAGGCGGTTGATGTAGCGGTTGTACCACATCACGGCAAGGCCCAAGAAGACAACCACGCCGCCAACGTTGTAGACCAGCGTCAGCCACAGCGGCTGATCGAGCGGAATGGTGCCGCAGATAAGCACGAAGCAGAAGACCACAAGCAGGAATGCGGCAACGACCAGGCCAAAGCGGCGCGAACCCATGCGGAAGCCACGGGGAGCGGCGTCAAAGTTCTTGCGCAGCATAAAGTAGGCAAGCAAAATCAGCAGCGGTGGGAGCAGAGCGGTGGCAGCAGTCATGTTGGTAACGATCATGAGCAGGTCGTCGAGGTTACCGGAGCCCAGGGCCGGAATGATCAGGATGGGGACGACGATGGCGAACTGCAGCCAAGCAGCGCGGGCAGGAATGCCATGCTCGTTGAGCTCGACGATCTTGCTACCAAAGACGCCCTTGGGGATCTCGGTGAAGAAAACCTTGATGGGAGCAGAGGTCCACATCATGAGGGAGCCCAGCGTGGCGGCGAGAAGGATCAAGCCGATGGCGCGCGTAGACACTTCCATGGGAATGCCAAAGTGGGCAAAGACAGCGCCGAATACGTCGAAGATACCGGTGGAGATGGCAACGCCGCCCTCGGGGATGAACAGGTTAACCAGCAGCGAAGCGCCTGCATACAGAAGGCCGATGGTCAGGCCGGCGATAACGACGGTGCGCACGAAGGCCTTGACGCCACCCTTAAGGTCGTTAAGGAACACGCCGACAGACTCAGCGCCGCCAACGCCCTGGATGATCCAGGCAAGCGTACCGAAGAAGCCCCACGCAGTTGCGAAGTTGCTCATGTCGGGAGCCATGTTAGCGGGAGTAGGAGCCGTAGCGAACTCAACGCCGCCAAAGGCAGCAGCCAGGGACAGCAGGATGAACACGGCGGTCAGGCCGAGAGCCGCGGTCGAACCGAAGGAGGAAATGGAGCCGATCCACTTAGCGCCCTTGGTCGAAACCCACGTGGCGATAGCAAAGACGACGATCTCGATAATGGTGATCCACAGCTGCGAAAGCTCGGCGTTGGCACCAAAGAACACGTAGCTCGCGTAGATGATGACGTTGGGCAGGACGGACGCAAAGAAGAACAGGTTAACGAACCAGTAGCTAAATGCCGTCAGGAACGCCCAGCGACCACCCATCGAGGTCTTAACCCATGCGTACACGCCAGACTCGGAGTCCTTGTTGAGGCCGACGAACTCGGCGGTAACCAGGGTATAGGGGACAAAGTACAAAAGCGTGGCGAAGAAGAACGACGGCGCAGCTGCCAAGCCGATGGCCGCGTTGTTGTTGATGATGTTCTTGATACCGAACACGGCGGCGACCGTCATGCCCAGCAGAGCGAACGAACCAATCGTTCCTCGTTTTTCAGAGCTCATAAGCCCTCCCAATCATCTGTTAAATGTCATCTAAAACCGTCCGAGCTGCAAGTGCAAACACGGACGGCGCACCTGCTAAGGGGAATGGGGAAAAGGGAGTCAACAAAGCCATCCCCCTTAACGGCGCGAAGCAAACGTCCAGGCGGACGAATACTACTTGTTGGGGAAGGAATAACCTTCGACTGTCACGTGCAGCACCACGACGCGGGGATCCGCGGCATCGGCCACGACACGGTAGGCCTCGTCAATTTCGACGACGGCAACGCCGCCGGTGGGAATCGTCACGGTCTCCCCCGTACCCTCAAAGCGCTCGCGATCATCGATATCGCTGTAGGCGCGCGTACAGGTAAGATCGGCCTTGGAAGCCACCTCAACGGTCAGATTGCCGTCGAGCGGGGCGAGCACGGCATGGTAGCGACGGTGACCGACCAGATCGGCAGTAGCCGCCTCGTGGGCGTTCACCCACCAATACACCAGCGAGTCGCCGATAGAGTACGCCACATCGTGCTGCAGTTCAGAAACGCCGTCGAGTGCCTGACCGGTACGCATCCACTTCTTGACGGACTTCATCTGGGCGTCGAAATCGGCACGCGAGTTAAAGATATGCATGACTTATGCCTCCTTAATGGGTGCCAGCGCCTGAGCCAGATCGGCAGACGTCAGCGGTCGCAGGGACACCTCAAAGCTGAAGCTCTCAAAACGGGTGCGATAGGAATCGAGCACCTCGGAACCCCAAGAGTTCGAGCCAAGGCCGAGCAGCTGGTCGTTGATGTTGACCGTAACCGTGTCGCCCGGGACAAGATCGTAGACATGCTTGGCATTATCGATAGCCTCGCAGCTATAGGGCCATGCGGAGAACGAGAACGGATTGGAAGCGGCGTCGCTCGGACGCGTCACGACCAGACCGTCACCGTGGCTGGAGCGCAGGGCGACCCAGCGGGTACCCTCGCGGTTGGCGCAGTCCTGGGGCATAACGTAGGGCGTGAACATGTCGTCGACCGTAGTGCGGTAATGACCGACCGGGTTGGCGCGCAGCGAGTCCGGATAGTTCTCGCCCGGGCCGTGGCCATACCACTCGACGGCACGATCACAACCGGGGACCTCGAAGGAGATGCCGATGCGCGGGATAATGTCCGAATAGTCGCCGTAGGGCTCGCCGGAAACCTTGAGGTCGACGCGGCCACTCGGAAGCACGGTATAGACGAGCTCGACGCGCATGCCGAACGCGCGGACGGGAGGAGCGATACGCTGGCTCACGGTAACGACAACCGCATTGTCGTCCTGCTTCCAAGAAACATTGCGGGTAGACGTCTGCATCACATCGATGAAGTTATCCTTCCACAGGGAGTCGTACTCCTGGGCGTGGTTATCGACGAGCGGATGCCAAAAACCAACCTGGGGACCGGAGGTCATGACGTCGCGACCGGATGCCTTCCACTCGCTCACGGTACCGTTGACCTTGCTGAAGGTCAGCTCGCCGTTGAGGGAGCGAATACGAATCTCCTGCTCGGTCTCCTCGACCGTAAGCTCAGGACGAGTGGGGGCGGCAATTGCCGGCGCCGGATGGTTTGCGATGGCAAACTGGCTTGCACCCAGTTGGAACATCGGCTCGCACCAGGCGTGAGCCGCCATGGTGTAGGCGTGCACGGTCAGCAGGGTCTCGCCCACTGCGGCCTCGCGAATCACCAGCGGAAGCTGGACGGACTCGCCGGGGGCAACCGCACCGGGCATGAGCGTCTTGCGGCAGACCACGTCGCCGTCCACCAGGGTCTCCGCCGACAGGCAGACATCCTCGAGGGTGGTAAACCAACGCTTGTTGGTGACGGTCAGCTCGCCCGCCTCGGCATCGTAGGCCATGCGAACCGGGCAGATGACCTGGCCGTACTCGGTAAGGCCCGGGCTCGGCTGCTGCCAGGGGAACACCATGCCGTCGATGCAGAAGTTGCTGTTGTTGGGGTAATCGCCGTTGTCGCCGCCATACATGTCGTAGGCAACGCCGTCCTCGGTCACAGCAGCCAAACCGTGGTCGCACCATTCCCAAATAAACTGGCCTTGGATGCAATCCCAGCGATCGAAGACCTCCTGGTACTCGGACAGGCCTCCGGGACCATTACCCATGGAGTGGCCGTACTCGCAGTTGATGCGCGGCTTGGGGAACGGATGCTCGCCAAAGTCGTTCATCTGCGACACGCGGGAGTACATGGTGGAAATGACGTCGACGGTATCGGCGTTGCGATCCTCCTCGTAGTGGACCGGACGACCGTCGAGCTCGTGAGCTTTGGCGTACATCGCGCGGATGTTGCAGCCATAGCCGCTCTCGTTGCCCATCGACCACATGATGATGCACGCGTGGTTGCGTTCCTGCATCACCAGGCGCTCAACACGGTCAACGTAAGCCGGCTCCCAGGCAGGGTCGTCGGTGACCAGGGCGATATTGCCGATATTCTCGAAGCCGTGGCTCTCCATATCGGTCTCGGCGACCAGCATGATGCCGTACTCGTCGCACAGCTCGTAGAAGCGCGGATCGTTGGCGTAGTGGGACGTGCGCACCGCGTTGATGTTGTGCTGCTTCATGAGCTCCAGGTCGCGGCGCATGCGCTCGAGACCCACGGCGCGGCCCTTGTGATCGTCGTGGTCGTGGCGGTTGACGCCATGCATCTTAAAGTAGGTGCCGTTGAGGTAGATATGATTGCCCTCGACCGTCACCTCGGCAAGGCCTTGGCGATGCGGAACGTACTCGCTGACCTCGTCGCCGTCGTAGACCTCAAGCGTAAGGTCATAGAGGAAGGGGTCCTCGGGGTTCCAGAAGTGGGCATCGGCAACGCTGCACTCGGCATGGCCGTCGACGCACTCGCCCGTAGCGACCACATTCTGGCCATCGCTGAGCGTATACACGACGCGACTTGCGCCCTCGGCAACCGTATCGAGCGTGATCAGAGCGGCATCGCCCTCGCGGTGCGTGCGGAACCTAAAGTCGACCAGATGCGCGGCGGGACGCTGCATGAGGTACACATCGCGGAAGATGCCCGATGCCCACCACATGTCCTGGTCCTCGATGTAGCTACCATCGCTGTACTGCAGAACCTTGACCGCAAACAGGTTGTCGCCCTCGACGAGCGCGTCGGTCACGTCAAACTCGGCGGACAGGCGCGAACCCTTGGTCATGCCGATAAACTTGCCGTTGACATACAGCTCGCCGTAGCTCTCGATACCGTCGAAGCGAATAATCTCGCGAGCGCCGGCAGGCACGGCGGGAAGTTTGACGATGCGCTGGTAGACGCCCGTAGGGTCGTCGGAGGGAACGAACGGCTGATCCACCGGGAACGGAAAACCCTCGTCGGTGTAGGCAAGGTTGCCATAGCCGTCTACCTGCCACAGGTGCGGAACCTCCACGTGATCCCACTCGGGCTTGTACGTGCAAAGTGCTTCGTTGGAGACGGCCGCGGGGCCCTCAAAAAGGCGGAACTGCCACGAGCCGGACAGCTGGACAAATCCGCGCGACAGCTCGCGGCTGTACGTAGCGGCGAGATCGGCGGCCTCATAACCCATAAAGTACGCATGGGGTGCCAGGCGGTTCCTGTGGGTGAGCGCTTGGTTTTCCCAATCGTTAATGGCGTCCATGGTGATGCTCCTTCGTCATCGTAGTGCTTCTTTGTGCAACCGGTTGTCCTTATCTTACGGGCGGTACAAAAATCTGTGCAACCGGTTGTCCGCCGAACGGTCGATTTTGTCGGATTAACGGTGCAACCGGTTGTACAACCACGACACTTATGTCACCCTGAGTATCGAAACTCAGCGCAAAACAGCATTCCCAGGCGGCTGACAACGGCCGCGCCCATCTATGCCCCACCCGTGCAAGCCATGTTCAACAGCAGCTTGAACGTGAAATGCCACCAGTGGCCGGATATCATGAACGCTGTTCAGGCGCACTATAGTAAGCTGTATCCGCACCAGCCCGTATCAATGACAACATCGACCGCATTTTCCAGGAGACGCCATGACCCAACCAGTTCGCACCGCACCTACGCTTGCCGAGGTTGCCGCAGCTGCCGGCGTGTCGCGCTCCACGGCATCGCGCGCCCTCAACGATTCGCCCCGCATTAGCGAGGAAACCAAAAAGCGCGTCCGCGCAGCGGCCAAGGAAGTCAATTTTGTCCCCAACGCTCGTGGCCGAGCGCTCGCTGTCGGACGCACGGAAATCATCGCCGTGCTCGTGACCGAGCCCCTGAGTGAACTCTTCAGCGACCCCACCTATAGCGAGTTTTTGAGCGGCATTACCGAAGAACTGTCGGAGTCATCCTATCTGCCCGTTATCTTGCAGGCGTCTTCTACGCATGAGCGCAACCGCGCACGCGAGCACTTTGAGCGCCGCTCGTTCGACGCCGTAATCAACGTCTCCCCCTACAAGGGCAGCGAACTGCTCGAGGTACTGCGCGAGCTGGGCGTGCCCACCGTGTTGTGCGGCCAGCTCGAGGGTCACCCCTATCGCGATGTGTTCTCGACGGTCTACTCTGACGACGAAGAGGGCGGACGCTTTGCGGCACTCGCCATGAAGGAGCGCGGGCGCAAAGATATCGTCGCCGTGTTGGGACCGCAAGACAACCCCGCTGTTGTCGACCGCCTGCGCGGCTACCGCGCCGTCTTGGGCGAAGACCTCCCAGACGCAAACGTTATCTATACCGGCTGGAACAGCGGAGACGGCTATCAGGCCATGCACCAGATCCTCGCGCGCGAGATTGCTTTCGATGGCGTGCTCTGCGGATCGGACCGTATCGCGGCTGGCGTCATCACCGCACTCAACGAGGCAGGCCTATCCGTTCCGGCGGACGTTTCTGTCGTCGGCTTCGACGATCACGAGATTGCGGCGCGCTGCGTCCCCGCACTCACGACCGTCCGCCAGCCCCTGCGCGAAGAAGGCCACATGGCCGCCAACATTGCGCTCGACATGATCAAGGGCGCCGAGCCCACCACCTCCGTGATGCACATGCAGCTCGTTCAGAGAGACTCGCTGTAGGAAACTGGGCCGGGCTTTTCGCCAGACAGTTGTTGCGGAAAGCCTGCCCCGTTTTGAGCGCTCATTCTGGGGCACAGTTTCCGTTAGACCGCTCAAGCGGAAACTGTGCCCCATTATTTTGCCGAATTCTGGGTCGCGCTTTCCCAGAGGACCCCCTTTGGGAAAGCGCGACCCGTTCTGGACGCAGATTCCGGGACGCACTTTCCGCAACGCCCGGTCATCCCATGCCCTCACAATCTCGACGTATAAAAAACGAGGGAAGGCACGTGTCCTTCCCTCGTTACGGGCAATATGTAGCCGCTTGCCTACATCAGGCGCAGGCTGACGTCCTTGAGCTGGGCGCCGGAAACGGCACTCGGGGCGCCCGACATGAGGTCGGAGCCGCTGGCCGTCTTGGGGAACGCCATGACGTCGCGGATGGAGTCGGAGCCGGTGAGCAGCATGCACACGCGGTCCAGGCCCAGGGCGAAGCCGCCCATCGGGGGCGCACCAAACTTGAGAGCCTCCATGAGGAAGCCGAACTGCGACTCGGCGCGCTCCTCGGTAAAGCCCAGGAGCTTGAGCATGGACATCTGCATTTCGGCGTTGTGGATACGCATACCGCCGCCGCCGGCCTCAAAGCCGTCCATGACAAAGTCGTAGGTGCAGGAACCGGCTGCCAGCGGGTCGGCCTCGATCTTGGCGATGTCGGTCTCGGTCGGCAGGGTGAAGGGCTGGTGCTCGGCAGCGTAAGCCTTGCGGTCCTCGTCCCAGTGGAACAGCGGGAAGTTGACGACCCACAAGAAGTCGTGGCCCTCGCGCTTGATCTCGAGCGCGTTAGCCATGTGGGAACGCATGCCGCCCAGGATCTCGTCGGAGAGCAGGCGCGGGCCGGCGGCGAACATCACAAGGTCGCCGGGCTCGACGTCCATGCGCTCGCGCAGGGCAGCCATCTCCTCGTCCGAGAAGAACTTGACGATGGGGCTGTTGATGGAGCCGTCCTCGCGGAAGGCGATCCAGGCAAGGCCCTTGGCGCCAAACGTGGAAGCCACGCCGGCAAGCTT
Source organism: Collinsella sp. AM12-1 (assembly GCF_003472325.1). Lineage (NCBI taxonomy): Bacteria > Bacillati > Actinomycetota > Coriobacteriia > Coriobacteriales > Coriobacteriaceae > Collinsella > Collinsella sp. AM12-1. Next base: position 86,086 of record NZ_QRLS01000001.1, read on the forward strand.
ATCGATCTTGGCGCGAGCCCAGGCACCGGCGCCCTTGGCGTTGATGGCCTTGACGACAGAGCCCTCCTCGTTCGCGGCAGTCGCAAAGACCTTGAACTTGGAGTTGGCGAAGATGTCGGTCAGGTCGACCAAGTGCATGCCATAGCGGGTATCGGGCTTGTCGGAGCCATAGGTGTCCATGGCCTCCCAGTAGTTCATGCGACGCAGCGGCGTGGGCATCTCGACACCCATGCGGCCGAAGGCATCGGCAAGAACCTCTTCGAGCGCGCTCATAACGTCGTTCTGGTCCACGAAGGACATCTCGATATCGACCTGGGTGAACTCGGGCTGACGGTCGGCACGCAAGTCCTCGTCGCGGAAGCACTTGGCAACCTGATAGTAGCGCTCGACGCCACCGACCATAAGCAGCTGCTTCAGGAGCTGCGGGGACTGCGGCAGGGCGTAGAAGTTGCCCGGCTGGATGCGGCTGGGGACGATGAAGTCGCGGGCGCCCTCGGGCGTGGACTTGAACAGGGAGGGCGTCTCGACCTCCATGAACTCACGGTTGTGCAGCGCCTCGCGAATGGCAAAGGTAAAGTCGGAGCGCAGCTTGAGGTTGGCCATCATCTCGGGACGACGAAGGTCCAGATAGCGATAGCGCAGGCGGGTGTCCTCGCTGGTCTCGATGCCGTCCTCGATCTGGAACGGCGGGGTGACGGACGTGTTGAGCACCTCGGCGTGGTCGGTCAGGACCTCGATCTCGCCAGTCGCGAGCTTGGTGTTGGTGGTCTCCTCGCCACGGGCGCGCACGACGCCGTGAATCTTGATGGGCCACTCGGGACGCATGGTCTCGGCGATCTTAAAGGCGTCGCCGTCGGAGTGCTCGGGGTCGAAGGTGAGCTGCGTGATGCCCTCACGGTCGCGAAGGTCGCAGAAGATAAGGCCGCCGTGGTCGCGGCGACGGCTCACCCAACCGGTGAGGGTGACCTCTTCGCCCACGTTCTCGAAGCGAAGCTCGCCGCAGGTACGGGTGTGCATGGAATGCTCATCGATGGGACGGGTCTGGCTCATACCAGTGATCCTCCTTTATGGATCTGTGCCGCCCCGTGTCGTTCCGGGCGGCGTCGTACAGATTTGCCCAGCCTGCGTAAACCGCGCAGCCAGACATGGCGTTCTATCTTATCGCACTCGCGTCGATGTGCCGCGAAAAAGTGGCTCCTGCCCAAAGACTTGACGGAGACGAAACAATTGACGCGCCGTGACACCCGCCCGCGCTCGTCACGTGCGACAATGTGCCCCAATACAACTGCACTTGGAAAGGCCCGCCATGACTGCACGCCTCATCGTTATGGATATCGACTCCACGCTCATCAACCAGGAGGTCATCGACCTGTTGGGCGAGGAAGCCGGCGTGGGCAAGCAAGTGGCGCAGATCACCGAGCGCGCCATGCGCGGCGAGCTTGACTTTAAGCAAGCGCTCGAGGAGCGCGTGGGGCTGCTTGCCGGCTTGGACGAGAGCGTGTTCGAGCGCACCTTTGAGCGCGTGACGTTTACCCCCGGCGCGCTGGAGCTTGTGCGCTCGGCGCACAGCAAGGGCTGGAAGGTCGGCGTCGTAAGTGGCGGCTTCCACGAGGTTGCCGACAAGATCGTGGCCGCCGCGGGAATCGACTTTTGCCTGGCCAACCGTCTGGAGGTCGTAGGCGGCAAGCTCACCGGTAAGTTGGCTGCCGACATTGTGACCAAGGAGTCCAAGCTCATCCAGCTGCTGGACTGGGCAGTTGAGTGCGGCGTCGACATGGCCCACACCGTCGCGATCGGCGACGGTGCCAACGACATCCCCATGATTCAGGCCGCGGGCACGGGCATCGCGTTTTGTGCCAAGCCCAAGACGCGCGAGGCCGCCCCGTTTGCCATCGACGAGCGCAATCTGATGCTCGCCATGGACATCATCCTGCGTGACTAGTCGATCCGTCTAACAATTGAATCAGTCTGTCCTATAGTTTCCGAACAATTTTGTCTTAATGTTCGGAAACATACCCTTTGAGTGCTAGACTTTGCGCCGTCGAAGGGAACATATATGGATAAGCGAGATCTTGAGCAGTTACTGAGCGATGTTGCCGGCGGGGCAGTCACCCCGGCCGTCGCCCTCACGCGCATCCAGACGGCTCCGACCGCCGATTTGGGCTTTGCGCAGCTCGATCTTTCGCGCGGGGTGCGCCAGGGAGCCGGCGAGGTTGTCTACGGTGCCGGTAAAACCGCCGATCAGATTGCCGCCATTATCAAAGCGCTGCGCGATGCCGGCCAGGAGCGCATCCTGGTCACGCGCCTGGACGCCAAAAAGGCCGCCCGCACCTCGGAGCTTCTCGGCAACGGCATCGACCTGGGATATGTCCCGGACGCGCAGCTCGCCCTCGTGGGCGGCAAGCCCTCCCCTACCGGCAACGGACGCATCGTTGTCGCCTGCGCCGGCACGAGCGACCTGCCCGTCGCCGAGGAAGCCGCGTTGACGGCCGAGTTCTATGGCAACGAAGTCGATCGCCTTTACGACGTGGGCGTCGCCGGGCTGCACCGCCTGCTTGCGCATGCCGAGGAACTTGCCCAGGCGCAGGTGGTCATCGCCATCGCCGGCATGGAAGGCGCCCTGGCGAGCGTCATCGGCGGCCTGGTGAGTTGCCCGGTCATCGCCGTTCCCACCAGCGTGGGCTACGGCGCGAACTTTGGTGGCGTGGCCGCGCTGCTCGCCATGCTCAACTCCTGCGCCAGCGGCGTCTCGGTCGTCAATATCGACAACGGCTTTGGTGCCGCCTACCAGGCAAGTCTTATCAATCATCTGAGCGCCGGCACGCCCTGCGCCCGCTAAGGAGCATCCCATGTCCAACCATCAGCACACGCTTATCATCGACGGCACCTCGGGCATCAGCGGCGATATGACCGTTGCGGCCCTGCTCGACCTGGATGCCAGTGAGGAGCAGCTGCGCGAACAGCTCGCCACGCTGCCGGTCGATGGCTTTTCGATCGCCGTCACGCGCGTAAACAAGCACGGCATCGACGCCTGCGACTTTGACGTTCAGCTGGCAGAGGAGCTCGAGAACCACGACCACGATATGGCCTGGCTCTACGGCAACGAAGCAGCTGTCGAGCATATGCATGAGCATGAGCACCACCATCATCATGACCATGACGAGCATGAGCACGAGCACACACACGACCATGACCATGAGATCCACGGCCATGGCCACGAGGGGCATCATCACGCCCACCACCATCACCACCGGTCTTTGGCGGACGTCACCGCCATTATCGATGGCTCGCAGCTAAGCGATGGCGCCAAGCGTCGCGCCCTCGCCATCTTTACCGCACTCGCCGCTGCCGAGGCCAAGGCTCACGGCAAAACGCCCGAGACCGTCATGTTCCACGAGGTGGGCGCCATCGACTCCATCGTCGACGTCTGCTCTGTCGCCATCTGCCTCGATGACCTGGGCATTGAGGACATCGTGGTCGAGTCGCTCTCCGAGGGCCACGGAACCATCCGCTGTGCACACGGCCTCATGCCCATTCCCGTCCCCGCTGTCGTCAACCTGTGCCAGGCGGGCAATATCGCTCTCACGCCTGCACCGGTCGCTGGCGAGCTCGTAACGCCCACAGGCGCCGCCATCGTCACCGCCCTGCGTACGTCCGACCAACTGCCCTCACGCTACCGCATCGAAGCTGTCGGCTACGGCGCCGGCAAACGCCCCTACGAGGGTTGCTCCGGCACGCTCCGCTGCCTGCTCGTTCACGCGGACGCATAGCCATGGATGCCCGCAAGGCAAAAAGCCGCGCCGCCATCGTTGCGGCGTTCTCCGAGCTCCTGCGCGAGGAAGATTACGGCAAGATCACCGTCGGCGACATCATCGCTCGCGCTCACGTAGGCCGCGCGACATTCTACGGTCTCTTTAAGAGCAAAGACGACCTACTGTCCGAACTCGTGAGCGACATCTGCACCCACGCTCTTGACGACGATGGCACACCGCTCGACGACCCACTCGTGCAGGTCGAGCATATCCTCAACAATCTCTGGGAACGCCGCCAGGGCGTTCGAGCCCTCGTAGCCGGCGCCGGCTCACGCGTCTTCGCCGACTGTCTCCGCAAGACCATCATGTCGCGCGCAGCCGAAACCGTCCCCGTCGACCCCGCAGGCCCCGCCGGCACCATGGACCGCAGTTTCCTACTACACCACATAGCCTCAAGCTTCGTAGGAATGGTCCAATGGTGGGCCTGGCACAACTTCCAAGCAGACAAAGCCGACGTAGCCAAAGACTACCTATCAGCCATACAGCCCCTCTTCACCTAAGTTAGCCTCTCATTCCAAAGTCTCGCCCCCATCTCAGGGCACTAAAAAGCAAAGTGCCCATCCCATCCCCAAGTCACGCTTTCTTGTAAGGGCACCCAAAAACAAAGCGCCCCTCACATCCAAATTCAGATATATATGTTGGGTTGCTTGTTCGAACACAGCCAAGAATGCCCAGGGCTCGGCAAGGGTTTACTTTCCAACGCATTCCGCAGGACGCAAAAAGGCTCGCCGCACAAAGTGCGCAGCGAGCCTTTTTGCATGTCCGAGGACGCGTTGGAAAGTAAACCCTTGCCGAGCCCGAACCTTATAGAGCCGTCCTTCGACTAGAACATGCCCAAGAAACCGTGCACAAACAGCGCGGCGACAATAGCACCGACAAACGGCGCGATGCCAGGAACAAGCAGACCATACTTCCAGTTGTTGTCAGCCTTGTTCTTAATCGGCAGCACCTGATAAGCAAGGCGGGGACCAAGGTCACGTGCCTGGTTCATAGCGAAGCCGGTGATGCCGCCCATGCCCATGCCAACGGCCCAGACAATCAGGCCGACGCAGATGGCGAGCATCAAAACGTCCTCACCAGCACGGCTAGCAGCAGCAAGGATGGCGCTAATGAACACAAAGGTGCAGATTGCCTCGCAGAAGAAGTTGCGGGCATAGTTCGTACCCTCGGTGGTGGGGTTGGTCGAGAAGATGTTGCGCTGGGCAATGGGATCGACGACACCCTCGGAAGCCTTGAACTCATCGGCATACATAAACCAAGCGATCACGGCACCCACAAAGCCGCCGAGCATATCGGCAAGCATGAAGGGGATGCAGTTGCCCCACGGCACCAGACCGACGATGCACTGGGCAAGCACCATAGCGGGGTTCATGCACACGGCGCCGCCAAAGACAAACAGGCAGACCGAGATGCCAAAAGACCAGGTGGTGATGGCAAACATATGGCCGGAGCCCTGATACTTGGTGCCTTTGAGCACGGTATCGCAGTGCACGCCCACGCCAAAGACGATCATGAGGGCCGTCGCGCCGAATTCGCAGAGGAGTTTGGTAAGCATAAAACCTTATCTTTCTTGTCGGTTATAAACGATTCGTTTAAGCCGCGCACTAGTGCTGCGCGACGACAACACCCAGGCCATCGGGGATGACGGCGACCTTGGCGTCGGCACCCTTCATCTCAAAGGCGAGCTTGAGCGCCTCCTCGAGGGTGTTGACCGGCGTCATGTGCATATCCTTGAGCATCTGGTGATCGCACAGGTCGGTGACCATGATCACGGGGTGATGCGCCAGGATGCGGGCAAAGATCTGGCTCGTCCACTGATCGGGCAGGGTCTCGTCCTTAGGACGATCGATACAGGCGCGCTCAAACTCTGCCGGATCGTTGTCGGCGATGTTGTGATAGAAGCCCTCGCCGCCGTGACCGTCGGCACAACCGGCGACGTCGATGATCACGCCGCCCTCGGGAAGCGTGGCCTCGGCAGCGCACATGCCCTTCACAGCCTGATAGATGTTCTGATCGAGGGGGTAGCCGCCGTTAGTGGTAATGGCGATCTCGCACTCGACGGGCTCAACGCCGGCAAGGCTCTTCACGAACTCGCAGCCAGCCTCGTGCGCCTTGTGGATGTCGCCGGCAAAGGAGCCAATGACCTCGTGCTTGCCGTTGAGCACCACGTTGAGCACAAAGGCAAGGTGAGCCATCTCGGCGGCGGCAAACATGTCCTCGCTCACGTGGTTGTGGCACAGGTTGCCGGCACGCGAGTGGGAATCGTTCACAAACTGACCGTTGTGGTTGTACATGATGGTCTTGTAGCTGGCGATGCCAGGCAGGACGGACTTGCGGCTACCAGAGAAACCGGCAAAGAAGTGCGGCTCAATAAAGCCCTCGGCAAGCAGCAGATCGCAATCGGCCGCAATCTTGTTGATGATGCACTCGCCACCAGAAGGCAGGGTGCCGATCTTTTTCATCATGCTGTCGTCGGTCGCGACATGCATAACGATTTCCTCGTTGGCAACGATGTCCTCGCCATACTTATTGACGAGCTCCTCGTGCGTCGACGGACGGTGCATACCCGTAGCAACCAAAATACGCACACGGGCCTCGGGCGCAGCGGCATGAATGTGATGCAGCAGAATAGGCATCGTCACACGCGAAGGAACGGGACGCGTATGGTCAGAGCTGATAATTACGATATCCTTTTTGCCAGCACAAAGCTCCTCGAGCGAAGGCGAGCCATAAGGGTTGGCAAGCGACTCCTCTACCAGCTCTTCCTGCGATTTTGTAGTCTTAAACTCGTTTTGATGACCTTCCATCACACCCGCGAAGTTCTTGTCCTCGAGCTCCAGATGCAACGTCTTGTGGTCAAACGGTAGTTCACATTCAAACATTGACGAGCGCCCTCTTCCTTTCAACTGACACACTAGTCAAACCGTTGGAAGGATACGCCGCTCACCGAAAAACACCACCGTCCACCGACTCATTAACACAACGTTCATATTTGACCCATAACAAAACGGCCGTGGTCCCAATGAGGACCGCGGGCGCTACAGTCGCAAGGCGAGAAGCGCCAAACGCGCCGCCGAGACAGACCCCATCCAAAACGCGCGAAGCGCGCTATCTTTTCCCCAGCAGTAATCCGCCGAAGACCGGACATCGTAGGGCCCCATCAGTTTACTTTTAGGCACACTCCGCAGGACGCAAGAAGCCCTCGCCGCACGAAGTGCGCAGCGAGGGCTTCTTGCATGTCCGAGGACGTGCCTAAAAGTAAACTGATGGCGGACCCGGACGACTACAGGGTTATCGATTACCCCGTGTTCTGCAATCCTGCCGAGACGCCGGTCACAGTCGAAAGAATCAGGCTCATGTACTCGGCCTTCTTCTCCTCGGCCATCTCGTCCTGGTTCATACGCACCTCGCGAAGGGCGCGGACCTGAGCGATGGACAGGGCGTCGACATAGGGGTTACGCACGCGAACGGCGCAGCCAAGCACGCGACGGCGCTGTAGCGGCCACTCGTCACCGACGATGGCAAGGACCCACTTACGCGTGAGCTGCATCTCGGTGAAGACCTTCTTGGACAGATCCTGGCGATCGCCCAGGTGCAGATACATCTTGGCGATGCGCTGGTCGGTCTTAGCGATCGACATCTCGATGTTGTCGATGAACGTGCGGAAGAACGGCCACTCCTGGTAGGCAGCCTTGAGCTGGTCAAGATCGCCCAGCTGCTCGCAGGCGGTACCCAGACCGTACCAAGCGGCCAGGTTAATGCGAGCCTGGCTCCAGCTGAAAATCCACGGAATGGTACGCAGGTCGTCGAGCGACTTGGCACCCAGACCGCGCTTGGCCGGGCGCGAGCCGATCGGCAGCAGACCGACCTCGGTCAGCGGCGTCACGGTCGAGAACCACGGTGTAAAGTCCTCGGTGTTCAGCAGATCCAGATAGCGCTCGTGGCTTGCAGCGTTGAGCTTCTCGGCCATATCCCAGAACTTCTGCGTGGTCTCGGTGTTGGTCTTCTCGACGCTCGGGGCCGACTGCAAAAGCGTTGCAGCGGCAACGGACTCAACATGGCGCTGAGCCAGCGTGCGGTTACCGTAACGGGCAAAGATGACCTCGCCCTGCTCGGTGAGCTTAAAGAAGCAGTTGACCGAACCCTTGGGCTGCGCCAGCACGGCCTTGTTGGCCGGGCCGCCACCACGGCCCACGGCACCGCCGCGACCGTGCATGAGCACCAGATCGATATCGTTCTTCTCGGCCCACTTGGCAATACGCTCCTGTGCGGAGTGCAGCGCGAGCATAGCCGTGGTAGGACCGGCATCCTTGGAGGAGTCGGAATAGCCCAGCATGACCTCCATGCGACGGTTGGTCTGGGCAAGGCGCTTTTGCACCACGGGCAGCGTAAGCATCTGGTCGAGCACGTCGACGCAGCCCTCGAGGTCCTCGAGCTGCTCGAACAGCGGGATCACGTCGAGCTCGGGGACATCCTCCTCATGCGCAAAGGACAGGTGGGCAAGCTCAAAGACGTCGGCCACATGCTGGGCGCTCTTGGTGAACGAGATGATGTAGCGGTGCGCCATCTTCTTGCCGTAACGCTTTTGGATGGAGCCGATAGCGCGGAAGGTATCGATGACCTCGCGCGTCATGGGCTGCAGATCACCATGGATACCGTTCTCGTGGATATCCTTGAGGGCGCGGGCGTGCACCACGGAGTGCTGACGGAACTCCATCTCGACCATGTGGAAGCCGAAGGACTCGACCTGCCAGATGATGGTCTGGACCGGGCCGTAGGCAGCACGGACGGCACCGCAGGCGGCCAGCGAGCGCTGGACGACGCGCAGGTCCTCCAGGAACTCATCGGCGCTGTGGTACATGGTGTCGGTGATGCGACGCACGGTGGCGTTGAGTCGGTCGGCCATGACGAGCATGACGGCGCGATGCGGCTCGTGCTCGGAGATTAGTTCAGCACGTGCGGTGTACTGAGTGCTCATCTCGACCTGATGGTTCCACAGGTTGATGAGCTCGGCAGACGGCTTGCTGTAGGTGGCCTCGAGCGTGAGGTTGCGGCCGATGCGGCGGCACTTGTCCTCGAGCTTGAGCACCATATGGGTGAAATACTTGGCAGCGACCTCGCGGCTCACCTTGGCGGTGACGTTGGGGTTACCGTCGCGGTCGGAACCGATCCAGCTGCCGGGGTGGAAGAACGCCGGGCACAGCGGCGGCACGGTGCCGGCCTTATCGCCCAGCACCCAGTCATCAAAACGACGATAGATGACGGGAATAACGTCGAACAGCGTGTTATCGAAGATGTCGATGATGGTATCGGCTTCCTCGACCGGCGTGGGTTTCTTGAGCGCGATGGGGCTCGTACGCACCAGGGCGTCGATCTCCTGCAGCATATGGCGCTCGTTCTCCACCAGGTCGGAACCGCCCAGACGCGGACGCTCCTCCAGCAGGTTGGAGATACGGCGAATCTTGCCCTCGACGGCCTTACGACGGGCCTCGGTGGGATGTGCGGTAAAGACAGGGTGGAACTCGAGCTTGCCGAGCAGCTCGTTGGCGCCCTCGACACCCATCTCGTTTACCAACTGGTGATAGGCGACGGTGAGTTCGTTGGCAGGATCGACCTCGGTATCGGTCGATGCGCCGGCCTCGCGCTCGCGCAGCTGCGCCACACGGTAATTCTCCTCCGACAGGTTTGCCAGATGGAAGAAGCTCGTAAAGGCGCGGACGATAACCTGCTGTTTATCGAGCGGCAGGCTGTCGATCATATCGACAACCTCGCGAAACGCCACGGCGGTGGGCTCGTCGGCAGTGGGCACGCCCTGCTCGTCGACGGACTCGTCGGCAGCACGGCTACCGGGGTTGCCGGCATTGGCCACAATCTCGGCTGTCAAAATCTTGTCGAACAGGTCCGCGATCTCGGGATCATACTCGCTAAGCACACGGCGCTCCAGGCGCAAGAACAGCGCCAGATTGTCGCGCAGCTCCTCGGGGATCTCGATCTCGGCGAGACGCTCCTTGGACTCGGCATTCAAGCCGATTCGGTTAACGAGGCGGTTGACCACGGCAGCGACACGCGCCGCGGCTTCGGGTACAGACTGGTTGCTTGGGTTCTCAGCCACGTTTCCTCCCATTCCTCCTTCTATGCACGTAACATGCGGTATCCATTATAGGCACTCGGCAAAAACTTTCGACGCTGATTGCGCTTTACCACACAAAAGTATTTTCTGCATTGCAAGGGTTTTTGCCCTAAATGGTCGTATTTCTCGGTAGGCGGCATATACAAACGGGGGCATTCCGCATAAAAGCGAAACACCCCCGTAACAATCGTTCTCCATGAGCAGGGCACGTTAGCAGGCCCGCAGCTCAAAAAGATGCGCTACAGGCGCTCGCGAACCGCCTCGACCACATTGGCCAAATCGACGAGAACCTCGTCATGGCTCTGCATGTCGCGCACCTTAACCTTGCCGGCAGCAAGCTCGTCGCCGCCCAAGACCAAAATGAGCTTGGCGCCCACCTTGTCGGCCTGCTTAAACTGGGCCTTGAGCGAACGGCCCTGATAGTCTGCCTCGGTCACGATACCTGCGGCGCGAAGCTGCTGCGTAATGGCAAACACGTTCTGGCGCAGTTCCTTGCCGGCATTGGCGACGTAGACACACGGGGCCTCATCGGCGCCCAGGTCGCTGCCAAAGGCCTGCAGGGCCAACAGGGCGCGCTCAAAACCGACGGCGAAGCCGACGCCGGCCGTGGGCTTGCCGCCCTCGAGCTCAACCAGGCCATCGTAGCGACCGCCGCCACCGATGGAACCGACGCCGGCGCCGGGAGCCTCGACCTCAAAGACGGTACGGGTGTAGTAGTCCAGGCCGCGCACCAGGGTGGGGTCCTCGACATACTCGATGCCAGCGGCATCCAGATAGCGCTTGACCTGCTCGTAGTGCTCGCGACACTCGTCGCACAGGTTGTCACCCATCAACGGGGCCTCGGCCATGATCTCGCGGCAATGGTCGTTCTTGCAGTCGAAGGCGCGCAGCGGATTAAGCTCGGCGCGCTCGCGGCACTCGTCGCACATCTCGTCGGCGTGGTCGAGAATGAACTGCTTAACCTGCTCGCGATAGGCCGGACGGCACTGGGCATCGCCCATCGAGTTAATGAGCAGACGGAGCTTGGAAAGATCGAAGCCCAGGCGCTTGTAGAACTCCATGAGCATAATGATGCACTCGGCGTCTGCCGCCGGATCGGGAGCACCGAGCCACTCGATGCCCACCTGGTGGAACTGACGCAGGCGACCCTTCTGAGGACGCTCGCCGCGGAACATGGCCTCGGCATAGTAGGCCTTAAACGGCGTGGAGCCCTGAGGCACCAAGTTGTTCTCCACGACGGCGCGCACCACGCCGGCCGTGCCCTCGGGACGAAGCGCCAGGCGCTGCTTGGGCTTGAGCTTGCTATCGGTACCCTCGGTAAAGACGCGCTCCAGGTTGGCGCCGCTAAACACGCGGAACATCTCCTTGCGCACGACGTCGGTCGACTGGCCGATGCCGTGGACAAACACGTCCACCTGCTCGATGGCGGGCGTCTCGATGGGCTTAAAGCCAAACGGCTCGAATACGCCGGCCGCAATCTGCTGCATTTTTTGCCAAGCGCGCATCTCGGCGCCGATAAGGTCGCGGGTTCCCTCCGCCTTCTGTGCCTGCATGGGCAAACACCTTTCTTTTGTATCGCGTCATAGGTACAGGACATTATACGGCACAAAGCAGCAACGCGGCGGCGCGTCTGACCGAACGAGGGTATGGGGACTCGTTCGGCCAGACGCGCCGCCGCTGTTTGTGATCCGTTTTCCTCCGTCCCCTTCGGATCACGTGATCTGTTGGGGACGGAGGAAAACGGATCATTTCGTAGGCCCGTGGCGACCTTGGAAACCGAATGATGGTACGAGCATCCATTCGGCTCCCAAGACCGCCGCGGACAGAGCAGGGTGAGCCGGCAAACGCGGCAGCGTGCTTACTCCCCCGCCACGCTCGCGCGCAGCTTGGCGGCGATGGGCTCGGATGCCAGCAGGAACACGAGCATGACCACGGAGCACGCCAGGCACACAATCCAGGTGCTCGCAAAAGAGCCCGTGGCATCGAACAGCACGCCCGAAACGATGGCGCCCACGGTGCCGCCGACCATCTCGAGCGAGGTAATGGTGCCCGTGACCTTGCCGAGGTCGGCCATGCCAAACTGCTTTGACGCGGCAATGGTGGGCGTGATGGTGCCCATGCACGTTCCGATACCAAAGCTCACAGCGGCCACAATAGGACCAAGGTCCGTCGTCGGGAAGCACAGCGCCACACAGGCGACAATACACGCAACGGAACCCAGCACGTTGCCAAAGCGCAAACCAAAGCGATCGTAGATGGCGCCGAGCGAAATCTTGGCGATAACAACCGTGACCATGTAGGCAGAAAGCACCGTACCGGCCCACATGGGGTCGTGGCCGCCCGTAACGATCTTGGCGCCGTTGACGGTAACGCTCGTCATGTTGGTGACCTGGTTGGGCAAGATGGCGCCGTTAACGAGTCCCATAAAGAGGAAGGCGACGACAAGCAGCCAAAACGCCGGGCTCTTCTTGATGCGAGACCAGCCAACGTTAACCTCAGGCGCCGTGTGCTCATCCTTGTCGCCAGCCGTCGAGACGGACGGATCGCCCGGGTTCTCGCCGAGCGGCTTAAGGCCGATCTCGGAAGGCTTGGTGCGGAAGGAATAGGCCGTGATGGGCAGCGCCGCCACCATGCAGATAGCCGCGAGCACTAGGAAGGCGGAACGCCAGCCAACGCTCACGATAAGCGAGCTCACGATGGGAGACAGAATAGCGCCGCCAAAGCCCGAGCCCGAAAGTGCGATGGAGATGGCAAGGCCTCGCTTGGCCGTAAACCAGTTGGCGGTCACAAGGCTAATGAGCAGGCGGGTCGAGGCGACGGCAAAGCAGCCCGAGACGGCAAAGAGCACGTAGACCTGCCACAGCTCACCGACAAAACTCATGCCGGCAAGAACGGCAGAGGTGGCGATAACAGTGAGGGAGCCCAAAACGCGACCGCTCACTTTATCGGCCACATGACCGATCACAAGTGAGCCGATAACGCTCACCACGGTGGAGATGGCGTTGGAGATGTTGTACTGCGCAAGAGAAATGCCCAAGTCGCTGACGATGAGCGGCTGGAACAGACTCATGCAGTTAACGAAAATCGTGTAGCACGTGGCCATGATGACAAAGCCGGAGGCCACGACGAGCCAACCGGGGAAGAATTTATGCTGCCGGGACATACTGCTCCTTTTTAACGAACGAGTAGCAAGATTGGGTGCTACCGGTGGTCGGCGATGTAGCCCAAAGCGACGGCGGCATAAGCCGCGGCGCCAAGGGGAAGCTCGGCATCGCTAAAACGTGCCTTGGGATGATGCTGAGCAAAGTGCTCGTCCGTATCAGTCACGGCAGCGCCCACGGTAAAGTACGCACTCGGGATCTCGCTCGAGATCAACGCGAAGTCCTCGCTCGCCATGGCGTGGAACAGCGGCAGGAAGGCAGCCTTGGGCAGCACCGCGCCCACGTAGCCAAGCGACGCCTGCGTCATGCCGTCGTCGAGTACCAGCGGCGGAACATCCGAAAGCGTCTCGATAGTCGCCGGCGTGCGATACGTTGCGGCCACGCCGTTGACGACCTCGGCGATGCGGGTCTTGAGGTGCTCCATGAGCTCGACGTCGAAGCCACGCAGCGTTCCCTCAAGCACACAAGTGTCGGGAATGACATTTGCGGCCTGACCGCCGGCGAACTTGCCAATGGTAAGCGCGACCTCCTTGGCCGCCGGCACCTCGCGGGAGATGAGCTCCTGAAGCGCCAGATGCACATGGACGCCGGCCGTGATGGGGTCGATGCAGATCTCGGGGCTCGAGCCATGGCCGCCCTTGCCCTGAAGCGTGATGCGAAAACCGTACACGCCCGAGAGCGCCGGGCTGCCGTAGAGCACCAGGCCAAGCGGCGACTGGCTATTGACATGTATGGCGAAGGCGGCCTGGGGACGCGGGTTCTGCAGCAGACCGTCGGCGATGGCGGCGCGGGCACCCTCAAAGGTTTCCTCGCCCGGTTGGAACAGCAACTTAATCGTGGCGTTGGCGTCGACAAGCTCGGACTCGCGGGCCTTGAGCAGGCGCGCCGCACCAAGCAGCGCCGTCGCGTGCATATCGTGTCCGCATGCGTGCATGCAGCCGTTCGTAGAGGCGAAAGGCTCGCCTGACTCTTCAGCAACAGGTAGGGCATCCATGTCGCCACGGAGCATGATGACCGTACCGGCCTGTTTGTCCGTGCACGTACCGTTACCCCGAGCAGCAGCTGCCGCGCCGGCACCGATTAGGCCAACGACACAGGAGCCGTCAACAAGCACGGCATAGGGAATATCCATCTCGTCCAGACGCGCCTGGATAAAGGCGGACGTCTGCGGAAGGTTGTTACCGAGCTCAGGCGTTTGATGGAGATCATGGCGCCATGTGGCAAGCTCGTTGGCAAACGCCTGAGCTTCTGCAACAAGACCGTCACCGATAGCGGCCTGCGCCGCCATGGTGGCCTTGGACGCTGATTGCGGTTGAAGATCGGACTGAGCTAGTGCCATAAATGCCCTCCAGTAACGTTTTTGCAGTAAGCACTTTGATAGCGTAAAGCGCAAGGTACAACTTTAAGGGCGAGGCATAAAAAATGCCGCCCCAGGAGGGCGGCGCAACAAGTTGTTTACAATTGCGGGCGCGGCTTTCGACGCAAAAAATCGAAGTGAGTCTCGCTCAAGATAATCGACAGGAAGATAAGCACAAAGCCGGCGAGCAGGCGCGAGGTGAGCGCCTCCCCCATCAGCAGCACCGAAAACAACACGCCCGAAGGCGACTCCATCGAAAGGAGCAGCGAGCCCGTCGAAGCCGGGACATGCGCCAGGCCGACGTTTTGGATGAGCAGAGCCACGCATGTGCAGCCCACCGAGAGAAACGCCATCACACAGATAAAATTCGGCGTCCACACGGACAGAGGCGCCTGGGTCTCGAATAGCAGCGACGAGATCAGGCTCAGCACGCCATTGCCCACAAACATCCAAAACGTGATGACGTTGATGTCCATTTTGCGACCGTACTTGGCGGTCACCGCCATCTGGATGGCGAAGAAAACCGCGCCGCCCAGCGTAATGGCATCGCCGATGTTGAACTCGACGCTATCAAGCGCCACCAGGCCAATGCCCGCCAAGCACAGCAGTGCCGCGCCCAGATTATAGCGGGTGAGTTTTTCGCCGCTCAGAAAATAGCTCGCAAAGGGCACGAGGATGCAGTACGTACCCGTCAAAAACGCGTTCTTGCCCGCCGTGGTGTGCGCCAGACCGACCGTCTGCAGGACGTAGGCGGCCCACATAAGTGTGCCCATTCCAAGTCCGACGATAAGATTGCGGGCGTTGAGGTGCGCGATGATGCGCTTGTGGAAGATGACAAACATGACCAACGCCGCAGGCAGAAAGCGCACGTAGAGCAGTTCAAACACCGGAATGGTGTCGAGCGCGTCCTTCATAGTGGTAAAGGAGTAACCCCAGATAATCGCCACCGAAAGCAGTAGAACTTTCCAGAACAACGGCGAACGAGCACCGGCACCACGGGAGGTGCCGCCCGCACCCAGGTCCTCGCGAGCCACAGGGCCATCGGGCATCATTTCGATATTGTCAGTGACATGCTGGGGCATAGGGCATCCTCGCGCTCAATCTGGGCGTGGTGTCCGCACGCGCGTGACCGCATGCCGCCTCATGGTCAAATAAAAACAGGGCGCACCGGACCCCCGGCACGCCCCGCTACTGTAGCAACAACCAAGCAGCCCATGCAATTCACTCAACTAAAGCGTCGGAACAGAAATCCTCGATGTTCCGACGGCGTTTACGTTGCTGTATTAAATCAATTTGGTCGACTCCAGCTTTTCGATAATCCAGTCGTTGGCTTTGATGACCGGGCGGCGGAAGACGACGCCCAGTGCCAGCGATGGAATCAGATAGCTCGCCAGAATGCCTAGCTCAATCCAGTACTCCATATGGTAGGCGCCAGCCATGGCGGCATGCATGGCGTTGATGCCGTGGGTGAACGGCAGGAACGGATAGATCGCCTGGAACACAGGGCCGGTCATCTCGATGGGGAACGTACCGCCCGAACCGCCGACCTGCATAACCAACAGCACGACGGCGAGCGCCTTGCCGATATCGCCAAACGAAACCGTAAGCGTGTAGACGATATTGGAGAACACGAGACTCGCGACCCAACCCGCCAGCACAAATTGCAGCGGGTTGTCGCACTGAATGCCAAAGAACAGGATGTCGCCCGCGCACACGAGTGTCGCCTGCAGCAGGGCCAGACCTCCAAAGAACAGGTAGCGGCCCAGGTAGATCTCGTGCAGGCGCACGGGGATCAGCTCGTTGATGAGCTCATCGTCAACCGAGACCTTCATCATGGCCGCCAGTACAATCGAGCCCACCCACAGCGACAGAATCGTGTAGAACGGTGCCATGGCCGAACCGTAGTTGCGGATCGGATAGACCGGTTTGCGGTCGAGCGCGACGGGGCCGGAAAGCGACACGGCGAGGCCCTCGGGGTCGTTGCCAATCATTGTCTTAATCATGGCCAGGTCACCCGACATCAGAGCGCTATCAAGCTCGTCCTTAAAAGCGCTGATCTTGTCCGACGCCTCGCCCAACTGATCAGAAGCCTTGTTGACCAGCGTCGCAGCCTTGGAGAGGCCCTTTGCGAGCGAGCCAGAGGCGTCGGTCAGACCGCTCACAGCGCTATCCAAGTCACCCGAGATACCGTTCAGGGAATCCAGAACGCCCGAAATGGTCTTCTTGAGCTCCTTGGCCTTAATCGAGAACGTGGAATCGTAGTCGGACTTGGCTCCCGAGATACCCGCCTTGGCATCGGCGATGGCCTGGTCGACCTCGGCACGCGAGTTGTTGACCTCCGCCATGCCGTCCGAAAGGGACTTTGCGGTCGCCGTCAGGTCCTTCGCATTGTTGCGGTACTCCACGGCAATTCTGCCCAGCGACGTCGCAGCGGACTCGAGACCGTCTTTGAGCTTGTCATCACTCACCTGGTCGGCAAGGTTGCGGAGCTGATCGGCCATCGCATCGATATCGTCAGCACGCGTATTGAGCGCCGCTGCGGCTTCGTTGAGCTGAGACACCGTAAGGTAAACATGCTGATTCGCGGCATCGAATGCCTTCGCAAGCTCGGCGGACACGTTGTCGAACGAGCCCGCGCTTCCGTCAATCGCCGCGTCAACGGCATCGTTGGCGGCCTTGAGCGCTTCCTTGGAATCATTGATGCCGCTCTTGGCGTGCTCCATCAGCTGCTTCGTCGACTCATCAACGGTGCCCGTCTGCTTGAGCATGCCGCCCGCCGATGTCAGTGAATCGGACGTGGAGCTCAAAATGCCCGCGAGCGACGTCGCACTCGCCTGAACGTCCTGCAGGTCCTCGACCGAATCGCCCAGCGTCGAGGACAGATTGGCGATAAAGTTGCTCACCTGGTCGGTACTCATATAGTCGAGCAGGCTGGACACGGTCTTAAGGCCGATGGTCGTGATGGTCTTGGTAAAGGTCTCGTTGACCTGACTCTGGACGGCGCTCGAGCCCTTTTCAGTCACGATCTGTGCGATGGCGTTAGCCTTCTGGTTCTCGTAGAACTCGATATCGGCGTGCTTCACCTCGGTCGAGAAAAGCGTCATCATGTCGGCGCTAAACGTTTTAGGGATAACGACGGCAGCGTAGTACGCGCCCGACTTGACGCCATCGATGGCCTTATCGCGATCGTTGAGCACAACCCAGTCGAAGTTCTCGTTGCCGCGCAGGGTGGCGGTTACGTTTTCGCCCACGTTGACCTCGACGGGAATCAGATCGCTCTCGTAACCCTCATCAGTGTTGACCACGGCGATCTTAAGGTTGCCGGTGTTGCCGTACGGATCCCAGCTTCCGGCGATGTTAAACCATGCATAGAGACATGGCACGATGATCAGGCCCATCACGACGACCATGCCGATCACGGAGCGAGACACGTTTTGGACATCGCGCTTAAACAGGTGCAGGATGTTTTTCATTTATGCCTCACCTCCTTTAGAGTGCTTGCCAAGCGAGGTGGTGTCCCCGTCGTTTCCGTTTACGTTGTCAGCGCCGTCGGCATCTTGAGCCTTACGATGCGCACCGATATGCGACAGACGGCTCGTAGGCTGTTCGCCTCCCTTGGCGCCACGCTCGCTGGCGTTGAGACCAAACATGCGACGGGCGGCAGGGATGGCAGCCGTGTGCTCGCGCATCTCGCGGCGAAGGTCCTCGTCCGAAAGCGCCGAGATACGCATCTGGGTATTGAGGCTCGCACGGATGTATTCGATGTTGATGAGCCAGCCGCAGATGGCGATAACCGAAATGATCCAGATAACGAGCAGGATGATCTTGCCGTTATTGTCGATATCGAGCACCGTCGAAAGCACAAAGAGCAGAACCTGCACGCCTACCACGGCGGCAAAACCGCCCTTGATGTAGTACGGGTAGCGATGCTCAAACGCCACGGCATGATCGAGCAGCTCGCGACGGTACGAATCCGAATCGAGCATGACGCGCATGGCCGTGCGCAGCGAATAGCGCTGGCGCGGCAGGTCGTTGGACTCGCAGATCATGAGGCCCGTCGTGGAAAGCTGCTTGTCAAAGAGCAGGTTGAGGTTGAGCAGCAGCGGACGCAGCTGCAAGCCAATAAAGAGTGCGATGGCAAGGAACACGCCCAGGATGCACAGGTTGAACAGGTAGTTGAACGAATACATGCCACCGACGGTCTCGCGCAGCAGGTTGATGCCATAGGTGAAGGGCAGCAGCGGATGCAGCCATTGGAAGAAGCCGGGCATCATCTCGATGGGATACATGCCCGACGAGCCGGGGATCTGCACAATGACGAGGATGACACCAATGGCTTTACCGATATGCTTAAAGGTGGTGGACAGCGCATAGATGATGTTGACGTAGGTGAACGAGATAGCGATGCCGCCCAGCACGAACAGCAGCGGGTTAACGCACTGTACGCCAATGACCAGATCTCCCACCGTAACGATGATGGCCTGCAACGCACCCAGGATCACCAGGAGCAACCAGCGGCCAAAGTAGCCCTGACGCGCCGTAAAGCTACCGATGCCCTCGCGGTCGACCTCGAGTTTATAGATAGCGATGAGCACATAGCCGCCTACCCACAGCGCCAGATTGGTGTAGAAGGGCGCGATGCCCGAGCCAAAGCTCTTGACCGGATAGATTGACTTGGACGTCAGCTCAACCGGAGATGCCATGAAATCTGCCACGTCATTGACGTCGACGTCCATGAGGTCGGCTAACTCGCCCATAGACTCAGAGGTCTGCAGCGCCGCAATGTCATTGGCGGCGGTCGCGAGCTTGTCCTGAACCTTGGCAAGGGAGGCGTCGGTTTGGGACAGCGTGATCTTTGCCTGCTTGAGCGTGGCGTCGAGCTGCGCCAGCGTGCCGCGCGCGCTCGCTATCGTGGGGGTCATACCCGACACAATGCCGGTCAAATCGCCCGAAACGGCGGCAAAGGAGTCAAGCGCGCTCGAAGCCTTCGGAAGTGCGTTCTGACCCAGATCGGTCTGAGCCTGACCGAGGCTAGCCGTACCGGTCTGAATTGCCGCGTTGAGTGCGTTGCTCGCGTTCGAGATTGCCGTAGCGTCGTTTGCCATGGCGCTCGACTGTGCAGAAAGGCCATCCTTGATGCTCTGCAGCTTCTGGTTTTGCTCGCGAAGCGAATCGATGGTCGATACAATGCGCGCGTCAATTTCCTCGGAACCTGTCGACGTGTCATTAACGAGAATCTCCAAGTGCCCGATAACGGCCTTATTGTGATCGATCGTCGCCTGGAAAGACTCGAGCGAGTTGTCGATGCGGGTGGTCGTAGATGTGACCGTACCCGTTAGCTTGCCAATCGCAGCGTTCGCGGAGGCTGACGTCTTGGTGAGTGCAAGGCTACCTTCCGAGAGTGCCTTGGAGAGCGAGGTGATAGAGTTGCCCGCCGTGGCGCGAGCCTCGCCCAGCAGGTCGTTGCCCTGGGAGATTGCCTGCGTCAGCGACGGTGCCTGACCTTGCAAGCCGGCAAGCGCCGCATCAGCCGAGGCGATAGCGCCACTCGTCTTATCAATGGCGGCATTCATGTCGCCAATCGAATCACGCACCTCGCCCAAGGTATCGGATGCCTCGGACACCGAGGCTGCCAACGAATCCTGAGTCTGGGTTGCCTTGTCCTTAAGATCGACTCCGGCATCCTTGGCAATACCCGCGACGGTCTCGCCCACCGTGGAGACAAACTCCGAGTTTATCTGCTCCTCGATGGTATTTGCACCGGTATCGGTAACCTTGGGCGCAATAGCGCTCTTCTTCTCGTTGACGTAATAGGTGAGCTTCGGCTGATGGTAATTGCCATCGAGCATCGAAACAAGATTGTCGGAGAAGTTCTTGGGGATTACGATGGCCGCATAGTACTCACCACTCTCGACGCCCTCTTTGGCATCGGCGGCCGAATCGACGAAGGTCCAGCCCAGCTGATCGTTCTCCTTGAGCTGATCGACGACCTGGTCGCCCGCGTTGAGCTCGCCCACCAAGTCATTCTGAGTGCCCTGATCGTTGTTGGCGATGGCAATCTTGATACCTTGGGTGTTTCCGTACGGATCCCAGTTTGCCACGATGTTGTACCAGGCATACAGCGAGGGGATAACGCACACGCCCAGGGTAACCACCAAGGCGACGGGGTTCACAAGCAGTCGCTTAATGTCGCGCTTGAATATCGCAAAGGAGACCTTTGCGTTGGATAGTTTGCTGCCGAGACTCACGCTTGGACCATCCATCCTGTCGTTGAATCGAATCGTACTATCGACAACCATTGTACGTAGGCGCTTTAGTGCCTCGCGGCACAATGGTGCTGAGTTTTGCGGGTAGCAATATACTACGAAGATGAGTTAGTGTACAGTTGTACAGTATCTTTAATTTCAGCAGGTCACAAAACCACAGCCCGCACAAATTAGCAGTCCGAATAAATAGTCATTGGAACTAGTCATATGGGGACGTTCTTAAACGACTACTCAAACAAGAACGTCCCCAACGACTAATTTAAGAACGTCCCCAATGACTACTTTGGACCACGAAAGCGTCGCAGGTTGAGCATAAGTCAGCGAAAACGCCCCTAAGCGAGCAAGGTGACGTGAAAGAGGAGGGAAGCGTACTTCGGTACGCGACCGACGATTGAACGTCAGATTGCCGCTTAGGGGCGTTTGCAGCGTCGAGTAGTTACGCGGTTCGTAGAACCGCGTAACTACCAAACTACATCAAGTTGCAAACAGCTGCCGCGAAGGCAACGGGGTCCTCGGGCAAAATGCCCTCGACCAGCAGGGCCTGATCGTAGAGCAGACCGGAGTACTGCTTGATCTTGTCGGCGTCGCCTGCCTTCTGGGCAGCGACAAGCTTGGCAAAGACCGGGTGCTTGGCGTTGAGCTCGAGCACGCGCTGGCTCTTGGGCATACCATCGGGCGCTCCCTCGGGACCCTTCTGGAGCACCTTCTCCATCTCGAGCGAAAGCGGGCCCTCGGTGGTGATGCACGCGGGAGCATCGGTCAGGCGCGCAGAGACGGCGACCTTCTCGACCTTGTCGCCGAGCGCCTCCTTCATGGCGCTAAAGAGGTCCTCGTTCTCCTTGGTGGCGTCCTCGGCCTCCTTCTTTTCGTCCTCGGTCGCCAGGTCAAGATCACCGGTCGCGACGTTCTTGAGCTCCAGATGACGATCCTCGACCTCGGGCTCGGCACCGTCGGCCACAGCCTTCTCGGCAGCCTCGCGGGCAGCGTCGTCCTCGTAAATCTTGGGCATATCGGCGGCAATGTACTCACGCATGGCCTGGAAGGTGAACTCATCCACATCCTGCGTCAGTAGCAGCACGTCATAGCCGCGGTCGAGCACGCCCTTTACCACGGGCATCTTGGCCAAGCGCTCACGCGAGTCGCCGGCGGCGTAGTAGATGGCCTTCTGATCCTCGGGCATGCCCTTGGCATACTCGGCTAGGGTAATCATCTTCTGCTCCTTGGCAGACCAGAACAGCAGCAGGTCGGCGAGCTCATCGGCCTTCATGCCATAGCTCGAGTAGATGCCGTACTTAAGGCCGCGGCCAAAGTTCTCAAAGAACTTCTCGTAGGCCTCGCGGTCGTTGTCACGCATATCCTCAAGGTCAGCGGTGATCTTCTTTTCCACACGCTTGGCGATGGCCTTGAGCTGACGGTTCTGCTGCAGCGTCTCGCGCGAGATGTTGAGCGACACGTCGGCGGAATCCACGACGCCGTGGACAAAGTTGTAGTAGTCGGGCAGAAGGTCGTCGCACTTCTCCATAATCAGGACGTTGGAGCTGTAGAGCGCCAGGCCCTTCTCGTAGTCCTTGCTGTACAGATCGAACGGGGCGCGGCCCGGCACAAACAGCAGGGCGTCGTACTCGAGCGTGCCCTCGGCATGGAAGCTGATGGTGCGCGCCGGATCCTCAAAGTCGTGGAATGTGGACTTGTAGAACTCGTCGTAGTCCTTCTGCTCGACATCGGAGCTGCGTTTCTTCCAGATCGGTGTCATGGAATTGACGGTCTCGAGCTCCTGGTAGTCCTCGTACTCGGGCGTGTAATCATCGCCTGCGTCCTCGGGCTTGGGCTTTTGACGGCTCTTGGACACCATCATCTGGATCGGGTAACGCACATAGTTGCTGTACTGCTGAATCAGGCTCTTGAGACCCCACTCGGTCAGGAAGCGATCGTAGGTCTCGGCCTCGCCGTCGGCGTCGAGCTTCTCGTTCTCGCGCAGCGTCAGGATGACATCGGTACCGTGCTCGGCGCGCTCGCCATCCTCGATGGTGTAACCCTCAAGACCATCAGACTCCCACACGTGAGCGGTGTCCTCACCATAGGCGCGGCTGACGACCTTCACATGGCTGGCGACCATAAAGGCCGAGTAGAAGCCCACGCCAAACTGGCCGATGATGTCGACATCCGAACCCTGTTGCTCGGCGTTCTCGGTCTTAAACTCCTCGGAGCCGGAATGGGCGATGGTGCCCAGATTGCGCTCGAGCTCCTCGGCGGTCATGCCAATGCCGTTATCCGAGATGGTAATGGTGCGGGCGTCTTTATCAAAGGAGACGCGAATAGCCAGGTCGCCCTGGTCGAGCTTGACGCTCGGATCCTGCAGGCTCTTAAAGTTGAGCTTGTCGACGGCATCGCTCGCGTTGGAGATAAGCTCGCGCAGGAAGATTTCCTTATTGGTGTAGATGGAGTTGATCATGAGGTCGAGCAGTTTTTTGCTCTCGGTCTTAAATTGACGCATGTGCAGTCCTTTCGCGCTACCCCCGTCCGCAAAAACGGCCCGGTTGCCCGAGCCGCATCGCAGACCTGCTATGTTCAGACTTAGATTTTATAACCCATTAGCGCGCATATATACATACGGAATCGAAAAACTGCATGTCCAAACGCTCCGATGCGCCAATTGCCAAGGAGTGTCCCCAGCTGCCGGCAGAAAAGGAACGTCCCTATCTGCCATCTACGCGCTTAGCCATCCAGGCATGGGGCTGGCCTTCATCCTCATAGTCCACCGGGGCAATCTGCGTGTAACCTGCCTTGGCATAGAGTGGCAGCACGTATTCCTGCGCGTGCAGCTTAATGAGCTTGGCGCCGGCATCACGCGCACACGTATCGCTGGCCTCGACAATCTTGCTCGCCAGACCGCGACGGCGCATGCTCGGCAGTACAGCCACGCGCCCCATAATATAGGTCTCCCCCGCCGCGACGTCTTCGTCCAAATCGCACGCCGGCGACACCGGAGCCTCTGCGTCAGCCGCGCGCTCAAGCTCTTCGGGAAACACGCGCGAGCAACCGGCAAGCTCACCGTCTACATAGAGCGTCACATGGATGCAGTTCGGATCCTCGTCGATAGCGTCGAACTCATTCTCGTAGCCCTGCTCGTCCATAAAAACGACGCGGCGCACCAACGCCGCGTCATCAAAGCATCCCGTCTTAAGTTGGATATCCATGGCTGCCCTTTCATTCAACGCGAACGTTAGGGACAGATTTTAGCGAAAATGAGCTCCGCGCACGCTAAACTTCGCGCGAGCCTTCGCCAGGCAGTCGTAATGACCCACATTATGGGCATCGCTCGCGATGAAGCTGTACAGGTTCTGATCGAACAGGCGCTGTGCCGGCTTTTTCTCGCGACCAAAGCGACCGCCGGCAATAAAGTCCGCCGAAGCCTGCAGCTTGCAGCCCATATCGACCAGGCGCTCCGCCACGCTTACATCCTTTTGAACCGCACGATAGCGCTCAGGATGAGCGATGATCACCTGGTAGCCACGGCACTGCAAATCGTAAATCGTGTTCTCGTATTCTCTAAACGCATACGCATCGGCATGCGTCGAAAGCTCGAGCAGGAACTCGTTGGTCCCATCGAAATGCAAGTGCTCCGCGGCATCGATACCAAGTTCAACGAGCTTTCGATGGTTGACCTCGAAGCCCATCTGGAGCGGAAAACCGTCAGCGTTATCGCGCAGCAGCTCAAAGGCATCCCACATCTTGTCGTAATCAAAATAGGGATCACGGCAGTGAGGAGTGCAAACGATTCTGGTTACACCGGCCCGCTTGGCAGCCTCGAGCATCGCCAAGCTCTCATCGAGATCGGCGGCGCCGTCGTCTACACCCGGCAAGATATGGCAATGAATGTCACGCATAGGTCGGCCCTAATCAACTAAACGTTTGCTCGGTTGGTGAAGATGCCCTTTTTGGAAGCGCCCTGACCGTCGGAGCCCTTCTTAACCTTCTTACCGTCCTTGGTGTAGTAAGAATAGTAGTACTCGCTGGTCTCGGTCTCACAGTAATTCATGACGGTACCGATGAGCTTGACCTTCTCGGACTTCTTAAGCTGGGCGATAGCGTTGAGCGCCTCTTCGCGCTTGGTAAAGTCCTCGCGCACCACGAACAGCGTGCCGTCGGTCAGGCTGGCAATCTCGGCAGCATCGATGAAGGTGCCGACCGGGGGAACATCGAAGATGACGTACTGGAACTTAGCAGACAGCGCCTTGACCAACTTGGAAAAGCGATGGGAGACGATGATGTCGGCAGGATTGGGAATGTGCGGCTCGGCATCGAGGAAGTAGAAGTTCTTCTGACCCGTCTCGACAATTGCCTGGTCAATGGAGATCTGCTCGGAAAGGACCGCATAGAGTCCGCCGCGCGAACGAACGCCGAGCATATCGGAAAGGGACCTGCGGCGCATATCGGCCTCGACCAGGAGCACGGACTTGCCGCTCGTGGCGATTGCCTGAGCAAGGTTAATGGAAACCGTAGACTTGCCCTCGTTGGGAATCGAGGAGGTAACGGTAATGGTGCGAATGGGGTCGTCCACGCTCGCAAAGCGGATGTTGGCCAGAAGGGTCTTGGCGGCATTCTGTACAACGAGCTTATCGGTGTTCTTTGCCTTAGCCATGCCTATTTACCACCTTTCATAGCCGGAATTCGGCCAACAACGGGAATGCCCAGGAGCTCTTCTGCCTCTTCGGCACCGCGGATGCGGGTATTGAGCATGTCTGCCAAAACGACATAGGCAACTGCGATAAAGATACCGGCGAGGAACGCGACGGCAATATACAGCGTGCGCTTGGGGCCGCTGGGGGCTTCGGGGGTCTTAGCCTCGTCGATAACGTTGATGCTCTGGGCAGCGCCGACGTTCTGAGCGACCGTACTCACCGAACTGGCCATGGCCTTTGCGACCTTAGCCGTCTCCTTGGCATCGGTGCCGGTAACCGAAAGCGTAATGACACGCGTGGTGGTCTCGGAGGAAACAGACACCTTGTAGTCATCCAGATCGGTGAGGCCCAGTTCATTGGCTGCACCGCTCTTAACGCTATCGCTATCCAGCAGCGTGGCGATATCGTTGGAAAGCATCTGGCTCGCCGAGAGATCGTTGTAGCTCATCTGACCGCTATCGTCGGTCTTGGCGAGAATGTACATGCTCGTCGTCGCGGTGTAGGTGTTGTCCATCGCAACGAAGGACACGATGCCCATGGCGATCGCGCAGACCACCGGAAGGGTGATGACCAGCTTGAGGTGCTTCTTCAGCAGCTGGAACAGTTCGAGAAGGGTCATGCAGCTTGCCTTTCATTTCCCCAGTTCGGATTGACAAAACTGTCCGTATGTTATCGCATCTTTTTAC
The DNA here is from genome assembly GCF_003472325.1 of Collinsella sp. AM12-1. Classification (NCBI taxonomy): domain Bacteria; kingdom Bacillati; phylum Actinomycetota; class Coriobacteriia; order Coriobacteriales; family Coriobacteriaceae; genus Collinsella; species Collinsella sp. AM12-1. The sequence goes on from NZ_QRLS01000001.1 coordinate 112,180, forward strand.
CGAGACCAAACTCTATACATAAGAAACAGGCTCTCCTGTAAAAATGTCGGAAGCAATCGTAAAATTGCACAACAACGCCGCACCCGAAAGTCAAATGCGGCGTCTATATCAATATCTATGTTGTATCGCTATGCGAATGGCTCGTCCTGCTGTATGGGAAACGTCACCGTAATGGTGGTTCCCACGCCCAACTCGCTCGACAGATCAAGCGTGGCGTGATGATACAGGGCCGCATGCTTGACAATGGCAAGCCCCAGGCCGGTTCCGCCGCGTGCCTTGGACCTACTCTTGTCCACGCGATAGAACCGCTCAAATACCTTGCCCTGTTCTTCAGGCGCGATACCGATTCCCGTGTCGGCGACAGCGAGGAACGGATGGCCTTCGTCGTTGGTGCCGCACTGCAGCGTAACCGTACCGCCGGGCCGATTGTAGCGGATGGCGTTGCTTGCCAGATTATAGATGAGCTCGTCGACCAAGCGCGACACGCCTTCGATGACCACAGGCTTGGTCTCATGACTTATCGTCACATTCGCCTGACGGGCAACCTGTTCAAGACGCTGTTCAACCGCGTAGATCGCACGCGAGAGCTCAATAGGCTCCGTGGACCCAATGGGCACCGCCTCGCCCTCAGTTGCACGTTCGGCCTCGTCCAAGTTAGACAGCGTAAGGATGTCGTTGACAAGCGCTGCCAAGCGGCCCGCCTCACGATAGATGCGACCGCCAAAGTTGCGCAGGTCGTCCTCGCCCTCGACCATGCCATTTGCGATGAGCTCGGCATAGCCCGAAATCGCCGTAAGCGGCGTCTTGAGCTCATGGGTGATATTCGCCGTGAACTCGCGGCGCATACGGTCGTTGTCCGCTAGCACCGCCATTTGGCGCTTGAGTTCCTGGCGCTGCGACTCGATACGCTCAAGCATGGGGACCATCTCGGCATAGGCGTGCTCATAGCTACGGCGTGGGTGATCCAAATCCACCTCTTGCAACGGCGCGATGATGGCACGGGACTCACGGCGCGCCATAAAAAACGAGAGTACTGCACCCGCTGCTGCGATAAGCAGCATCGGCGCCAGCATCGACAGCAAAATCGCCGCAACGCCAGGCTGGGCCTGCGCCAAGCGAACGACCTGGCCGTTATCAAGGGTGACGGCGCGATACAGCATAATCTCGTCGAGTGTAGAGCTTGCGCGCTCCGCGGAACCCGAACCACTCTCAAAGGCCTCGATGACCTCGGGGCGATCGCCATGGTTGGGCAGTGTGGAAGGCGACGCCTCGTTGTCGTAGGCAACAGATCCGTCCTTATTGATCAGCGTGATACGAAGATCCTCGCGATCGAGGCTTCGCAAGAACGGAATGGGCTCCTGCTGCTCGTCGAGGGCGGCAGCAATGAGCTCGGTTTCCTGCGCCAGATTGGCACTCGTGGCATCCGCCAAAGTGTTTTGCACAAAGAACGCACCCAGCACCGTAAACGCCACGATAACCGCCATGGCGCAGACAAAGATCGTCACAAAAACGCGGTGCGACAGCGTATGTTTTCCCTGGGGGGCGAAGACCACGGGTTACCCCTCCGATGCGGTGGCCGCGGTGTCGTCGCCTTCGGCACCATCACCGGCAGAAGGCTCGGCCAGGCGATAACCCACGCCGCGCACGGTCTCGATGGCGCTGGCATGCTCGCCCAGTTTTTGGCGAAGCGTCTGCACGTGCACGTCAACGGTGCGCGAACCGCCGTCGAAGTCCCAGCCCCACACGCTCTGCAGCAACGACTCGCGGGTAAAGACCACGCCGGGCTTGCGCATGAGGTACTCGAGCAGGTCGAACTCGCGCAGGGTGAGCTTAAGCGGCTCGCCGGCAACGGTCACCTCGCGATGGCTGGGCGAAAGCACGATGTCGCCCACGCTGAGCACATCGCTCGCCTGCTTGACCATGCCGCCGCGACGCAGCAGTGCGCGGCAGCGGCTCGCAAGCTCCATGAGCGAAAACGGCTTAGTCAGGTAATCGTCGGCACCGCCATCGAGCGCCATCACCTTGTCGAGTTCGGTGTCCTTGGCGGTAAGCATCATGATGGGCACCGTCGCCGTCAGGCGATCGGCACGCAGGCGGCGCATAATCGCCAAGCCATCGGTGTCGGGCAGCATGATGTCGAGCAGGACAGCATCGGGCACCCGTCGCGCCACAGCAGCCTTAAACTCACCATCGCACGAAAAGCCCTCGGCCTCGATCCCCTGCTTGCGCAGCGCATAGACCGTCAAATCCCTGATGTTGTCATCGTCCTCGACGTAATAGATCATGTTGAACCCCTTTGCGGCCGGCATGACCGCATCTTAACCCTAAAGGTACCTTTACGAGATGGTATCAGCCAAAACGTCCCGTCAAATAATCCGCTGTGCGCGAATCGGTCGGTTTTTTGAAGAGCTGAGCGGTGGGCGCGTGCTCCACCAGCTCGCCCAGCAAGAAAAACGCGACCGAGTCGGAGATGCGCGCCGCCTGCTGCATATTGTGCGTAACGACCACCAACGTGCAGGTCTCCTTGAGCTCGCAGGCAAGCTGCTCCACCACCAGCGTCGACACGGGGTCGAGGGCGCTCGTGGGCTCATCCATCAGCAGGATGTCGGGTTGCACGGCAAGCGCGCGGGCGATGCACAGGCGCTGCTGCTGCCCGCCCGAAAGGCCCAGGCCCGACTCCTTGAGCTTGTCCTTGACCTCATCCCACAGAGCGGCTCGACGAAGGGAATCCTCGACCAGCTCATCCAGCACGGCGCGATCGCGCACGCCCATGCCACGGGGGCCGTACGCGACGTTGTCATAAATGCTCATGGGAAACGGGTTGGGGCGCTGGAACACCATGCCCACGCGCTGGCGCAAACGGCAGATGTCGTAATCGCCCAGGATATCTTGACCATCGAGCGCAATCTTGCCCTCGATGCGGCAATCCTTGATGCCGTCGTTCATGCGGTTAAAGCAGCGCAGCAACGTAGACTTTCCGCAGCCCGAAGGCCCGATGAACGAGGTGATCTGCTTATCGCGGATCTTGATATTCACGTCCTTGAGCGCATGGTGGTCGCCATAGAACAGGTCGAGGCCCTCGACGTCGATGCGCGTCGGCGAGGCGGCAAGATCCTCTGCCGTGGGGCGAGTCGCATCCCCAACCTCGCGCTCATGCGCGGCCTCGGCCTGCGCTTCCATGAGTTCTTCAAGCTCCGTGGGCTCCACAGCCGCAGCAGCCGTCATACCGCACACCTCCATATCGATATCAATTCAGCAGTATCGATAGTAGGAATCGCGGCTCATACGCACGTGAGCACATTGTCAAGTGTTTGTAAGGGCACGCTAGCTATGCGGCGGGCAGCTCGATGGTGAATATCGTGTGTTCGGGCGTCGATTCACATGCAACGGTACCGCCGTGTGCCGCGATGATCTCCTTGGCAATAGCAAGGCCCAAACCGGCACCACCGCGATTGGTCGCACGCGCCGCATCCAGGCGATAGAACTTCTCAAAGATCACCTTGAGCTTAGCCGCAGGGATAGGATCGCCCTGATTGATAAAGCGCACGCGCACGCCGCCATCGTCTTGGCGCCTGGCCTCAATCATGATAGTCGAGCCCTCATAGCTATAGGCGACGGCATTTTTCATGATGTTGTTGAACACGCGGGCCATCTTATCGCCATCCACGAGCACCGTCAGGTCCTCGCGAATATCAACCTGGGCTTCCTTATGCTGCTCGTTGAGGATGGGATAGAACTCGTCAGCCACCTGAGCCAGCAGCAACCCCAGATCAACATAGCCGCGCGTGAGCACGATATCGTGGAAGTCAAAGCGCGTGATATCGAAGAACTCTTCGATGAGCGCATCGAGCCGGTGCGCCTTGTCGAGCGCCACGCCCGTAAAGTGTGCACGTTGCTCAACCGGCAGCTCGGGAGCCTCTTGCAGCAGCGAAAGATAGCCCACCACACTGGCAAGCGGGGTGCGTAGGTCATGTGCCAAGTACGTGACCAGATCGTCCTTGCGATGAGACTCGTCACGCAAGGCCTGCTGCACCTTGCGCTCGCGATCGCGCACACGGTTGAGTGCGCCCTCGACCTCCAGGAAGTCGCCGTCGATGTTGTCCCAGGTGTCGGGGTGATCGATCAGGCAATCTTGAATACGAGCGGCCAGCACACAATCGGCATGCTGCTCGCCCTGCTCGTAGCCCTGGCAGTACAGGGCGCGGCCGCAAAAGAACAGCACGCACACGGCAAGCGCCAGCACAAAGCCAAGCATGTTGAATACAAAGCCGGCATCGAACAGCACCGGCCCTTCGATGCCGCCGAGTGCCATGGCGCCAATCGCCAACGTCATGGCCCACGCGGCACCGCCAATCACCACGCAGCGGCGTACGATTTCAAATCGATCGATCAGCAAAAAGCCGACAAGCAGCACCGCCAAGATTCCAGCGATGTTATCGATGCCAATCAGCAGCAGGCTCAGCAAAAAGAGCAGCACCGTTGCAAGCGCGCGGTTGTCGACGACCGACCTCACGTATTCAAAGAGTCGATCGGGCACCTCGAATGCCTGCCTATCGTCTTTTGTCATATCCACTTCCCCACCATCAAAGGCGTTATTCGATTATGTAGCCGACGCCCCAGACGTTTTTGATAAAGCGCGGCTTTTGAGCGTCGTCACCGATCTTTTCGCGCAGGTGGCGAATGTGCACCATCACCGTATTGTTGGAGCCGGGCATAAAATCCTCGTTCCACACCGCGCGGAACAGATCCTCCACGGCCACCACACTGCCGCGATGCTCGACCAGATACAGCAAGATGGAATACTCGATGGGCGTGAGGCGAACCGGCGCACCGTCCACCGTTACGGAACGGGCATCGCGGTTGATCTCTAGGCCGTCGAACTGGATGGTCGGCGACTCGGCCGCCTGCGCACGGCTACCGTAGCTGGTGTAGCGACGAAGCTGAGCGTGCACGCGCGCGATGAGCTCCAGCGGGCGGAACGGCTTAACCACGTAATCGTCCGCGCCAAGCGAAAGGCCCTCGATCTTGTCTTGCTGGGCATCGCGCGCCGTCAGCATGATCACGGGATAGGTATGGCTGGAACGGATCGTGCGCAGCAACTCAAGCCCATCGATATCGGGCAGCATGACATCCAGCAGCGCCAGATCGAACTCCTGCTCCAAGATTGCCTTGGCAGCATCGGCCCCGCTATAGGCGACCTGTACGTCAAAGCCTTCTTTTGTAAGGTAGATACCAACCAAGTCGGCGATGGCCTTTTCGTCATCAACTACCAAAATGCGCTCGTTCATGCGTGCTCCTCTCGCGCTCCATTATGCCCGAGGGGGCGCATGCCACACACAACAAGCGTGGGTGATTAAGTCGGCCTTAAGCACCCTTGTGCCCGTTCGGGCGCGGATGTGGGCCACGCACGCACGCGATGATCGCCGACGCCGGCAAACGATATACTCTAGTTCCAGAAGAGACCATCCCGTCGAAAGCGAAATCCGTGAAGTCCCTCACCTCTTTTGCAAAGCGCTCAGCCCAGCTTGCCGCCGGCTTTGTCTGCGCTATCGCCCTTGCCGCTGGCGTGCCCACCGTCGCCGGCGCCCAAGTACTCACGACCGACAATGTTTGCGGCAAAACCGCCGATGCGCGCGGCATCACGGCCGAAAACCTGCCCGATATCGATGCGACCAATGCCCTCGTCATGGGCAAAGACGGCACCGTCTACTATGCCCGCGGCGCCGATGAGCAGGTCAAGATTGCCTCGATCACCAAGGTCATGACCGCAATCCTAACCGTCGAGAATTGCAAGATGGACGAGAAGGCCACGGTGAGCAACGCCGCAGCCACCGTGGGCAATTCAACAGCCGGCCTACTCGAAGGCGACGAGCTCACCGTGAAGCAGGCACTGCGCGGCCTGATGATTCCCTCGGGCAACGACGCCGCCATCGTGCTCGCCGAATATGTGGGCAAGAAGATCGACCCTAAGACCAAAGACGCCGAGGCAACCTTTGTGAAGGCCATGAACGAGCGCGCTAAGAAGCTCGGCTGCACCGGTACGCTTTTTGAAAACCCGCATGGTCTGGACTTTGATGAGTGGGCTGGCGATATGCACTCAACCGCACACGACGTAGCGCTGATGATGCAGGAGGCCATGAAAAACGACACGATCCGCGAGGTCGTAGCGAGCGAGGATTCCTGGATCGAGGTCACGGGCGCCGACGGCACCGACCATTCGCATTCCATGGACACGCATAACTATTTGCTGGGCCAAGATGGCAACATCGGTGGCAAGACCGGCACCACCGACGACGCGGGCTATTGCTTTACGAGCGCCTACAACCGAGACGGCGACGAGATCTACACCGTCGTTTTGAACTCCACCACCACCGACCAGCGCTTTACCGATACCGCAACCCTTGCCAATTGGTACTACGGTCACAAGGTGACGGTCGCAATCGCCAACACACAGGAAAAGACCGCCAACGGCAACCCGCTTATGGCGCGCATTGGTCAAACCGACTGGACGGATAAGACGATCGACGCCACACTCGCCGATCCCACGGCGCAAGCGACCGTGTTTTCCCTTGCCGGCGAGGTGACCGAAAAGGTTAGCTACGACGATCTTTCGGGCACGGTGCATGTGGGCGACAAGGTGGGCAGCGTCACGCTCAAGCAGGACGGCACCAAGATCGCCGTCATGGACCTGGTTGCCGACGAGGAAGGCGCAGGGCCGAATCCCATTGAATGGCTGCTCGTGAAGCTCGATCGCTTGGGCCGTCGCATCGACAACCGCCCACTCACGGCAGAAAGCGAGACCGTCGCCAAGGCGCCCGAGGTGTAGGGCGCAAGAATAATAAGTCCACTGAAAGGAGGCGTCCGAAAGGATGCCTCCTTTTTTTGAGGGTTCGAATCCCCAGCCGCCATTCTTGATAATAAAAAGGGCCCCAAATGGGACCCTTCTTCAAATTCGTACTGGCGGAGAGCTGGGGATTCGAACCCCAGATGCCCTTTTGGGGCATACTCGCTTAGCAGGCGAGCACCTTCGGCCTCTCGGTCAGCTCTCCGTAACAGCCGTTCTATAGTAACCAAACAGCCAAGGATGAGCAAGAGGAAATTTTCTAATTGCCTAGCAGCCTTTCCTTCTTGAAAGCTTCGCCTACCCCAGCGAGCGGTTGAGGGAGCCGAGCTCGTCGTTGCCCATGGTGCGCCACATTTGGAAGATACAACCGCGCGCCAGGAAAAAGAAACCGTTGTCGACCAGTTGCACAGCGGCATCTGCCAGCTGATTCGTCACGGCGGACACTGGCGGCAGCTCTAGTCCAGCCTTATGGATGGTCTCGACCGCTTCCTCGAACGTCGGAGGCTCGCTGACGCCCATCTCGTTCATAAGGCCCTGCATTTCTTCCAGCGCGCTGCTGCCCGACTCCTCGCCGCGCGGCACCAGACGGTAACAAGCCAGCGCCAGGTCGAGCTGATCGCAATTCCAATAGGCAAACGCCAAGCGATAGAACAGGTAGCCGATTGCAGAACGATCGCTGGCAATACGTAGGCCGTGGCGCGCCACCTCGATAATCTCGTCAAAGCGCTCCAGACGCGCAAGCACGTTGATGAGCGCAAAGTGCGACTGCATGGACGAGCGCGCCAGATCGTAAAGATGGCGCACCTCGGGCAGTGCTCGTTCAAAGTCCTCTTGCTCGGCGTAAAAGCTGCAGATCTCGTGCTGGGCAAAGTACAGCGCATCGGGCGCACGAAGGATTCGCACAGAGCGGTCTTCTTCCAACACCGGTAGCACCATGCGCACCAGCTGGTTATCGCAAAACTGCGTTTGAACCGGACCTGTCGCCAAAAGCTCGGCGACGGCGCACTTAGCCTCCAACTCCTCAACAAGACGGGAAAAGCCTTCAAAAGCACCTGTACGGTCGACTTTTGCCTGCTCGCGCAATTCAACAACACGGGCCACGTATGGGTCGTCGTCCTCTTCCATGACCTCCAGCTCGTCAGCCGTATCGGCAAGCAGCAGATCGCGCAGCGCCGGCGGCAGCATGCGATGGTCATCACGCGGACGAGCATGAACCTCCGCAGGTTCAATCGTCTCCGGAGCGGTTGACTCATATGCCTCAAGCACACGCTTGCACGGCATATCGTCCATGTCTATACTCTCAAGATCCTTGGCGACAGGCACGCAATCGGCCAGATAGGCCGCGCGCCCAAAGAAATACGTTGCAACAACGCGCTCGCCCTGCTCACTGTCGGGAGCAGCAATCTGCACATAGCAGCGCGTGATGCAGGTGCCCGCGGCAAAACACGCTGCCGCAAGCGTGAGCGCCACGCGCGCATCGTGCTCCGCGGCCCAGATCGTGCGCGTGTCCTCGTCCAGCTCGTGCCAGGCGTCATCTTGAGCGTCGTATTCACGTTGCGGCATGGCATCAACGACAGACTGCCCAAACCGAACGAGCATAATCCCCTCGGCAACGTTTGCCCGATAGGTATAGTCGAGCCGCGTGACCACGTTAAGCGCCTCGACAATACGCGCGAAGCGGGTACGCACATCCCACTCACCGCCCGGTTGGCAAGCCACCGTACCCGGTTCGCCCCACGGGTTATCGCTCGAGGCCGTATCGAGCAGTCGGGGAACATCGTTGGTCGTCTTAGCGATATGCCACGCATCGAAGAGCGCGCAGCCCTCAAGGCTCGGCGACGAGGCCGCGGGGACCAATCCAGCCCCGATGCGCTCAAGGATGCCGGAGAGGCGGTTGAGACGGCACTCGATGGCGAGCAGCGTGTCAATTTCGTCCTGCTCCAGCAGACTACGATCAAAATTGAGATAGAAAAGCTTTGAGCGATCGATGCGAGCCAGGCTCATCTCGGACTTAGCGGCGATGGTGCGCAAGCGGGGCAAGTCAATTTCACTCATAAGGGCGGCGGCATAGCGCTCGATACCGCTCGGATTCTCGGCATGGTCAACGCGGTAAAGCAGCGTCTCGATAGCATCAGGGAGCGGTGCCGTGTTAAAGCCCAAAAACACCTCGACCGGCTCGGGCAACTTTACGAGCTTGATCTTGTCGATAACATTTTGCATACCCTCGTCGAGTCCGCCGGCGTCCGCCGTGCTCGCAATGGCATTTTCGGAGTCAGCGAATATCACGTAGCGCAGGAACATCGATGCCATGAACTCGCCGTAAGGAAGGGAGCGGGTCGAATTCCATGTCTCGTGGTCGGACTGCTCGCGCATGGGGCCTTCGGGAGAGCCGACGGTTCGCGCGCACGCGCGCATCGTGCCGTTTGCTCCCCTCACCATAATCTCACCAATACCGGAGTCCGACTCGTCAAGGACCAGTTCCATGTCGGGATCGTTGGGCAGCGGAGCCTCGCTAACGGGGCGGTCCACCTTGTACACCTCACCCGAAACGCTTACGTAGCCCAAAAGCGACACATGGCTTTTGCCAACGAATTCGACGACATAACAAGATTCATGCTGATCCTCGCCAAAGAGTTTCCAGACCACGCCATACGAGCGTCCCGCTGGCTGCTCGGGCATCGCCGGAAAGCGCTTCTTGGGATCGAGAAACCTGAGCTTGTATGTCGGACGCTCTGCCACGAAATATCACCCTGATCGGTCGCTTGAGAAGGAGTGGTCGCGAATAAGTCGCGACATCTACTCGGAATCTTACACGAGTCGACAGGAAATCGTCCCTTTGGACGAAAGCACTCAAGCTGGCGTAAAAGAAAAGCCCCCGTTGCCGGGAGCTTTAATCTCAAATGGTGCGGCGTATAGGATTCCGCGCATCCGCTGCGCGGATCCGCACCGGCTTCGCCCGCCTGCCGGCGTGCTCGCCCGCGGGCTAAAAACGCTCCGCGTTTTCTTTACGCCCGCGCCTCGACCGAGGTTCGAATCAATGCGGTGTTTACGTAAAAGAAAAGCCCCCGTTGCCGGGAGCTTTAATCTCAAATGGTGCGGCGTATAGGATTCGAACCTATGACGTTCTGATTCGTAGTCAGACCCTCTATCCAGCTGAGGTAACGCCGCGACTTGTTGATTATTATGCACAGAGACTGAATAATGGTCAAGCATTTTTTCAAAAAAAGTTATCGAATTTGATTTTTAATCATTTGGAGGGCTTGGCGCGATCTTCGACGCATCGCGATATAAGAAAAGCCCCCGTCGCCGGGAGCTTTAAAGTTCAGTTGGTGCGGCGTATAGGATTCGAACCTATGACGTTCTGATTCGTAGTCAGACCCTCTATCCAGCTGAGGTAACGCCGCAACGCACGGATTATTATGCACGTGACCCCTCGATGGGTCAAGCGACAATTTGGAAAAATTTTACGAAGTGATGATTAAGACGCTCGCGCCTCGACCGAGGTTCGAATCCATGCGGTGTTGCCATAAAAGAAAAGCCCCCGTTGCCGGAGGCTTTGAATTTCAATTGGTGCGGCGTATAGGATTCCGCGCATCCGTTCCGCGGATCCGCGCCGGCTTCGCCCGCCTGCCGGCGTGCTCGCCCGCTCGCTACGGACGCTCCGCGTCCGCTTCACGCTCGCGCCTCGACCGAGGTTCGAATCCCTGTCTGGTCTCCAAAAAAGAAAAGCCCCCGTTGCCGGAGGCTTCAAGTTCAATTGGTGCGGCGTATAGGATTCGAACCTATGACGTTCTGATTCGTAGTCAGACCCTCTATCCAGCTGAGGTAACGCCGCAGCGCAAGATATATAAAACCACTTTAGCTTATTGGAGTCAAGCACAATCTCAAACTTTTTTGTGAAACGCAGTTTTGTCATGCTGCTCCGCATATACCGTCGTTCCCCGTACGATCGATTGGCTTTTCGATCACGTCAAACTTAGCATCAAGTTCCCTCAGGAGCGATCTCACCCGCTGGGCACAATCATAATCGGCAAACGAGATACTCAACATGCGAGCAACCTGGTTAGATGTCCGGACCCCATAGAAATGCTCCAGGGCCACAAGCCCCTCGTGCGCCACAAACGTCTCAACCACATGCGGCGACTCCTCGTAGCACCATTGGGTCAACGGACCCTCGCTCGTCTGTCGAACCACCAGGCCACCCATGCCAGACGGCTCACACGTCACAAGCAGGTACTCCCCGCCCTCGTCGCTCTCAAACAAAACCACCCGATCATCAAACAGCTCCATCGCGTCCCCTTTCTCTCGCTCTTATTTAGCAAAAGCATAGCAGGTAGATGGCTGTATACAGAACAGTTGTTCGTGTGTTTTCTATTGAGCTGTCCGCACAGCATGGTATGGCCGCACACAAAAAGGGCACCCCAAAAAGGAGTGCCCTAGCAAATCGCTTATGCAGCCAATCTACGCGACCGGCTCGATCTTCTCGAGGCCGCCCATGTAGGGACGCAGGACCTCGGGGATCGTGATGGTGCCGTCGGCGTTCTGGTAGTTCTCCAGAATGGCAGCCATGGTACGGCCAGCCGGCAGGCCGGAACCGTTGAGGGTGTGCAGATAGCGCGAACCCTTGAAGTTCTCGGGGTCGCGATACTTGATGTTGGCGCGGCGAGCCTGGAAGTCACCGCAGTTGGAGCAGGAGCTGATCTCCTTGTAGGCGTTGTAGCTCGGCAGCCAGACCTCGATGTCGTAGGTCTGACGGGCAGAGAAGCCCAAGTCGCCGGTGCACAGGCTAATCACGCGATACGGAAGGCCCAGCTGCTGCAGCAGGTACTCGGCCTCGGCGGTCATGCTCTCGAGCTCCTCGTCGGACTCCTCCGGCTTAGCGAACTTGACCATCTCGACCTTGTCGAACTCGTGCTGACGGATGATGCCACGGGTATCGCGACCGGCGGAACCGGCCTCCTCGCGGAAGCAGGGGGTGAAGGCGGTGTAGCGGCGCGGCAGGGTGTCGGCGTCGAGGACCTCACCGGCGTGCAGGTTGGTGAGCACGACCTCGGCGGTGGGGATCAGGAAGTTGTCGCCCGAGACGTGATAGGCGTCGTCCTCGAACTTGGGCAGCTGGCCCGTGCCGAACATGGTCTGACGCTTGACGACGATGGGCGGCCACCACTCCTTAAAACCACGGCTGGTGTGCGTATCGAGGAAGAAGTTGATGAGGGCGCGCTCAAGACGGGCGCCGGCGCCACCGAGAACGGTGAAGCGGCTGCCGGAGAGCTTGTTGCCGCGCTCGAAGTCAAGGATGTCGAGGTCGGTGCCCAGATCCCAGTGCGGCTTAAAGTCGAAGTCGAACTCGCGCGGGGTGCCCCAACGACGGCGCTCGATGTTCTCGTCCTCGTCCTTGCCGTACGGCGTGGCCTCGCAGGGAATGTTGGGCAGGTGAGCCATGAAGTCGTACTGCTCCTGCTCGAGGGCGGTGCGGCGCTCGGCCAGACCGTCAATCTTCTCGTTGACGGCGCGCACGGCCTCCTTGGCGGCCTCGGCCTCGTCCTTCTTGCCCTCCTTCATCAGGGCGCCGATCTTCTTGGACTCGGCATTGCGCGTGGCTTGAAGTTCCTCAACCTCGGTGATGACGGCACGACGCTCGTCGTCGAGCTCAAAGAACTTCTCGCGATCCCAAGACGTCTGGCGGTTAGCCATGGCGACATCGATGGCATCGGGGTTCTCGCGAACAAACTTGATATCAAGCATTAGATCCTCCGGCGATATACATTCCATTTAGGTTGCAACCTTGTACATGTATGGGCAAGTATATACTTATGAGCGTTTACGACCCAACTCAACTACGCAAGAAGGCACCCAATGGACGCAGTTTTTTCCTTTTTGTTTGGCACCCGCACCGGTTTTGCCATCCTTTTCGCCGGCGGCATCCTGCTGTTTGCGATTATTGCCTTTGTAATGGAGAAGCGCACCCATAAGATGTATGTCGACCGCGGCCCCAAGTCCGAGGACGAAGAAGACAGCTTCTGGGACTAACCTGCCAAAAAGGGACAGGTTTATTTTGGTCGGTTTTATCTGGGCAAACGCAAGTGCCCCGCAACTGGAATTGAGCCAGTTGCGGGGCACTTTTCGCTAAAAGGACAAAACCGCAGGAAAAACCTGCCAACATAAACCTGTCCCTTTTTTGGTCGGTTTTACTGGAGGGTTGCGTCGATTGCCTTGACCAGGGCGCTGCGCATGCCGGCGTCCTCGAGTGCAACGACGCCCTTGATGGTGGCACCGCCGGGCGAGCATACGGCATCCTTCATCGCCGCAGGATGCTGGCCAGTTGCAAGCTGCAGCTTTGCCGTACCCAGCACCATCTGGCTCACAATGCGATAAGCATCCGCACGCGGGATACCGTGCTTGACCGCCGCATCGCCCAGGGCCTCGATTGCCATGGCGACAAACGCCGGAGCGCAACCACCCACCGTGCCGCCCACAAACAGCAGGCTCGAATCGAGCTCGACCACCGTGCCAAGCTTTCCGAGCAGACCGAGCACCATGGCACGCTGCTCATCGCTAAGCGTGGAAGCCTTCTCGCAGGCGATAACGCCCTCACCCACCGAGACCGGCGTGTTGGGCACCGTCGAGATGTGAGCGACATCTGGCAGGACCCGTTCCCACTTGGAACTATCCCAGGTCCAGGCGACCGAAAGGACGACCTTGTCGGCAAGCGCATCCTTGAGTGGAGCGAAGACCTTCTCAATCATGTACGGTTTGACCGCAGCGACCACGATATCGGATGCGGCGACAACCTCCGCCGCATCGTGGCAGGCAGCCATGCCCCGCGCCTCGCAACGCTCAACCAGAGCATCGTAGCGGCCCGCGCAGGCGCACATGTCGCCCGCTGCCACACCGGCAACAATCCAGCCATCGGCCATAGCGCTCGCCATATTGCCAAAACCGACAAATCCAATCTTCATATCACACAGTCCTCTCAGATGCGTTCCTCAAAACGAAGGCTATTGTCCCACGGCATTGTTTCGTATTGCCGACCTACTTGTGATACGGCTCGCCACGGCTAATCTTGCAGGCGCGGTAGATCTGCTCCAGCAGCACCACGCGCGCCAGGTTGTGCGGCAAGGTAATGCGTCCAAAGCTGAGCATCTCATCGGCGCGGGCGCGCACGGCATCGCACACGCCGTCCGATCCGCCGATTACAAAAGCGATGTCGCTGTTGCCTCGCAGCATGAGGTCATCAAGACGGGTCGAGAGCTCCTCGCTCGAACGCTCCTTGCCCTCGATAGCCAGCAGAATCACATGTGCCCGCGGTGGCAGAGCAGCAAGAATCGCCGCGCCCTCTTTGTCGCGCGCGGCATCCACGCCGCCCGCCTTGGCCGGATCGATATCGGCAACCTCGCGTATATCTACCTTGGCATAGGCGCCTAGGCGTTTGGTGTATTCGGCGCACGCGTCCTTCCAAAAGCGCTCCTTGAGCTTACCGACGCAAACGACGGTGTATTTCACGCGCGTCTACTCCTTCGAATCGTTTTGAACTTTGCCGGCGGTCAGCATCTGCTCGAACATCGAGGCCGACTGCGAGAAATCGCTCGGCAGCACGACCGTCGAGGTTTTACCCGTGCGAGCGAACTCCGTCATCATCTCGGACCACTGCGTAAACATGAACAGCTGGTTGGCCTCGTCGTTGCCGACACCCGTCTCCTGGATGATTTCGAGCGAATCCTTGATGCCCAGCGCAATGGCCTTGCGCTGGTTGGCAATGCCCTCGCCCGCCTTTTCCATCGCCTCGGCCTCGGCGGTCGCCTCGGTGACACGCTTGATGCGGTCGGCCTCGGCGAGCTCCTGCGCAGCAGCGCGCTTGCGCTGGGCGGCGTTGATGTCGTTCATGGAGTTCTCGACCTCGGTCGGCAGCGCGATCTTGGTGATAAGTGTCGACACGAGAGTGAAGCCGTAGGCGGCCATCTGCTCGGACACGGTGGCGTTGACGTCCTTGGCGATATCGTCTTTTTTGGCAAAGACCTCATCGAGCGTGTAGACGGGAATGGAAGAGCGCAGGGCATCGGTGATGAAGTCACGCATTTGGTCGACGGGCTCCTGCAGCATGTAGTAGCTCTTATAGATGCCCGAATCTGCCGGGCCGGCGCCCATGTCATAGCTCACGTGGTACTGAGCGGAGACCTCAAGACCGATGGTCACGTTGTCCTGGGTCTTAACGTCGATGCCAAAACCGTTTTTCATGGTGCGCAGGCTCACCGTGGCGGCCTTACGGTCGATCACGGGTACCTTCATGTGGAAGCCCGCGTTGACGATACGGTTAAACTTGCCCAGGCGCTCGATGATCACAGCGTGCTGCTGTTCAACGACATAGCAGGCGTTGGGAAGCAGGAGCAGCAAGATGATGATGGGAAGTAGAAGGCTCGTAAGGGCAGCGATGATACCGGATAACAGCATGGTCTCTCCTCTGATAGGCACACGTTGGATCTAGGATACCCGCACGGAGCAGCAACGTAACGCCAACAAGAGGGCCCGTGGGCAAAAAAGACCAAATATGAGTACTGTTACCAGTTTAGTAACAGCGTATTTGGGTCAAAATCGCGTCTTTGAACCCGAAGCGCGGATCCGCACCGGCTTCGCCCGCCTGCCGGCGGACTCGCCAGCTCGCTAAAAACGCTCCGCGTTTTCTTTACGCTCGCTCCTTCGCAGGTTCAAGTCCCCGCGATGGGCACATAACAAAAAAGCCCCCATTGCTGGGAGCTTTTTCAATCAATGGTGCGGGCGAAAGGACTTGAACCTTCATGGGGTTGCCCCCATACGGACCTGAACCGTACGCGTCTGCCAATTCCGCCACGCCCGCGTGCAGGAATTAGAATAACGGAGCGCCACCGTGAACGCAAGAACTATTTTTGAAAAAGTTTGCAGGCATTTTCCCAAGCTGCTCGCGCGATTGTTTCGGCATCCTCACCAGCGCGATCGACACGGTCGTTGACCAGTGCGTTTGCCGTAATGGAGATCATTGCGGGCTCGCATTCAAGACCACGGATGGGCTCCGGAGCCATATACGGGCAATCCGTCTCGAACAAAATTCGATCGAGTGGGGTTGCCGCAAATGCCTCGCGCACATCGTCATTGCGCTTAAAGGTGGCCGCACCGCCATAGGCGATATAGCAGCCCAGCTCCACAAAGCGCTCCATCGTGGCACGATCCTCGCCAAAGCAGTGCAGCACGCAACCGGCCTGAGGCACGCCCACCTCACGAAGCACGTTGTAGGCGTCAACGTGCGAGGCACGCTCATGGTCCGTGTCCTCGTGGCGCAGATGCAGCTCCACCGGCACGTTACGGCACACGGCAAGCTCGAGCTGGCGCGCCATGCAGTCAATCTGCACGTTATGGGATGCCGGCGCGATATCGTCGTCATAGTCCATGTGGTAGTCCAGGCCGATCTCGCCGATACCGACACACAAGGGGTCATCGAGCGCAGCAACAACCTGCGCGTGAACGTCGTCGGTATAGTCTGGCGCGCCATACGGATGCACGCCGGCAAGATATTTAATCTGCGGAATATTCTGCATTGGCAGAATCTCGTGCGTTAGCCAGTCGCTATAGTCCGCCACACTGCGCTTATCGGCAATGGGGTCGAAGATCGTCACCAACAGGTCGACGCCCGCGGCTTTAGCGCGCACGAGCGTCTCGGGCACTTCCTTGCCCCAAAACGAAAGCAGGTGCGCATGAGTGTCAGCAAGCGGCGCCAGCGGCTCCGGACAGGCGACCGTTTTCTTTTTCTTGGTAAACGTCACACGTTCGGCATTAGGCGTCATGGATGAGCTCCTGGGCCAGACGGACAAAGTCGGCAACATCGAGTGTCTCGGCTCGCGTGGTCGGCGCGATACCGCAAACCTCAAAGGCGGCATCGAGCACATCCTTGGCAAAGCCGTTGGCGCTCATGGAATTGCGGATAGTCTTGCGACGCTGAGCAAATGCGGCGTCGATCACACGGGCCACAAACTCGCGATCGAGTCCCTCGGGCACCACGCCTTCAACGCGGTCGATGCGCACGACGGCTGAGTCCACATGCGGCGCCGGCATAAAGCAGCGCGGCGGCACCTCAAAGCGACCCGTCACCTGCGCATACAGGCCGAGCTTTGCCGTATAGCCGCCATAGGTCTTGTTGCCCGGCATCGCGGCAATGCGATCGGCAACCTCCTTTTGAACCATGACGACGGCACGCTTGAGCGCGGGCATCGTCTGGAAGAACTGCAGGATGATCGTCGCCGCCACGTTATAGGGCAAGTTCGCGACAAATACCGTGGGGTCACCGCCGGCAGTCTGCTCAATCTGCTCCGGCGTCACCTTGAGCGCATCGCCCATAATGAAGCGAAAGTTTGCATAGTCGGCAGCATGGGCATCGAGCACCGGCTCGAGCTCGGGATCGGCCTCGATCGACGTGACGCACGCAGCCTCCTGCAGCAACGCAAGTGTCAACGTACCGCAACCCGGACCCACCTCGAGTACGCGCTCGTCACCTGCAAGCTCGGCAAGCTCGCAGATACGCTCGATCACATGATTGTCGATTAGAAAGTTCTGGCCCAGGCGATGCTTGGTCGCAAGGCCAAACTCCTCCAGCAGCTCCCTGGTAGCCGTGGGGTTTGCCAAAGGCGAAGTTGTCATGGTTGCCTCCTTAGCATGGTGGCGACGTCTCGAAGCAAAAGGGCATGGACCGTTGCGGCCATGCCCTTACATCTAAACAGCAAATTGCCGATATGGCGCCCGCGCGGTCTCTACGCCAGACGCGGGAACAGCGGCTCGCCCTTCTCGACGGGAGCGCCGCCGGCAAGCAGGCCCCAAGCGCAAATGCCCTTGAGGTCGTCGCTTGCGGCCTCGTCCTCGCAGGACAGACGGCGCAGGGCCTCGGCAGAAGTCTGGGGCATGAGCGGCATCAGCAGGTGAGCGGCAATGCGGATGGCCTCGAGCAGGTTGTAGATCACAAACGCGAGCTCATCAGCCTTAGCCTCGTCCTTGGCAAGCGCCCAGGGCTCGGAGTCCTCGATGTAATGGTTGGCGGCGTGGATGAGCTCCATGACCTCGTCCTTGGCTCCACCGTAATCGAGCACGTCCATCTTGGCCATATAGCGCTCGACCAGGCCATCGGCAATCTTTGCCAGCGGATTGTCGAACGCATCGAACGATGCGGGCTTGGCGGGCGCGCAGCCGTCAAAGTACTTGCCGCTCATGTTGAGCGAACGCGAGATAAGGTTGCCCCAGCTGTTGGCCAGGTCGGCGTTGTAGACCTGCTCCATGCGATCGAAGCTGATGGCGCCGTCGGTGCCGGGCACCACGTCGGTCATGAAGTAATAGCGATAGCCCTCGACACCCAGCATGTCGATGACGTCCTGCGGAGCGATGGCGTTGCCGCGGCTCTTGGACATCTTCTCGGCCTTGCCGGTCTCGGCGTTGCGCACGGTCAGGAAGCCGTGGGCAAAGACATGCTCGGGCAGGGCCTCGCCGATGGCCATGAGCATGGCGGGCCAAATGACGCAGTGGAAGCGGATGATGTCCTTACCCACGATGTGGAACTGCGCGGGCCAGCGATAGGCCAGCTCGGCACGGGCCTCGTCGGTGTCGACGCCGTAGCCGACAGCCGTCATATAGTTGAGCAGGGCGTCGAACCACACGTAGGTCACGTGGCCCTCATCAAACGGAACCTGAATGCCCCAGTCAAAGCTCGTGCGGCTCACGGAAAGATCGTTGAGGCCGCCCTCGACAAAGCTGCGCACCTCGTTCATGCGGAACGCAGGCTCGACAAAGTCGGGGTGCTCGTCATAGAGCTTGAGCAGCTTGTCCTGGAAGGCGGAGAGCTTAAAGAAATAAGACTCCTCCTGCACGCGCTCAAGCGGACGGTGACAATCGGGGCACAGGTGCTGACCGACGCTGCCGTACTCCTCGTCACCCTTCTGGACCTGCGTATCGGTGAAGTAGGTCTCGTCAGGCACGCAATACCAACCGTCGTAGCTGCCCTTATACAGGTAGCCGGACTCCTTCATGCGCTCCCACAGGTACTGCACGGCATGATGCTGGCGCGGCTCGGTGGTGCGAATGAAGTCGTCGTTGGAGATCTCGAGCTTGCTCCACAGCTCCTTGAAGTGCGGGGCTTGGCTGTCGGTCCACTCCTGCGGCGTCATGTTGTGCTTGGCTGCGGCCTCGGCGACCTTCTCGCCATGCTCGTCCATGCCGGTCAGGAACTTGACGTTGTAGCCGGCAGAGCGGCGATAACGAGCCTGAACATCGGCGATGATGGTGGAATAAGCCGTACCCAGGTGCGGATCGGCGTTGACGTAGTAGATGGGCGTCGTGATAAAGAACGAAGGCTTGCTTTGATCCATGGGGTTTGTCCTCCAGAAAAACGTTGCATACAGGGGATGATTCTAGCGCAAGGGCTGAATATCCTCCATCTATTGCATATCGAGCACCATGGCATAGACATCGCGCTTGCGGCGCGAATACTTCTGAGACAGGCGCTTGGCCACCGCAGACGCGGGCTCCCCCTCCTCGAGCGCGGCGCGGATATCCTCGCGCAGGGCCTCGTCGGGATCCGCTGCCGTGGCGCCGACCGGCACGATACCGGCCTCCTCATCCTCGCTCGGTGGCGCGATGACCAGCGCAATCTCGCCCTTTACCTCGCCGCGAGCACGCAGCTCCTCGGCAAGCTGGTCAGCGGGCCCGCGCAAGACCTCCTCGTGCAGCTTGGTGAGTTCGCGGCAGACGGCAACCTCACGCTGGGGAAAGACCTCCGCCACGGCCTCGAGCGTCGCCACGATGCGATGTGGAGACTCGTAGAAGATGAGTGCGCCGGGCACCACGGCAAGGCGCTGCAAACGGCGCACACGGTCGCCGTGCTTTCGGCCCAAAAAGCCCTCGAAGAAAAAATGCTCGCAAGGAATACCGGACGAAACGAGCGCCGTGACGCAAGCAGAGGGCCCGGGAATAACCTCGACGGGCACATCGGCCTCACGCGCCGCCTCGACCAGCGCCTGGCCGGGATCGGACACACTCGGCATGCCGGCGTCCGAGGCAAAAGCGAGGGTCTCCCCCGCCAGCAGGCGGTCGACCAGGCCGGCGGCGCGGCTGGCGATCACATTCTCGTCGCAACGGACAAGCGGCTTGGAAATGCCCAGGTGCATCAGCAGCTTTGACGTCACACGCGTGTCTTCGCAGCAAATGGCATCGGCGGCGGCAAACGCCTCGCCAACGCGCGGGGACAGGTCGCCCAAGTTACCGATGGGCGTTCCGACCACATAGAGTTTGCCCGTATGGGCGCTGTTCTGCGTCATATCAACCTATTCAATCATGCCGCGCTCGAGCGTACCGAGCGCCGCGCGGGCGTCCCACGCCGCAATGCGCTTCTCGGTCTTCCACGTTTGGAAGAACCAACCGGCAGCCGGTGCAAACGAAGCCAACTGGTTGGCGATAAACACGCGCTCGTAGGCATTGCGGCCCTCGGGCGTAACCGACGAGTTGGCAAAGATTGCCGCACCCGACCATTCGCCCACCAGCACGGGGAACCCCGTCGAAATCGCCTCTTTGAGCTCGCGCTTGTTACGCGAAATCGCCGTCGTCAGTCCGCGGGGGCTCGTGATGTCGAGCGCATGCTCGTCGCGGTAATGGTACAGGTGAAGGTCCATATAGACGTTCTTGTACTTGGCGCCGCGCATAAAATGCTTCCACTCGCTGGGATACCCCGAAGACGAGAAGACGACGATCTTGTCCTCTGGCATATACGAACGGACGAGCTCATAGGCATCGCGATAGAAGTTGCGCAGGTAGTGAGCCGGAATGCCATCCGTCATGGTAAAGAGGCTCTTGCGGACGCTCATCTGCGGCGTGTCCAGCAGCTCGATGCCCAGCAGGCTCTCGGCCTCGCCGTAACGCTCGGCCAAGCGCTCGAGCACGTCGAGCGCGACATGACGGCCGTTGGTGGACGAATGCCACTCGGCAACAGCCTCCGGCGTGGTGGGCGAATCGTTGGAATCGCCCTGGCCACCTGGCACTGTCGCCAGGTCGAGCAGAACACGGATGTTGTACTTGGCGGCCCACTCAATTGCGCGATCGATGTAGTCGACAACCGAGATGTAGGACGCATCGGACTCCTGCGAGCCGAAGGCATACCAGGGCACCGGCAGACGCACGGCATTGAGGCCAATCTGCGCCATGCGGCGAAAATCGTCCTCGCTCACAAACGTTTCGTAATGACGGCGCATGCGCTCGTTATAGGCGGCGGTGCCCATAGCCTCCTGCAGCTCGGCCGCGTTGGATGCACCGGTCGCTGCATACAGCGACGGGGTCACCCAAGGCTCGGGAATAAACCAGCCAGAGAGATTAACGCCGAGTATCCTCTCCATCACTGCCCCCTTCGAATCATGCAGGTCGAGCCTGCATCGTATTGCATAGGAAAAGTATCGTTTTGAGTATACCCGCGCGTGCGGACAGGCGAGCGAACGGTCTGAAAAGTGGCGCAAAAGCGGGAGGAATGTCTGGGATGCGTTTTCCGCAGAGCCCTCGATAAAAGAAAAGGACCCCTTTGCAGGGGTCCTAGTCAATTCAAGGTGGCGGGGAAGGGAATCGCGTCCGCGCGCTGCGCGGACGGACCGCTGCGGCGCTTGCGCGCCTTGCGAGCTGCGCTGGCAAACGCTTACGCGTTTACTCAGCTCCGCGCCCTCACGGGGTTCGATTCCGTGCAGGAGCCATATAAAAGAAAAGGACCCCTTTGCAGAGGTCCTAGTCAATTCAAGGTGGCGGGGAAGGGAATCGAACCCCTGACACGAGGATTTTCAGTCCTCTGCTCTACCAACTGAGCTACCCAGCCATTTGAGGTGTGCCTTGTTTCAAGGCTTGATTAGTATAACCAAGGACGCGTTCCGGTCAACCGAGAATTTTAAAAAAGTTTTTGAGCACAGCCTCGGTTCTATAAATCGGCACGTCAGAGGCATCAGCCGGCAGCAAGAAGTTTTTCACTCAGAGCCGCACGGGCAAACTCACTTGGCGTCATCCCCTCGGCAGCCGCCCGTCGACGAATGGCCTCCTTCATTCCCAGAGGAATCTTGACCGACAGCGTTGCCGTCCCCTCACCTGAGAGTGGGGGCCGTCCATGCACAATCCCACCAACGGTGTGTTCGCCATCCGGAAACTCTCCGCGCTCGTACGACTCGCACCACGCGTCAATCATTTCATCCGTTACAACCTGACCATTAGCGGCCGTATACGTCTTGCCCATCATCGACCCCTTCCGTCAGGTGCTTTTTGGCGTTGGGATGGATCTCGACATCCATGCATCTCCTCCCCATCTTACCCAATTTCGTATGACGAAAGTCCGCTGTCGCCAATTCTTAAGCCGGCACGCGTTGGAGAGCAGGGGTCGAAACAATGATTGAAGGACGCTCTAGTACGGCCCAGGCGCCGGGGCAGGAGCACATACGCCAGGGACGTACGTTTTCGTAGCATACGAGGACATAGCCACGTGCATCGATAAAGGCGATATCGATGGGATAGGCCATAAAACACGTATGGACCGAAGAGCAGCGTGGAAATGCCATGACGAGCGGCAGACCGTTGGCGGCAACCGGACACCGTCCCAGCATGCCGCGCAGGCGCACGGCAAACGACTCCGCCACCGCAAACTCGGCCGACGTCCAGCCCAGCCTATTGAGTGCCCGCGCGTAGGCGATGTAGGACGAGACCGCGGTCACATGACCACCCCCGGACGCCATGGATCGACCGTCACCGCGCGCTCGTGCGACAACGTTGTCGGCGCCCCCAGCGGAACGCCAGCGATGCTGAGAGAAGTCGGCCACGGCTCATAGTGCATGGTGCAGGTGTAGGTCCTAAACGTACCGGATAGGGAGAGCAGGCCCCCATCCGATGCCTCCGCGCCTTGCTCGCTCGACACTTCGATCTGCAAGTCATAGCCTTCCATGGCATTCAGAATTTGAGTCCGGACCGTCGCCGAGGCATCGACAGAGCTTTCGTCGCCCTCCCCGCTCGGCGCCACGGCGTGCGCCAACACGATGTCGGGCACCACGCGGTCGAAGCGCGCGACAGCGCTGGCATAGATCATGACGTTGTATACGATGAGTGCCAGCACCAGCAAAACGGGCGTAACCACTGTTATCTCCACCGTCGCTTGGGCGCGCTCCTCGCGCAGACGCATGCGGATACTCATTACGACCCACCGCCCAGAGCGCCAACCAGCGTGGCGACATCGACGGTGAGCGGGATGGAGCCGCCGCCGGGCAGAGGAATCTCCGCAAGCGTGAACACCGTACCGCTGATGGTGCGTTCGACTTGATATTCCAACGCCTCGCAAAGCGCCTTGGGATCGGTCACGCCCAACGGAATACTTCGCAGTTTGTCTTGCGCTTGAGAGAGACCAGCAATGTCAGACCCCGGGCTCTTAATGACGTTGGCGGAATCAGTCAGCACCGGCTTTCGCAGGCGCAAGTCGCACGGTTCCAAACCCAGCGCCGCCACGGACGCCGAAACGGTATCGCCGAGCCACGATGCGATGGAGCCCAACGCGCCGCTGCCCCCTCCTAGGCCTTTAATCATCTCGTCCATAAGTTCGTCGGCCGAACCTTGGATGTCTCCGTATCCCACAAGCAGCCGTCCCCAGACATCCATGACGCCATCGAGTACGCCGGCAACGCCACCCGAGCGTTCCTTCAATGTCGAGAAAAATCGCGAAAGCACGTTGTTTTGCGCCGTCGCCTCATCGGGCGCCAGCACCGCGGCAGAGATGGCACCGCGATCGCCAAGCCTGACTGCCGTGTTAAACGAAGAGTTGAGCTCATCGGGGCTCGAGATGGCACCCGAAACCGCAAAGGCAACCACGCCGTTGCGACCGGGCGGAGCGATACGCGGACGCTCGCCCAAAAGCGCTTTAATGGCCTGGTCAAACGCATTGCCCGCACGGTCGGCTTCGTCCTCGGTCTGACGCTCGAGCTCGAGCTCCTTGTTGCGACAGTCGACGTAGTCCTCCAGGGCGTCTTTAAACTTGTCAAAGTGATACTCGAAGCCGTTTTCGATAGAGGTTGAAGGCGCCGCAACAGCACCAAGCGACAAAACGCCAAAATGGCATTTGCTGCATTTATCCTGTCCATCGTAATCGGCAACCGAAGCAAATCCGCTCGGCGTCCCTTTCTTATAGTTAGGGCAGGTCGTCCCGTAATGCAGATACGCCTTGTCATCGTTTACGCTAGTCGGCCACACCGCATCGGTATAGAGTTCCGTCGCCCGAACCTCATCAGAGTTGCGCGGCAGCAGCGGAATATAGGAGGAAACCCTGTCTCCGTTCTCGGTTATATATGCCCGATCGACCTCCGCGTTCGCATAGGTATAAAACGCCTTACGCGCCGCAGACTCTGCCTTCATCTCGACACTCGAGCCGCGGGGCTTCTCATTTGTCAGACGCCAATGGTAGTAGTCCTTCGCGCGATCAAGGGCAACTTGAGGCTCCCACGTAACGCTCGATGAGTAATGCGGATTTTGAACACCGGAAAGATCCGTTAGGCTTTTTGCGCGCTCCCACATACAAGAACAGCTGCCGACCGAGCCCTTGTCAGACCCACCACAATCCGCCAGCCAAGCGCGCTCCTTTGCCTTCGCCGTCTCCTCCGAGGCCTTCCGCAGCTCCTCGGCCGCACGCTCTAAATCATCTGATGTGTCTTTAATGGTATCGGTCGAGATCTCTGACCCTTTGAGCGCAGCAAAGTCCGACTCGGATGTCCTGGGCACGGCAAGCGCCGTACCGGTATAGGTCACACTATCGGTATCCTGCGCCGACACCGCCTGCGTGGCACGCGCGGCGATCAGATACGGCAGAGCCGTCTCGATTTTCTGTAAGCCTTCCGATGCGCTTTTGGCAAACTTGTTGCGCGTTTTAATGATCTCGATCCCGGTGTCGACCATATTGCCGGCAACCGGCTCGGCACCCGGGATGAGGATGGCGACCAGGCCCGTCCCGATCGTGGCAAACCCCGCCAGCCCCAGACTCAAGATACTCGCATCAACCACCGTGGCAGCCGTGTGATAGGACGACACTACGTTGGCACCCGCCAGCGCGCCGCTATCGGCCGCCACCTGGGTGTCCCCGGCACGCGACATGCTCCATATCGCCGCGGTCGACGAAAACAACAATGTGAGCACCACTAGGATGACCACGGCAGAAGAAAGCGTGGTATAGGCGCCGTCTTCGATAAACAGATCGACACCGGCTCGACCCATAAAGCCGCCTCGCTTGCAATGGCAGCTCGGACGGCGCGTCAAAACGCGTCTAGACCAGAAACGCTTAATCCCATGTAGCAATCCACGAATCATAATCTCCCTCCAGCCATTCGGGACGCGATTGATACGAGACATCGACCTTGAGCTCAACGTAGCCGCCCTCGGCGGCACCACCCATAGCCTGCGCAAACGCACCGATCACGGGCAACGGCTTGACCTCGCCGGAAACGGACACGGACGAGACGCCACCCGCACCGGCCCGGCCAAGCTCGATATCCCACGACAGCGGCCCGCCGGCATGAAAGATCGAAACGTTGGGCACTGCGGCAAGCCGGCGGCGGGTGAACTCCTTAAGATCGTCGTCCTCCGCCGTCGTCGTGGTCATGAGCCGCGCGGTCTCGGCGGCGGCAGACTCCATGACCGCGCGCGTATAGAGCAGGCACACCGGTTGCAGTGCGAGAAGGATGAGCGTCAGAAACGTCGGCAGCAAAAAAGCGGCCTCGACCGTAGACTGCGCCCGGTCCTCGCACGCGATATCAATACAACGCGATGTCCTTAGCGCCCGCAGCGGCGTCGATAACCGACATCGAGGCAACGCCATGGGATGCCGCCCGCTCGACCAGCGCCGCCAAGCGCCCATCGGTGCCAGCACGCCAAAGTCCCGCAATCGCCAGCACGATCGATAACAGCGCCACCGTGACGATGGCGTATTCCACGGTCGCTTGGGCAACCTCTTCACGCAGAACGCCATGCATTTCACGATCCCTCCTTTGAGTTCGATGCCTGCGGGCTCAGGCGGATCACGCGCAGACGACACGAAGCATCGCCAGTATCCGCGGCAACCGTCACCATATCGACCCAGCCGCGCCCATCGCGCACGATGGCGCCCCATACGTTGCCCCTAATATCGAGATAGCCGCTCAGGGCGAGCTGGGCCGTTGGCACCTCGCGGTAGGCGCGTAACATATCCGCCGCTGCCTCGGTCATCGGTCGGTCCTCGGACCATGCAAGCCGGACCGCAATCGCGTTGTCCTCAGGCGAATCCGTCGCAGTGCCAGACCGCTTGTCGAGCGTCCGCAGAAAGGTTTGCGCCGTGACAGCGACATCCGAATCGTCCGCATCTCGCATCTCATCTTTTTGAGACGCCACCGCCGAATCTGAGCCCGAATCGAAGGCGGCCCCAGGACGCTGCTGCCGCGCGGCGTTAAGCCCCCAAAGCACCGCCGCTATCGCCACGGTCAGGCAAGCAAACACCAGCAGCACCCCGATGGGGCGCTCGCCCTCTACAGGCTGTTGATGCCCTCGCTGATAGCGTTCCATAGATCTTGGACCTTGCCTTTAAATGCAACGATGGCAATAATCGCGATCACCACAAGCACGCCCACCAAAATGGCGTACTCGGTGGTACCCTGCGCGCTCTCCTCCCGCAACAGCTCCTTGGCATGCTGGCGAGCGCGGATCGCCCGGCAAAAAGCCCAGTTCCAAGCCTTGTCAGCAACTTCGACCATCGTGTTCATGTATTCCTCCCTACATCATCCCGCCTGCTCCCAGCAGCGGGCCCAATATGGACAGAAGCAACGCCGGCAAGATGAGCGTGCCGGTGGGAATCAGCAGCTTGACGGGCGCACGCTCGATCTCACGCTCGACCGCGGCGCGATGAGCCGCACGGATCTCGCGACTTTGAGCAGCCAGCGTCTCGGCCAGCGGAGCGCCCAGGGCAAGCGCCTGCCCCACTGTGATGGCAAAGGTCTCGAGCGCCCTCACGTCCAAATCACGCGCGGCAGCCAACAGCTCGGCCTCGCGCGTCCCCACGCCCACCTGCCATGCCATGCAGGCTCGCTCAAGACGGACGGCCAGCACCGACCGACGATTGGCGCAGAAAATCTCGAGCGCCGCGTCAAACGAAAGGCCGGCAGAAAGCCCCAGGCGCACCACGTCGATCATCTCGGACACCTCACCGAGCGACACCCGCGCCGGGCCGCCCGCCCCAATCGCGTCCTTCACTCGCGCGGTCAGAGCATCGACCACCGAGCGACCCGCGGCAGCGACCAGCACCGCCTCGCGCTTGCAGGCCCCTGCGATCTTGCGTGCATCCGCCCGATCCAAACCCGTCGCGACAAATACACTCAGGGCGCATAGGCAAGCCGCAACTGCAACCGGGGCGCTCATAGCTCCACCCGCATAATGCGCCGGATAACCACCAGGGCAACGGCGTTGAGGGCAAGACCCAGCATCACAGCGCCCGCGCCGGCAGGCATCGCAAGACCGCGACGAAAATCTGCCGAAAGCAGCGCCAACACCGCGCACATGCCCGCCGGCATCGCCGCGACCATATGCGCCGACATGCGAGCCTGCGATGTCTTAACATCCAGGCGGCGCTTGAGCTCAATGCGCTCCCCCACCATGCTCGACGCCTCGGACAGTAAGTCGGCAAGCGGAGCACCGGTGCGCTGAGACACCTTAAGCGCCAAGGTCACAAGCGAAAGGCCGGGAGCGTCGATGCGCACGAGCAAGTCATCGAGCGCGTCGGTCGCCGAGATACCGCAATCGATCGCCGCCGCTACCCGCAAAAACTCGGTATGCACCGGCTCTTGCGCATGAGCGCCCACAAAGCGCATGCCCTGGGCAAGAGAGTGCCCCGAGGCAAGCGACATGGAAAGCGCGGTAAACGCCTCGGGCATGGCCTCTTCTGCATCGTGTTGCTCACGCCGGCTCTCAAAGCCATCCCGGGCGGCGCCAACGGCAAACGGAGCAACAAGTCCCAAGGCAAATCCGAGGGGCGATAACGACACTATCGTTAGTAAAACGCAGCAGACACCGCTCGATAGCAGCAGAAACGCCAAACGCCCCGAAGCATCTTCGATCACGAGGCCAAGTCGATGCGCCGGAGCCAGCGATGCCCATGAACGGGCGATCTTTTTCAGCAGATCGTTTTCTACCAGCTCACGCGGCAGCTTCTCTGCCACCGTCTCGAGCGCCTGACGTGCCAGCTCCGACGGCGGTACCTGCGACACACGAGGTTCCGCCCCGCACGCCGTCGCAACAGAAAACCCTGCCAAACCCCCTACGACGAGGGGCACAGCGACCTCCATTCGTCCACCTCCTCTTGTGTGAGCGTCCCCGACCGCAGGCCTTCTGCAATAAACGGCGGCTCGCGGTCAAGCGTCCAGGTGCGCTCGGCGGCATCGAAAGTCACATAGCGCTCGAGCTCTACGCCGCCCGACGCGGCGCGGCGCACCCCCGAATACGAGGAGACGAAACGCCTGCCATCGGCGTGGCGCTCGGACATCACGATGCCGTCGAGCGCCATGGCAATCTGCTCCTCGATGAGCTCGCTCGGCAGATCGATGCCATAACGTGCAAGCAACGTCAGACGCACCACGGTCTCCTGTTCTGAACCCGCATGAAGTGTGGTGAGCGACCCGTCGTGGCCCGTGTTCATGGCCTGCAGCATGTCGCAGCACTCAGCACCGCGCACCTCGCCCACCACGATGCGGTCGGGGCGCATGCGCAGGGCATTAGTTACCAGGTCGCGGATCGTCACCGCGCCCTCGCCCTCAATTGAAGCCTCGCGCGCCTCTAGGCGCACCACGTGCGGATGATGCGCAAACTTGAGCTCGGCAGAGTCCTCGATCGTCACGATGCGCTCGCCGGTGGAAATCTCGCATGACAACGCGTTGAGCAGGGTGGTCTTACCAGATCCCGTGCCTCCCGCAACCGCCAGGTCCTGTCGCAGCGACACCGCGCACGACAGCAGCTGCGCATACCAAAGCGGCAGCGACCCCAGCCCCACAAGCTCGTCCAGCGAGCAGATGCGGTCCGAGAACTTTCGGATGGTGAGAATCGGTCCGTCAATCGCCACAGGCGGGATCACCGCGTTGACGCGATAGCCCGTTTTGAGGCGGGCGTTGACGATGGGGCTGCGCTCGTCGATACGACGGCCAAGTGGCGAGATGATGCGGTCGATAAGCACACGGATCTGCTCATCATCCTCAAACGCATGCTCGATGGGGTACAAGACGCCGCCACGTTCAAAGAAAGCCGAGCGGCAGCCGTTGATCATGATCTCGGTAACGGTATCGTCCTCGATGAGCGGCTGCAACGGCCCCAAGCCCACCACGTCATCCAAAATCTCGTCGATGATGGTCTCGCGCTCGGGCGTCGCGAGATCGGTCGGCTCCTCAACATTGAGCGCCGCCTCCACCGCGGGACGCAATTCCGAGCGGGCAAGTGCCGGGTCGATATAGGCGCTGATACGCGCCACTTCGTCGTAACCCATGCGGTCCATCACGGCGCGCTTGGTGCGTCGTTTCACCGCGCGGCGACGCCCCGCATCTACAGGCGCTGCCGCCGCTGCAGCGCCGGCAGCCTTAATCCTCGTTTGCAGGCTCATCGCTGATCACCCTCGCGCGACCAGGGAAGGCGAATACGCGGGCGTTCAGTGCGCGCTGCACGGTCGGCGACCATATCGCTCCAAGGGCCGACGGCGCACCCCAGTTCCACGAGCATCTTGCGCGTGGCCTCGCGCACGCTGGTCGCAAAAGCGCTCGTCTGACCCACTGCCTCGTCAGCGCGTCCAAACGCCATGAGCGCGGCGAGATCCTGCCCGCCATCGGCGATACGAATCTTGGAGCTCAACGCACAGGCAATCTCAAAGCGCATGGCGACGTCCTCGTCTGCCCCGCGCGCACCGAACCGGTTGAACACGGCGCTCATGCGCGTGCGCGGCACACCTACTCGACTTGCCAGTTCAATGACGCGCGACGCCGATGTCGCGGACGACACCGCCGCATCGCCAACGACCAGGCAACGGTCGCTCGTTACCACCGCAGCCGCCACGGCGTCGCCCCAAAAGACCGAGGTATCGATAAAGACCACGTCGGATTCGCGACACAGAACATCAAGCAGTAGCTCCACCGGACGTGCCATGAGCTCGGCTTGCTCGGGAGCCGCAACGGGACCCCAGAGCGTAACGCCCGGCGCCACGCGCATCGAAGCGGCTACGATATCCGGCTCGGTGAGCGCGCCCGCCGCCGACGGCTCGATAAGTGTCGCCATATCGCGCGGGGCATCGACGCCTAACAAGTCGTAAAGGTTTCCAAACATCAGGTCCAGGTCGAGCACGGCGGCACGCAAGCCCAACAGCGACGATGTGTGTGCCATGGTGGCAACGATCGTCGACTTGCCGCAACCGCCCGAACCCGAAATGGCGCAGATGACCGGAGCTCGATGCGGCGGAGCGGCAGCGTCTGCCGGCGGCATCGGAGGCGGCGGGGCGGGCGTCGGTGACAGCGTCCCCGTCTCCCCCGCCGCAACCACACGCTGCGTCCAAGCCGGCATGTCAGCCTGTTCGGTCTGCGAAGCAAGCTCGTTCTGCGCAATCTGCTCATGCTGCATCAGCGACAACTCGCCGCACCCGGCAAAGCCCTCAACTTCGTCGAGCTCATCCACCAGATGCACGCCGTGCACGTATCCCATATCTACAGCCGGGGAGTCGCCAGCATGCTGCGCCGGCCCTCCAGCGTCATCGCATACAAGGGGGTTCCGGGGGCGCCGACCATGCTCGGCTTCCGCTTTTCCATAATCATCAACACGCGGGCCTCTTGTAGCGCGAGGCGCCCCGGGTTCCCTATCAACAAAAGCATCGGGCTCAATCGTCATGCGCCGATCGGAATCAACCGCTCCCTCGCCCGCGCGCCCGTTGCCGCATATACTGTGCGCAGCGATGACCTCGGTCGCCCCCGCGCGAAACAACCCCTCGATATCCGACGGATCGAGCGCTTCTATCAACACGACCACGCGACTCACGCGGCCTTCGGCCGTCAGGCGCGCAACAGTCTTGCGCACATCTTCGGCATCAAACAGAGACGCCGCGATGATGGCAGCCCCGCGGCGCGACGGAAACGCCCGCGCCATGGAAACCAGCCCGTCCAGATCACCCACGCGAAGCACCTGTGCGCCCGCATCACGACCCTCGACTTCCCGCTGCAACAGCCCGTAATCGCCGCACGCGCAGCACGCAAGCCAGATCGCCTTCATCACTCGTCGCCTCCGCTCTTTTTACCGCGCGCCGTGGCGGGAATCGTCAAGCTGACCGTTCCCTTGCCCGAGGCACCCAACAGTTCCTTGACGTCTTCGGGGTCAGCCGCCAGCGTCACCCATTCGATCTTGCCCTCGCGCGTGGCACCGGAATCCTCACTGGTATCGATCACGTGCGCGCCGCACAGCCGATCGGTTACGCCGTCTTTTTGCACATACACATCCACGTAGCTGCCCACGCCCGTAGCACCGCCGACCGAGTGCTCGGCATCGACCGCCACCGAAACGGCAACCTTGCCCTTAGGCACCTCGAGCTTGTGATTCTCGGCCTTGGTGTAGACATTGCAGATCACGGCGTTTTTGGGAATACGCGAAGTCGTCACGTCGCCGCGCACCTGGCGCAGCTCGGTCGCCGCGTCACGCGGCAGCAGGCTCGTCAGCCATTCCTGGGTTATGACATTGGTCTCATCGAGGGTCTCGCCCACATCGATATCGCGCGCCGCGACGCATACCTCGACGCGATCGCCACCGTACTTGGCCAAGGTCTCAGCCTGGACCTGTTCGGCTTGCGAGCGGATCGACGAGCCGTAAACCATGCAGAGCAGAGCAGCGAGCACGCCCGCGACCAGACTGATGGCGATGCGCTTGCTCTTGTTCACGGCCGCTCCTCTCATGGCAGTGCCGGGCGAATGCCCGTACCACCATTGTCTGGGCGGTCAGAGTGCAAAGCGGCGCAATCGCGATCTTGGTTTTCGATGTCAAACCAATCGCTGACCAAAAACTGACCAGCCCGTCAAGCTCGTGGCAAGGTTTTGGTCAGCACGTCAGCAAACTGCATGTTTCGAGGCTTTTCCACAGCAAAAAAGCCGTCTCCCGAACAGTTGGGAGACGGCAGTCATAGGAAAAATCAATTACAGATGGACATCGGGATCGAGCATTTGAGCACTCACGCGCATGGATGACGCCAGGTTTTGGAACGTTTCCAAACGCAGACTGTCGATCTGCCCGGCGTCCTCGGCCTCGCGAACGGCGCAACCCGGCTCATGGGTATGCGTGCAATCGCCAAACCGGCACGCGCGCGATGCCTCGACAATCTCGGGGAAGGCGCGCGCCAGACCCCGCTCGTGACCCACGAGCGGTAAGCTGCGCAGGCCCGGGGCATCGGCGATCACGCCGGCGTCGCCCGGCAGCGCTACCATCACGCGCGCGACGGTAGTGTGACGGCCCTGGTCGTCGCGTTCGCGCACACCGCCGGTCGCCAACGTATCGTGGCCCAGCAGCGCATTGAGCAGCGTCGACTTGCCGGCACCCGACTCGCCCAGAATCATGGCGCAGCTCCCGGCAGGCACGCAGGCACGGACCTCGTCCAGGCCGCGGCCCTCGGCAGAGGACGTCACGATCACGCGCACGTCCGGACCCACCAGGCGGCGCACGCGGTCTAGATCGCGCTCGAGCTCCCCGGCATCGCAGCGGTCAGCTTTGGTGAGTACCACCACCGGTTCGGCATCGCAGTCGAGCGCCAACACCAGCGAGCGCGCCACGCGGTCGAGCAGCACCTCGCCGGCACCGAGCGCCTGCACGATTAGCACGCTATCCACGTTGGAGCAGAGCACCTGGCGCTCTCCGCGGGCACGGCCGCGCCAACGCTCAAAGCTCGTACGGCGCGGCAGCACGCACTCAATCACGCCCATATCGTGCCCGGGAGCGCGGCGCACCGCCACACGATCTCCCACGGCAGGCAGCAGGACCTCGTCCTCGCCGCGTGACTTGGCAAACCCCACGGCATGCTCGGCACGAAACGTGTCATCGGCAGTCGCCACCAGTGGAAACCCGCGATCCAAGCGCACCACGGTGCCAAGCTGCATCTGCTCGGGTTCCTCAGCATGTGCGCAGAAATCATCAAAGGCAGCCTGCTGAGCTTCATCGACCGGCAGGTCATCGAACGCCGGAACGTCCTGCAGCGCGTCGAGTCCCGGCACGCTTGCCAGCAGCTCCTCAGCAGGTGCGGGAGCCTCGGTCGCGAGCTTCCGACGACGATCGCGCTTAGCCCGCGCCCCCGTCGTCTTTTTCTTCGCCTTAGCCCTAGCCTTGCCCACAAGCGCCTCCCAGCACCATAAATCACAACTGAGCAGGTATTTTCCCACAAAAAAGAGTCGGTCGAGCAAACGCTCGACCGGCTCACACACTTTCCCTCAGCTCATGGTCCCGAGAGGTTATCCGAAGGCCCGACGCCGGGAGGGGTTTCTTCTGAGCGATCCCGCAGCGCGAAGCGCGAGGACCAGCGAAGAAGAAAACACGCAGGGGCGGGCCCGGACAGGTTAACTTACTCCTTCTCGACCGCGCGCATGATCGCCTTGTAGATCTCCATCAGCGGGATGATCAGGAAGGCAAGGCCCAGCGCGGCAAGAACGCCCTTGAGCTCAAGCGTCACGGGGCCAAAGAACATCTCGGCAAGCGTCGGCTGCACGGTCACGATCACCGTCAGCACCAGTGCCAGCGCGGCGGAAGCCCACAGCCACTTGTTCTGCTTCTTCATGGTGAACAGCGACGCACGACGGCTGCGCATATTGAAGCAGTGGAAAATCTCGACCATGTTGAGCGTGATGAACGCCATCATCACGCCTTCCTCGTCGGCATTGCCGGCGATCATATCGGCGATGTGGATGTAGCCCATGTCAAAGTACACGCCCACAAAGAAGCTCGCCAGCACCAGCACGGTGATGATTAAGCCCTGGACCACGCAGTCCAGACCCATGTTGCCAGCAAAGACGCCGTCCTTGGCGTTGCGCGGCTTGCGCTTCATGATGTCGCCCTCGGCATCCTCCATGCCCAACGCGAGCGCAGGGAAGCAGTCGGTAACCAGGTTCACCCACAGCAGCTGCACCGGCTGGAAGATGGTAAAGCCGATGAGCGTGGCGATAAACACCGAGAAGACCTCGGCAAGGTTGGCCGAAAGCAGGAACTGGATGACCTTGCGGATGTTGTCGTAGATGCGACGGCCCTCTTCGCAGGCACCGATGATGGTGGCGAAATTGTCGTCGGCAAGCACCATGTCGGCGACGTTCTTGGTGACATCGGTACCGGTGATGCCCATGCCCACGCCGATGTCGGCGCGCTTGATGGACGGGGCGTCGTTGACGCCATCGCCCGTCATGGCCACGATCTGGTCACGCGACTTCCAGGCCTCGACGATGCGGGTCTTGTGCTCGGGCTGGACGCGGGCGTACACGCCGTAGTCCTCGATGTGCGCGTCGAGCTCCTCGTCGCTCATGCGATCGAGGTCGGCACCGGTGATGGCATGGCTGCGATCGGTGACGATGCCCAGCTGCTTGGCGATGGCCACGGCGGTGTCGATGTGGTCGCCCGTGATCATGACGGTGCGGATACCGGCGTCGTGGGCCTCGCGGATGGCTTCGGCGACCTCGGGGCGGACCGGGTCGATCATGCCGGACAGGCCGCAGAAGACCAAGTCGTGCTCGAGCGCAGCGGGGCTGCAGTCGCTCGGGACCTCGGTGTAGGTGCGGCTTGCCAG
Organism: Collinsella sp. AM12-1; assembly: GCF_003472325.1. Lineage (NCBI taxonomy): Bacteria > Bacillati > Actinomycetota > Coriobacteriia > Coriobacteriales > Coriobacteriaceae > Collinsella > Collinsella sp. AM12-1. The sequence goes on from NZ_QRLS01000001.1 coordinate 146,862, forward strand.
CGCCAGCACGCGCAGAGCCTCGTCGGCCATGGCCTTGTTGGCGGCCACGAGCTCGGCGCGACGCTCCTCGGTCAGCGGGACGACCTTTTCGCCCTCGTAGATATGGGTGCACAGGCCGATCACCACGTCGGGCGCGCCCTTGGTGTACTGCTCGTACTCGCCATCCAAGGTCTCGACGATCACGGACATCATCTTGCGGCCCGAGTCGAACGGGGCCTCGCCCACGCGCGGATGCTCGGCAGTCAGGCCGGTGAGGCCAGCCTTGCCGGCGTCGTTGACGAGCGCGCACTCGGTCGGCTCGCCCACGGCCTCGCCCAGCTCCTCGTCCCACTGAGCATCGGAGCACAGCGCCATGCCGGCCAGGAACTTCTCCTTGGGCGCAGCGAGCTCGTGCTTGACGACGGTCATCTTGTTCTGGGTAAGGGTACCGGTCTTGTCGGAGCAGATGGTCTGTGTGCAGCCAAGGGTCTCGACAGCAGAGAGCTTGCGGATAATCGCCTGGCGCTTGGCCATCTTGGTCACGCCAAGCGAAAGGACGATGGTCACAACGGCAACAAGGCCCTCGGGGATGGCGGCGACGGCGAGCGAGACGGCAACCATAAAGGTGTCGAGCAGGGCAGTCGGATCGGTAAGGACGTTGCCCACGCCGTGGCGGAGGATGTCAACGCCAAAGATGACGACGCAGATGACGATCACCATGATGGTGAGGATGCGGCTGAGCTCGGCGAGCTTCACCTGCAGCGGCGTGAGCTCTTCCTTGGCCTCGGCCAGGGCGCCGGCGATCTTGCCCATCTCGGTGTTCATGCCGGTGCCGACCACGACGGCGCGACCACGGCCGTACACGACGGTGGAGCCCATATAGCACATGTTCTTACGGTCGCCGAGCGGCACGTCGTCGGTGCCGGCGGCGAGCTCGATCACGTTGGCATGCTTCTCGACGGGCACGGACTCGCCGGTGAGCGCGGCCTCTTCGATCTTCATCGTGGCGCTCTCGAGCACGCGGCAGTCGGCCGGAACGGAGTCGCCCGCCTCGAGCATGATCACGTCGCCGGGCACGAGCTCGGCGCTCGGCAGGTGCACGAGTTTGCCGTCGCGCAGCACCTTGGACTGCGCCGCGCTCATCTCCTGCAGGGCCTCGAGGGCCTCCTCGCTCTTGGCTTCCTGGACCACGCCCAGCACCGAGTTGATGATAACGACGAACATGATAATGGCGACGTCGGCAAAGTCGGGCTCGCCCTTGACCATGCCCGTGAGCGCGCTGATAACGGCGGCAACGATCAGCATGATGACCATGGGGTCGGCCATCTGCTCAAAGAAACGCTTCCACAGCGGCGTCTTCTCGGCTTCCTCGAGCTTGTTAGGGCCTGTCTTGGCGAGGCGCGATGACGCCTCGTCGCTGCTCAGGCCGAGGTTCTCATCGACACCTTGGTCGCTGAGCACCTCCGCCGCGGCGGACAGGTATTCCTTTTGCATATAGAGTCCCCTCCTGGGATTCGGGCCACTCAGCAGATTGATGCCCGATCATAATTCCCAGGAGAAGGGCAAGGGCTCATCAAGGCTGCCGTGCTGAGCGGCAGTTGATAGTGGAGCTATGGTACCCCAAAGCGGCGCGTCTAGCCAAAACAATCGGTTTGGAAATATGGTCCGCACGCAACGGTGCAGACCGTGTGATGCTCAACATTGGTAAAACGTTTTTTCTTCGGCACATCGCCAAACTGACATATCTCCCAGATAGCAGCGGTTGGAGTGGTTGGTAAAGATTTTTCATATACCGTTTTTCCCGCAAAAAATGAACTTCCATTTCGGCATACGGTCGATTTTTTGGGGTATTCGGTCGGCATTTCGTTATAATCATCTCGGTTTTATTTCTTATGGTTTATCTATCAGCGCAAGACGATGTCAGATGGAGGTCTGAATGTACAAGCGCACTAAGATTGTATGCACCATGGGTCCCGCCTGCGATAGCGACGAGACCATCCGCGAGATGATCAAGGCGGGCATGAACGTCGCCCGTTTTAACTTCTCGCACGGCTCCTACGACGAGCACCACGGTCGCATCGAGCGCGTCCGCCGTATTTCCAAGGAGCTCGGTCTGCCTGTCGGCATCCTGCTCGACACCAAGGGCCCCGAGGTCCGCACCGGCCTTCTGGTCGACGGCAAGAAGGTTGCCGTCAAGACCGGCGATAAGATCGTCGTCACCGCTCAGCCCACGTCCGAGGATTTCCATGGCACCGCTGAGCACATCTCCCTCGACTACCTGGCTCTGCCTTCCGAGGTCGAGAAGGGCTCCCTCATCCTGATCGATGACGGCCTGGTTGCCCTCGAGGTCGAGTCCGTCGACGGCCAGGACATGACCTGCGTCGTCAAGAATGACGGCCTGATCGGCGAGCGCAAGGGCGTCAACATGCCCAACGTCAACATCTCGCTGCCCGCCATCACCGAGCGCGATCGTCAGGACATCCTCTTTGGCCTGACCGAGAACATCGACTACATCGCCGCTTCCTTCATCCGTGACGGCGAGTCCGTCCGTGGCATCCGCAAGCTTTGCCGCGAGAACGGCGGCGAGCACGTGACGATCTTCCCGAAGATCGAGTGCGCCCTGGGCGTCGAGAACTTTGACGAGATCCTCGAGGCTTCCGACGGCATCATGGTCGCCCGTGGCGACCTGGGCATCGAGATCAAGCCCGAGCTCGTTCCCCACATCCAGAAGGAGATCATCGCCAAGTGCAACGCGGCCTACAAGCCCGTCATCACCGCTACGCAGATGCTCGACTCCATGCAGCAGAACCCGCGCCCGACGCGCGCCGAGGTTGCCGACGTTGCTAACGCCATCTACGACGGCACCGACGCCGTCATGCTCTCTGGCGAGTCCGCTGCCGGTAAGTACCCGGTCGAGGCCGTCAAGATGCAGGCCAGCATTGCTCTCGAGACCGAGAAGTACCTCCCGGCCCACGCTCCGCTCGAGGTTCCGGCCGATGCTCACGGCACCCGCGTTGTCAACAACGTTGTGGGTATGTCCGCTGTGAACATGGCCACCACCGTTGGCGCCAAGTGCATCACCGTGCCGACGACCACCGGTCGTACTGCTCGCCTGATCTCGCACTTCCGTCCCAACATGCCGATCTGCGCGTTCTCCCGCCACGAGTGGGCCGTCCAGCAGATGATTATGTACTGGGGCGTTATCCCGCATCAGGCCGAGATTACCCAGGGCACCGTCAACGGCACGATCGTCAAGGCGATCGAGACCGCTAAGGAGCTCGGCTACGTCGAGGCTGGCGATTTGACCGTCGCTACCGCCGGCGATCCCCGCATGAGCGTCCAGCTCGAGGACAAGGTCTCCTCGACCAACGTCGCTTACGTCGCTCAGGTGCGTTAAGTCGTACTTGCAAGCATGTTTGCATTGCAAAGGGCCCGGAAGGCTTCGCCTTCCGGGCCCTTTTTCTGTGTCAATGCCGGCGCACGGCAAAACATGCACTCATTTCTTTACTAAAAGGGCGAAATCCACCTTTCGAGGCCCAATAAATAAAGTCCCAAGCGCTAAAAGTGTTCGCCCAGCGGCAAACCCACACCTTAACCGACGCTGCTAAATCGTTTTAGCAAAAGCCGGATCGACCTGGTTTTCGGAAGTATGCGGCAAATTCTGAGACCTCCGAGCACACCCCGTTTTTTCGCAACAAAATGCCTGATAAACTAGCCTCAAAAGCCAGGTCTGCTCACAGGGTTCAGATTTTGCCGCATACTTCCGAATTGACGCTGGCATCGCACGGTCCAAAAGCACATTTCGACCAGGAGGATATCATGGACCTGACGCTATGCGGTCAATCCGCTTTTTACTATCACCGTATCCCGCCGCAGGTATTAGGCCTTTACCCCGCCATTAGCCTTGGCAATATGGATCGCAGATGTTGCGGCCTCGGAAGTCATGCAGTTGTAAAAGAACTGCTTCACACACCGCTTCACAGGCTTGTATTCACTCGGGCACAATCCGGGTCGCGAAGCCTGTTTAAATCGCACCTCCTGACCCAAGAGCCGCCTCCTGGGTCGTTTAGGCAGACTGAGCATGGGTTTGATGTCACTTCACCGGAGTTCACGCTGCTCAGCCTTGCCACGCAGGTCTCACGCAGCCAGTTACTCATGGCTTGCTACGAGATGTGCGGCTCCTTTGCAGTGTTTAAGCCCTGCGAGCGAACGCGACAACAACTCGATGAAGCTATTTCGCTTAAGCTCATTCCGCCCAACTGCGGCTGGGAGCTAGTTAACGACACCAAGGGCAATGACACCAACTTGTGGAAGCGCACGCCGCTTCTTACCGCAACGGATATCGCCGCGTTCGCCAAGCAAGCCGCAGGCCTGCGCGGCGTCAAACAACTGCGTTGGGCGGCCGAGCACATGACGGGGCAGACCGCCTCGCCCTTCGAAGTCCAGACGTCCATACTCATCTCGCTCCCCCGCGACGAGGGCGGCTTGGGCATCGACATCACCAATAACGCGCGCATCCCGCTCAGCGAAGCTGCACGTTCGCTGTATAACAAAACCTGCTGTTACGCCGATATCCTCATCGAAAGCGCCACCGACAGCATGGGCGTCATTCTGGAATGTCAAGGCCGCTCAGCCCACGACAGCGAAGCCGCGAGCCTCTCCGATGCCGAACGCGCCACCGCACTCACGAGCATGGGCTACGACGTCATCCAAATCACCTATGACCAGATTAAGGATAAGAAAAGCTTCGACCACATAACCGAGCTCATCCATAAAAAGGCTGGGCTTCCCTACACCCCAAAGACCAAACAGGAGCGTACTGCCGAAGATACCCTGCGGCAAGAGCTATTTGTCGATTGGGTTGAGCTATTCACTGTCAAGCCGGCCAGCTAGCAGCTAGCGATCAGGGGCAACGCGGGCACACCGGGTGATGCAATTCGAGCGGCAAAGCCCACCTCGGTCAGCTCGCTGACCTCGGTAAACGTTGCATCGAAAAACTCCTCAGTTAGCAGGCGGTATGGCGGATGATCGGGCTCGCCGGGGTTTTCGCGCACAATCTCGTGCATAACGCCGATGGTCTTGAGCACATGCTCCTTATGGATGGGATACTGCCCAAAACGCGTCGCCGCAGTATACAGGCGATCGGTCGCGCGCGGAATCGAAACAATGCCGAGTGTCTTGCCAAACCAGTCAAAGTCGCCTTGCTTTTTAATGCGGAACTCCTCACACGGCTTGCCGCCGTGCGCCTCCAGATACTGATTCACGCGTGTATTCCATACGGCATCGGCCACCAGATGCGACCAGACGCCCAGCGTTAAATCGAGCAGCGACTGCGCCACATCTTCGGACGCAAGCGAGAACTCACAGGCGCCGGGACCGACAACCGGCTCGGCATCCCTGTAGCGCTGAGGATAGTGCACGCGGTTCAGTCGCTCGCGCTCCTCGACAATCGAGGTCGCCGCGGCTGGCGCACCGGTGGGCGAACTTTTAAGCAGCGGCGTCACATAGGTATCCCAGAACTCGTGCTCGCGTGGTTTGGGGATAGGCTCGGGCTTAGCAAAGTGCGTGATGCGGTACGGGATGGGATCGGCAATGCCGGGAACCATGTAGCCCACAAAGATGTCCGGAACCACGCAGCCAAACAAAAAGGCATTGCGGTCGCGCACGCTATCGGCAAGCACGCTAGCACGTGTCAGCAAGCGCTCCGTTTGAGCGATATGAATGTTCCAGCTTGGCATAGCCACCCCCATAAAAAACCTGGATAACTATACCATCACGGCAAAGCCGCGCGGGCGGCTACGCATCCTCTACGCAGCAACTATTCCGCAGCACCGCTCTCGGTTCCATACGACGGCGAAGGCGCCTCGACCACATGGTGATATCGATCGATATAGATGGCACGGGCCCCCAAGCGGCGCACCAAATCTTGATGGTGCGTACTCATCAAAACCGTCTTACCGGCAGCAACGTAGGCCAGCAAAAAGTTGACTACGATGTCGCACGAGTCCTCATCGAGCCCGTTGGTGGGCTCATCGAGCACTAGGATATCGGGGTTCATCGATACGACTGCCGCCAGCGCAACGCGCTTCTTTTGCCCGCCCGAAAGCTGATAGGGCGAGGCATCGACCAGATCGGCAACCTGGAACAGCTCCATGGCATCGCGGACGCGGCGCTCGAGCTCGTCTGTCGGCAGCCCCATCTGCGCGGGACCAAAAGCAACTTCCTCGCCCACCGTGGCACAGAACAGCTGGGCGTCGGCATTCTGGAACACAAAGCCCACGCGCTGATGAAAACGCTGAGCGGCTGCGGAATCCTTGAGATATGCCGCATCGACCACGCGCCCATCGAACAGGTACGCACCCGCGTCCGTGAGCTCAAGGCCGTTAATAAGGCGCATGATCGTCGTCTTGCCACAACCGTTAGGACCAAGCAGGGCAACGAGTTCACCACGATCGACCTGCAGCGAAACGCCGTCGACCACCGTATGCCCCGTATATGAGAACACCACGTTGCGCAGCTCGATGAGCGGCGCGGCCTCGCCGCCCGCACCGTTCGTGCCCGCCGCACTATTCATATCGATCGTCAAAACGTCGCCCTTCCCTATTTGCATCCCCAGCAAGAACCAGCAGCGCCTACAGCACGGCGCACAACACTGCCAGCAGTGCCACGCCGGCCGCATAGACCGCATCGCGCCAGCCAAACCCGGCGCGCGCGGGCGCCGGATACGCACCGGCAAAGCCGCGGCAAAGCATAGCCTCGTCCATCGCGTGGCTGCATTCCATCGCCTTGATAAACGTCATGCCCATGATACCCGCCAGCGAGTCGGTGCGCGAAAAACCCGCAGGCGCACGACCCACGCTGCGCAGCATGACCGATTCGCACAGATCGTGCGCCGTGCGTCCCAGCACCTCGATGTGTTTGAGCGCCATATCAAACGTAAAGATAACTTCGTCGGGTAGATGCAGCATCTTGAGCGCCGCCGACATGCGGCTCCAGGTAAGCGTCCATGAAACGCCCAGCACCAGCGACACATTAATGAAGGTCTTGAGCGCGATCTTGAGCATGGCGCCCGTGGCAGACGCGCCCAGCAGCAGGGCAGGCAGTGCCAAAACCACCGCAAGCCCCGTGGCGCCGAGCGCCGGTACAAAGGTTGCCCGCAGCCCGCGTACGGGGCGCACGGCAACGAGCACCAGCGCGATGGCCGCCATCAACATGAGGTACAGCGGGCTCTGCGTCAGACACACGCACAGGACGCAAACGAACATCCCCACCAGGCGCACCGGAGCCGAAACGCAAGAAAGGGCGCGGTCGACCATCGACCCGCCCTCGTGCGCGCCTCCACCCAGGCGAACCCGCTCAAGCAGGCTCGCCAGGTGCAGGACATTCTTTTGCATCACACGATGCCGAGCCCCCGCGGGCTCGTAACGCTCCTCGGCCGCAAGCCAACTAGGCAGCTCGGCTATTGCCATGAGCACCGCTTTCCTTGACCGTCAGCGAGACCAGGCGGAATGTGATGGTGAGCACCGCCACGCCAATCACGCCCGAAAGAATATACATCGCAGCCTGGCCGGCAAAGCCAAGGCCCTGCTCCTCGGAATAGGCCTGCAGATAATCGACCGTGGGCAGGGCATCGGCAAAGGTCGGGGTATCGAGGCCGACCGAAGCCTGCAGGCTGTCGTCGCCAGCCTCCTGAACGGCAGTCGCGGCGCCCTCGGCGTCCCACTCGCCCCATGCGTCACCCGTGGCCAGCAGGCCCAGCGGCGTGGCCACAACAAGCACGGCGACCAGGATGAGCGTGGGGACCAGCGAGGTCTTCTTAGCGGCAGCGCTCTCGGCAGCAAGCTGGCCATCGACGGCCTCGGGCCCGACGATAACGCTCGGCGCCGTCTTCTTAATGAAACCATAGATGGCGGCCGTCGCCACGCCCTCGACCACGCCGGCAACCAGCATATGCGGGATCAACATGGCAGGAATAGCCACGGACAGCGGGAAGGGGCAGTACAGCGGAGCGCCCGAAGCGTTGGTGAAGAGCATCGGCTGAATACCAAACTCGATTGCCGCGCACAGGGCCGCCAGGCACAGGCCGACCCAGCCGCTCACGATGGCCGAAACCGAGGTGCCCCAGCTCTTGTCGTGCAGACGGCTGTTGAGCGCACGGAACACGATAGCAGCGGTAAACGGCAGCACAAAGGCCATGTTAAAGCAGTTGGCGCCAAACGACAAAACGCCGCCGTCGCCAAACAGCAGCGCCTGCAGCGCCAGCGCGACCGAGACAGCGATAGCCGCGGCCTCGGGGCCCAGCAGCAGTGCGATGAGTGCGCCGCCGACGGCGTGACCAGTGGTGCCGCCAGGCAGCGGCACGTTGAACATCATGAGCAAGAAGGAGAATGCGGCGCAAATACCCAGAAAGGCCATGTGCTCGCGATCGAGCGTGGCGCGCACCTTCTTAATGCAGTGAACCCAAACGGGAACCATCGCCACCGCCATGACGGCATCGGTCTGCGGGGACAGGTAGTTGTCTGGAATGTGCATATACGCCTCCCGGTTGCCGGCGCATGGGATTGCAGCGCCGCCTGAAACATTTCATCAGTGTTACGAGCTAGATGATTCGTAACACGCCGCAGGCTATGATAGCAAAACGGCGCGCCGCCACAAAAGCAGCACGCCGTTTTGTAATGCGCGTGTCATATATGCAGGGTCAGCGATGCCTTATTCCGAACACCGCGGTCGCGCAGAGCTCCGCAGCAACCGCCATCAGGCCCTACGCCCCCCATCGCAAGCCCTAGCCGCGGACCTCGCCGTTTACGCCCTTGCACACCTTGGTGACGATCTTCTGGTGCGCCTTCTCGACCTCTTCGCTGGTAAGCGTGTGGTCGTCGGAGCGATACGTAAGCGCAAAGGCCATGGACTTCTTGCCCGCACCGATGCGGACCGGATCGCGGTAGACATCGAACAGGCGCACGCCCTCGAGCAGCTTGCCGCCGGCACTGGTAATGCGACGCTCAAGATCCTCGCAGGTCACAGTGTTGTCGACCACAATGGCAAGGTCATGCTCAACAGCCGGGTACTGCGAGAACTCGCGATAGTTCTCCTGGTTGCGGGCGCCCTTGATCAGCTTGTCCAAATCGAGCTCAAAGGCAACGACGACCTCATCGATGCCCATCGCCTCGCGCGCCTCGGGGTGAATCTCGCCGACCCAGCCCAGCACGGTTCCGCCGGACAGAACCTCGGCCGCACGACCCGGCTGCAAGAAAGCGTAGCCCTCGCCCTCGACGGGACGGAAGCGAACCTTCTCGATGCGCAGCTGGGCGAGCAGCTCCTCGACAATGCCCTTGCCAAAGAAGAAGCGCAGCTTGCGGTACTTCATGTTCCAGGACTGCTCGCTCCACTGGCCCGAGAGCACACCCGCCACGGACTTGGTCTCCTTGGGCAGGCTGGCGTTCTCGCGACCGTGGAACAGGCTGCCGACCTCGTACAGATGCACGTTAGGCGTGCCGTGGGCCTCGTTGTAGGCCACAGACTGCAGCAGACCCGGCAGCAGCGAGCGGCGCATCTCGGTCTGCTCGGCCACCAGCGGGTTCATGAGAACCACGGGGCAGCCGCGGCCCTCGGTGGACATACCGATCTTCTCCAGGTCGCCCGGGGCGGCAAAGCCAAAGGTCGTGGTCTCGTTGAGGCCACAGGCGCGCAGGATCTCGCCGACCTTGCGGGTGAGCTTCTGCTCGCGGGTCAGGCCGCCGATGTGGTTCTTGGCAGCCGGGATGGTCGCCGTCACGCGGCCCATGCCCCACAGGCGCAGGACCTCCTCGATCAGGTCGATCTCACGCGGCAGGTCGGGACGGAAGCTCGGCGGCGTGACCATGAAGTCCTCGCCGTCGCGCTCGACGGTGCAGCCCAGACGGGTGAGCGAACGCTCGATAAAGTCGGGCTCGATGTCGGCACCGCAGATGGCATGCACGCGGGCCAGGCGCAGCCTAATGCTGTCGATGGTCTTGGGCGCGGGGAACACGTCCACATAGCCGGGGGCGACCTCGCCGCCGGCGATCTCCTCGATAAGCGCGCACGTCACATTGGCGACGTCCACGCAGCCGGTCTCGTCGACCTGGCGCTCAAAGCGAATGGAGGCGTCGGAGATCAGCGACAGATCGCGGCTGGTGTGCGAGGTGCGACCGGCGTTGAAGCAGGCGCTCTCGACCATCACGTCGACGGTGTCGTCCTCGATCTCGGAATCCATGCCGCCCATAACGCCGGCCAACGCCACGGGGCGCTCGCCGTCGGTGATAAGGCCCATGCCGGCGTCGAGCACGCGCTCTTCGCCATCGAGCGTCGTGAATTTCTCATCCTGCTGGGCGGCGCGAACCACCACGCGACGGTGGCCATCGCGCTCGGCAAAGGTGTCCAGGTCAAAGGCGTGCAGCGGCTGACCGGTGAGCATCATCACGTAGTTGGTGATGTCGACGATGTTGTTGTGCGGACGCACGCCCAGGGCGTTAAGGCGCTTGACCATCCAGTCGGGCGACGGGCCGACCTTCACGTTGCGCACGATGCGGGCGACATAGCGGTCGCACAGGCCCTCGTCGGCAATCTCGACGGAAAGCTCGTCGTCGGTCGCGCGGCCAGTCTCCGCCTTGATGGCGGGCAGCTCAACGTGGAAATCGCGATCGAAAATGGCGCCGGTCTCGCGGGCCATGCCGATCATGGACAGGCAGTCGGGGCGGTTGGGCGTGATCTCGCAGTCGAGCACGGTATCGCTCGAGCCCACATACTCGGCAAACGGCATGCCGCAGGGCGTATCCTCGGGCAGGATCATAATGCCGGAGTGGTCGCCGCCCAGGCCGAGCTCGCGTGCGGAGCAGTTCATGCCCATGGACACGACGCCGCGAAGCTTGCTCTTCTTGATCTTGACGTCGCCGGGCAGAACTGCGCCGATCATGGCCGTGACGATGTGGTCGCCGGCCTCGAAGTTCTGCGCGCCGCAGACGATCTGCAGCGGAGCGGGATTGCCGTCAGCGTCGAGGTTCTTGTCACCCACGTCGACCGAGCACACATACATATGGTCGCTATCGGGGTGCGGGGTCTTGGTGAGCACCTTGGAGGTCACCACGTGGTCGAAGGATTCTCCCACGGTGTCAATCGCCTCGACCTCGGTGCCGGTACGGATATATTCGTCCGAAAGAGTCTTGGGATCCTCCGGAATATCGATCATGGTCTTGAGCCAGTCGTAAGAAACACGCATCTAGCTCTCCTTTCATACTGAAAGCCTGCGAAGAGATGCAGGTGGAAACTTCAACTTTGTGAACATTCCTTACAAAGCGAGGGTTGTCCAAGTGCCGCAGATTGCCTTGAAAGAGGAGGGCCGCGTACTTAGGTACGCAACCGACGATTGAAAGGCAAGGTGCGGTGCTTGGGAAAGCCGCCGGGCCTAGAACTGATTTAAGAAGCGCATATCGCCTGTCATGAGCGTTCTGAGGTCGGGCAGGTCGTAGCGCAGGGCCGCGACGCGCTCGGCGCCAATGCCAAAGGCGAAGCCGGTGTACTTCTCGGGGTCGATGCCGCAGTTGATGAGGACGTTGGGGTCGACCATGCCGCAGCCCAGGATCTCGATCCAGCCGCTGTGCTTGCAGAAGTTGCAGCCCTTACCGCCGCACACGTGGCAGCTCACGTCCACCTCGCAGGAAGGCTCGGTGAAGGGGAAGAAGTGCGGGCGGTAGCGCGTCTTGCGGTCCTCGCCAAACATGCACTTAACAAAGTAGTCGAGCGTGCCCTTCAGGTCGCCGAAGGTGATGCCCTCGTCGACGACCAGGCCCTCGATCTGGTTGAACTGCGGCAGGTGGCAGGCATCGGCCGTGTCGGGACGGTAGACGGTGCCCGGGCAGATCATGTAGATGGGCGGCTTCTGCGACTCCATAGTGTGGATCTGCACGCCCGAAGTCTGGGTGCGCAGCAGCACGTCGGACTCGCCGTGGGCGTGAGCCTCGGGGTGCGCGACGCTGCCGGGGTTGTTGTCGACCACGTAGAAGGTATCGCGGGCCGAGCGGCTCGGGTGATCCATGGGAGCGTTGAGCGCGGTGAAGTTGTAGTAAGAGGTGTCGACCATGGGGCCGGACTCGACGGTGTAGCCGATGCCGCAGAAGATGTCCTCGGCCTCCTCGATGATTTGCTTGATCAGGTGCTGGTGGCCGATCTGCGGACGGATGCCCGGCAGCGTGATGTCGACGGCGTCGTGCTCGAGTGCGCGCTTGAGGGCGGCGGCCTTCATCTCGGTGTTTCGCTCGTCGAGCATGCCCTCGATCAGCTGGCGCATCTCGTTGGCGCGCTTGCCCATCACGGGACGATCCTCGGGGGCGAGCTTGCCCATCATGCGCATCAAGCCGGTGATACGACCCTTGCGACCGAGCAGCTCAACACGCGCAGCCTCGAGCTTGGCGGCGTCATCGGCGCCTGCGACGAGCTCCTTGGCCTCTTCCTCGAGTTTGACCAGATCATCAATCAGACTCATGTCTTCCCTTTCGTCTCTCGCGCATCCACTTGCCGCGGCGGCTGGAGCCACCCGGAGCTGCGGATGTGCGGCCCGGTTCGGTAACAAAAAAACCGCCCTCGGGCATGTGCATTGCCCAAGGACGGTTGAATTCCGCGGTACCACCTTGTTTGACCCGGCGGATGTCTGGCCCGCCGCGCCCACTCTGTGCCCCTTGTCGCGAGGCTCACGGCTTCCCTACTGGGGCTTCGCCGCCGCTGGCCGCGTGCCCGTTGAGGTCGCTGCTCGGGAGTGAACGCTTGGCCCTTGTCACCGCAGGAAGGCTCGCAGCCCATGACCTTCCCTCTCTTGCCGGCGACGCGGCGGGCAAAACCCTCTCCGTCAACGCATTGGGCTATAGGATAACACATTCTGCGTGTGCATCGCCGCGTTCCGTTTTGTTCGCACTGGGTACAAGGCAGGTAGCTGTGCAAACTGGCCGCGCGCCCACCCGAAGCGCTCGGCTCACGAGATCAAGGATATGGTATGGGAAAGAAACTCGATAAGAAGGCCGAGCCTGCAGCGGGCAAGACATCCAAAGGCATGAAGGTCGATAAGGCCGTCAAAAAATTCCGCAAGCTCGAAGGCAAGCTGTGGACTCGTGAGTACCTGCTCAAGATTGCCGAGTTTGACGGCGCGACCATTGCCCCCGCCAACGGCGCAGCAGCGCGTGCCGACGCCATGGGCACGCTTGCCGGCGAGCATCACAAGCTGCTGACCAGCGAGAAGTCCGTTGAGCTCGTACGCTCGTTAGCGCGCGAGACCGTCGCCGGCGGCAAAATCGACGACCCTCAGCTGCTCGACGAGATCCGTGTGCTCGGCCGCGATCAACGTGAGGCCAGTGCCATCCCCACCGAAGAAGCCGAGGCCTGGACCAGGCTCACCTGCGAGGCGGACGCCGTGTGGCGCAAGGCCAAGGCAGCCAACGACTGGGCGAGCTTTGAGACCTATGTGGATAGAATCGTCGCCCAACTTAAGCATCAGGCCGAGCTCATGGACCCCAAGCGCGATCCATACGACGTTTGGCTCGACCAGTACGAGCGCGGCCTTTCCGCCAAGAGCTTCGACGCGTTTTGCGACGAGGTCAAGGCCACGGTCGTGCCGCTCGTGCACGCCATCGGCGAGCGCGGCCAGCAGCCGGCTGCCGACTTTTTGCACGCCCACGTGCCCGAGGCTGCCCAGCGCGCCATGAGCTTCGACCTTATGAAGCTTGTCGGCCTGGACCTGGACGACACCACGCTTGCCTTTACCGAGCATCCGTTTAGCGAGGGCTTTGCCGTGGGTGATGCGCGCATCGCGACGCACATCTACGAGGACGACTGCATCTCCAACGTCTACAGCATCATCCACGAGGCGGGGCACACCATGTACGAGCTGGGCGTCAATCCCGCCTACGCGCGCACCTGCCTGGAGGGCGGCACCTCCATGGGCATCCACGAGAGCCAGAGCCGCTTTTTCGAGAACACCGTGGGTCGCAGCCGCGCCTTTATGGGCCCGCTGCTCGAGGTGCTGCGTCGTCACGCGCCCGAGGTCTACGGCGACGTCGACGAAGACACGCTCTACCGCGCCGTGAACATCGCGCAGCCGTCGTTGATCCGCACCGAGGCCGACGAGCTCACCTATCCGCTGCATATTATGGTGCGCTACCAGATTGAGCGTATGCTGTTTGCCGGCGAGGCTGCGGCCAAGGACATCCCCGCGCTTTGGAACCGCTTTATGGACGAGTACCTGGGCATTCCCGTTCCCGACGACACGCACGGCTGCCTGCAGGATACGCATTGGAGCGGCGGTTCGTTTGGCTACTTCCCCACGTATGCGCTGGGTAGCGCCTACGATGCCATGTTTGTGCCGGCCATGTGCCGCGACGGCGTCGACCTTACCGGTGCCTGCGCGAGCGGCGATCTGGCGCCCGTCCGCGCCTGGCTGGGCGAGCACATTTGGCAGTGGGGCCGCGCCAAAGACGCGCCGGAACTCATCAAGGGCGCCTGCGGCATGGCCTTTGACGCCCGCTACTACTGCAGCTACCTGCAGGACAAGTTCACCACACTGTACGAGCTGTAAGGATTGACCAGCACGCCATCGCCAACGCCAACTATGTTGACGCCAATGTCTTGGCAACGTCAGCGAAAACGACCCTAAGCGAGCAAGGTGACGTGAAATGAAAGGGCGCTGACCTTCTGGTCGCGCCCTTGAAATTGAACGTCAGATTGCCGCTTAGGGGCGTTTGCAGCGTCGAGCAGTTACGCGGTTTGGTAAAACCGCGTAACTACAGAGCCTCGAGCGCGTTGGCAATGCGCTTCATGGCGGCATCGGCGGATGCTTGGTCGGGTGCCTCGGCCAGCACGCGGATAACCGACTCGGTTCCACTCTTGCGTACGAGCACGCGGCCCTCGCCTGCCAGCGCAGCCTCGGCCTCGGCGATGGCGTTCTGCACGCCCATGTTCTCGAGCGCGGCGTCCTTGTCCGCCACGCGCACGGCCACCTGCGCCTGCGGCAGCAGCTTGCACGGAGCCGTGAGCTGCGAGAGCGTCTCGCGCTCGGCACGAATCACTTCCATCACGCGCAGCGAGGTCATAATGCCGTCGCCCGTGCGCTCGATATCGCCAAAGATCGTATGGCCCGTCTGCTCGCCGCCTAGGCTGTAACCGCCCTCGCGCATCTTGGCATACACGTGACGGTCGCCCACACCGCTGGTCACGGCACTTAGGCCGGCAAGCTCCAACGACTTGATCAGGCCAAAGTTGCTGGCAATCGTCGGAACCACGGTACCGCCCGAAAGGCGACCGTGCTTGTTCAGGTACACGCCGCACACGTACAGGATCTGGTCGCCATCGACCACGCGCCCGCGCTCGTCCACGGCCAGGCAGCGGTCGGCATCGCCGTCATAGGCAAAGCCCACGTCCAGGCCCTGCTCCACCACGTGGCGCTGCAGACGCTCCATATGCGTGGAGCCGCAGTCGACGTTGATGTTAAAACCATCGGGCGCGGCATTGATCACGCGCACGTCGGCGCCCAGCGCGTCGAACACCGGCTTGGCCACCGAGGACGCCGAGCCGTTGGCGCAGTCGATGCCGATCTTGACGCCCTGCAGCGAAAAGTTCGCGCTGGCGATGAGCGAGGCAATGTAGCGGTTGCGGCCCTGCATGTAGTCCACCGTGGCGCCGATGTGGTTGCCCGTGGCCAGCGGCACCTCGCTCTTGCCATCGACGCAGTCCTCGATGAGCTCCAGTACGTCCTCGTCCATCTTAAAACCGTCGCTATTGACGAGCTTAATGCCGTTATCGCAAAACGGGTTGTGGCTCGCGCTGATCATGATGCCGCAATCGAAGCAGCCTTCCACGGTCTGATGCGCTACGCCCGGCGTGGGGATCACGTGCAGCATATAGGCGTCCGCACCGCTCGCGACCAGGCCACTCACCAGCGCCGCCTCGAACATATAACTCGAGCGACGCGTGTCCTTACCCACGATGACGCGCGCCTTGCGCTCGCGGTTGGCGCCGTAATACCAGCCCACAAAACGGCCAATCCTATAAGCGTGCTCTACCGTCAGCCCAACGTTAGCCTCACCGCGAAAGCCGTCGGTGCCAAAGTACTTCATGCGCTCTCCTTACAAAATAGGGGCGAACAGATTGCCTGTCCGCCCCAAAATGGTACTCGATTATCTGCGCTACCAGAAAAACCCTACGCCGACGCGCTGTCGCGAGCCGCCTGGCATGTAGGAGTCTGACGCAGCGTAAGCGGCTTGTCCCCCGCCTCGGCTGACGTGGTCAGCGTATATGTGATCGTCGTCGTCTCGCCAGCATGCAGGTCAACGGTGCCCGAATAGAAGGGGATTCCATGCCACGTAGCGGCGCCAAGACCAAACTGGGTGCCCTCGACGGTCAGGCCAGTAATGTTGCCGCCCGTCGGGGCAAACAACGAGACATTCAGACGTTCGTCGTCGCGCGCGGCATCAGGCGCGCTCGCCGCGACGTAGTCGGGCAGCTTGCCGGCCTCCTCCTGCGTCATGATGTTCGTCAGGGTAACGGTGATGCGATACGAGCATGTGCCGTCACCGTTCTTGATGCCCTGGCCAATCTGCGTATCGGCATTCAGGTACCAGTCGAGCTTGGAGAAGCTCAGGTTGTTAAAGTAGACACCAGCAACGGGATCTTCACTCGGGTCATCCGGATCGGGCAGCGAGGCGTCGATGTTCATCTCCTTGATAGCGTTCTGCTCGTCATCGTTTTTCATCCACGCGATCAGGCGGCCCTCTTCGGCACCGCGCTCAACGGCGCTGACAAGCTTCGTAACATCGACATCGCCGATACCGCCAAGGATCTTGTCGAAGGCGGCGCTGGCAACAGCCGCAAAGATACCGTCCGACTCCTCGACCGGATAGTTCCAGTACACATCGTGCATGAGGACCTTTGCGGCGTTGGTGCCGTCGACAACCGTTCCGTCGGGCAGCGACACGTTACCGACCAGGCCCAGCAGATACCGCAGGAACACCGGGTCGATACCCACGACGCCGTCAACGTCCTGGCCATATTGAGATTTCCACAGGGCTGCGACACGCTGCGAGTTGCGGGGCCAATCAGGCGAATAGGTATTGCCCGAGTTGTACAGGTTACTGTGGTTGCCGAACAGCGCCTCATCCTCTTCGTCGACGCTCTCGACTGCCTCATCCTCGCTGAGTCCAATGCGGGGAACAAACTCGCCAATCGACATCTGGCCGTCGGTGACCGAAATCAGGCCCTGCGAACCGCCAAAGCCGCCGCAGGCACGAATCTCGACGTTGTTCATGGCGTACACAAGGTAGTTGCGCGTCTGGCCGTTGGCGCCGAGCATCTGGGGAAGGACGGGGGCGACCTTCTCCGCCGCGTCAACCGCGCCGTTGAGGGTGGCAAAGCCGTCCTTGGCCTTATCGACCAGCTCGGTCACCTGGGAAATATGAGTATCGCCAATGCCCTGGACCTTCTCGTTGGCGCTCTTGAACACCTTTGAGCTATCGGAAAGCGAATCGGCAACGGCCTGCAGCGCGGACACGTTAATCATGCCGTCCTGAAACAACTTGCCGGGCGTGGCCTGCGAAAGGTTGTCGGCCATGGGAACCAGCGCGTTGCTCGAGACATCGGACAGGGCGTCGATCATGGTGCGGGCCGCATTGATGTCGCCGCCATACACCGGAATAAACGAAGCCGCCGTCCACAGCGGGCTCGAGGTCTCCGCCTTCATGCTGTCGCAGAGCTCATCGATCTTCTTCGCGTCGTCAGGCAGCGTCGAAAAATCGCCCGACGTGACCTTGTCCTTAAGGCCACCGACGATCTCGACAGCCTCCTTCGCTTCGCTCTTTACGGTCTTTGCCGAGTTAAGCAGCATAAAGCCGCTTGCGCCAAGCGCAACGAGAAGCACCGCGACCACAGCGGCAACAATGGCGCCGGTGTGACGCTTTTTGCGCTCGCCCTTGCGATGGCGATGACGGACCAGACCGTCAGAGGTCGAACTCGACGAAGCGTCGCTACCGTAGTTCAAGCCAAAATCGTAATAATCTTCCTTGGAACCCGAGCCCGCAAACTCGGCACCGCTATCATCCAGGCGGGCGAACGTGCCAGTCTCGGAGGCACCGGTGTAAATCGTACCAAGGTTACCCGTAAGCCCCGCGCCACCGGCAGAGGGAGTATTGTTGGCGGCCTTGCCGGCATTAACGTTGCCGGCGGCATTTGCGGCGTTGGCAGCACCTGCGTTGTTCGCAGGTACCGAAGGAGCCCCGCTCGGCTGCGACGCGGAGGTTGCACCGCCCGCAAAGACATTCCCTCTTGCACGGCCGGTCTTTTTTGCCTTTTGAGACTGCTCGTACAGAGCGGTAAACATCGCCGTCTCGCCCGGGGACACGCGCTTACCGGAACCGCCCTGTCCAGCGCCGCCCGGCGTGCCGGCCTTACCAGCCCCGTTCGGACGCGGCGGAACTGCAGGACGGCCGCTATCGCTGCCCTTAAAGTGATTACCAGCCATAAAGAAATCCTCGCAATTGAGTCGCAATGAAAAAGTCCATAACGTTACTAGTTTATGGCATTTTGAGCATCGACAGCTAAACTCCAGACACGGACATCAATTGGCGAAAATGCGGCACAACACCTTTTCCGTCCTGGCGGCGGCGCCAGCTACACCGTCAAAAACACCATCGCGATAATCATGGCAAAGCCCGCCAGGTCGGTGGGCAAAAACACCGTTCCCAGCATAAGGGCGCTGGTGATGGTGGCCGAAACCGGCTCCATGGTTCCAAGGAGGCTCGCGCGCACCGAGCCAATCTCCTTAACGCCCTGCATGTAGAACATATAGGCGAAGAACGACCCCACCACAATAAATATCGCGAGCGCGCCGACACCCGAGGGGCCGAGCGCCGGCATATGCGCCCACGGCTGGGTAAAGATACTCATCACGATTCCCGCCGAAAGCATGGCCGAGCCCGTGACGACCGGGCTACCGTATTTGTTGAGGATTCCGGCAGGGATGATTGCTATGCAGGCACCGCCCACTGCGCACAAAAGGCCCGCGAGCAGGCCCATTGGCGAGATACTGAGCGTACTAGGGTCGCCGCCCGTGGCAATTAAAAACGTTCCGCCTAAGGCGAGCAAAATGCCAAGCGCCTCGCGCGTGCGCGGCAGTCGATGCGCGGTGACGCAGGCATACCCCATGACGACCACCAGCTGCAGACACTGAAAGACGGTCGCGGTGCCCGCGTTGGTCAGGCGCACGGCTGACAGATAGCAAAGCTGGTTGAACAGCAGGCCAAAAATCGTAAATAGGATGAGCTGCTTGCGATCGGCAGGGGTAGTCCACAGCTTGATCAAGCGGTCGCGGTCTTTTCTGAGCACGACGAACATAAAGAGCAGGCCAGCGATAACTTGGCGCACGCTCATCAGCCAAAACGTCTCGATATGGCACACGTCAAAGAGGTAGCTGGCGCTGGTGCCGGAAAAGCCCCAAAACGTACCGCCGGCAAACGCGGCGAGTGTACCCAGGGCCATCTTGCGCGTCTGGGCATCGTTGAGGCGGTCGCGCCATGCGCGGCGGGTGCTGCGGCTCAGCTCGTCAGTTCCCTCGGGCACGACAAAATCGGCCGCCGCCGTCATCGGCACCGAAGCCTTTTCGCGTGCGTGCTGCGCTGCGCGCTCCTGTTCCATTCCACTCCCCCGAAATCAATTGGCAACAAAGCGCTCAAACTGTAGCACGAATATCGGCATGAAAAAGCAGACGATTCGGAACATCTATAGGCATCCAAATTGCAGGGACGAAAGGCACAGACGCGCTATGCCGAGCGGTTGGAATCGTCGAGGACGTCGGGGTCGGCTTCCGCACTATCCTGGGCACGATCGTCATCGCCTGGGTCCTTGGCGTCGTCCTGACCCTCCTGCTCGCGACGCCGCTTTTCGCGAATCTGCTCCACGGCAGCACGCAGGGCGGCCTCGTCCTCGGCACGCGCCACCTCTTGCGTGGCCTTAACCATATGGCGAATTTCGAGCACCAGCAGCGCGATCAACGGCACCACGATAAACGGAAAGAACAGCAGCGGATTGGTGAGCAGCGACACCACAACGCCCAGGCCTGCCGAGACAAAGACCACGCGGCCCACAACATCGGCGGCGGGCACGGGTGCGGCGTCCTCGACCGGATTGGCGTCACCCTTGGTGTGGTAGACCGGCGAGCCGTCGGACGCGGCCTGCACGGATACGATGCGGTGCGTGTTGAGCGAACCCTCCAGCACGTCATCGGACGAATGGAAGGTGATGATATCGCCCACCTGGTAGGCCTGGCTGTTGTCGGTATCGACGACGATAAACGAGTGCACGGGAATCGCCGGCTCCATCGAGCCGGTCAGCGTACGCATAAAGCCGTAGCCCATGATGGTGGGAATCTCGCCGGCGGGCGTGAACACCGTGCGCAGCAACACCACAAAGGCGACCAGGATCACCACGGTCGCCAGCACGTTGATCACCCGGAGCACGTGCTTCATCACTTGTCGGCGTCCTTTGTGGAAGTCTCGGGGTCGACAGCGACCTCGGCCTCGATGGCATCCGCCGCAGAAGCGCCATCCTCGTCAGGCGCGGCGGTCACACCCTCGCCAGCCTCGCCGCGCAGGCGGGCCAGCAGATAGCGCGACAGGCTGTTGCCCTCGGCACGGCGCTCGGCGCGGGCGCGATCGCGTTCGGCCTGCTCCAGCTCGTGCGTCAGGGAGTCCAGGCGCTGCTGCATCTCCGCGCGGGCGGCCTCGAGCTCGCGCTCGTGCGCGGCCTTTGCGGCGGCGAGCTCCTGCTCAATACGCTCCCCCGCCGCAAGCTCGGCGGCGGCGATACGCGCGTCGGCGTCGGCACGGGCCTCCTCGGCAGCACGCGTCGCGGCATCGCGCTCGGCAGTGGCGGCGGCGACCTTCTCGTTGGCATCCACCGCAGCCTGCTCAACGGCAGAATCGGCGGCTGCACGGGCGGCATCGATCGCGGCGTCTGCCGCCCGCTGAGCGGCGGAAACCTTCTCATCGGCCGCGGCAACGGTGTCGGCAAGCGCCTGCTCCGCTGCGGCCGCGGCGACGTCTGCCGCCTCCTGCGCGGCGCGGGCATCGCGCTCGGCTGTCAGCTGCACTTCCTCAATCTGCAGCTTGGCGGCGTCCAACTTGGCATGCAGCTCGGCCATCTCCTTGGCAGAGGCCTCGCGCACGGCGGCGAGCTCGGCCGCAGCAGTGTCCTTGGTGGCCTGCAGCTCGGCAGCGTCGGCCGCCGTCTTGGCGGCCAGGGCCGCAGTAGTATCGCTCTTAACCTGCGCGACCTGCTCGGAAGCCGCCTGCTCGGCGGCAGCAACCTTGGCGTCCGCGTCTGCCCGGGCGGCAGCCACCTCGGCATCGGCCTCGGCGCGCATCTGCTCAAGCTGCGCCGCCGCGGTCTCACGCGCCTCGACAGCGTCGGCCTCGGCAGCCTTCTTGCCCGCCTCGACATCCTCCAGCGAACCTTGCAGCTCCTCAACATCAGCCTCGGCCATCTGCGCGCGTTGCGTCAGCGCCAGCTCGCGCGTCTTGGCCTCGTCCAGCTCGTCGGCCAAATCATCGCGCTCGTCGGTCAACGCGTGCGCCTGCACCTTCCAAGACTTGACCTGCCCCTGCAGCTCCTCGATCTGCTCGCGCGCCTCGGCCAGCGCCTGCTCGGCATCGAGCTGGGCCTGCGTGACCTCCTCCACAAACACGCGCCGGACCTCGACGTCGGGCAGGTCGGGGCTATCGACCTGCTCCTCCTTAATCTCCTTAATAAACTTGGGCGCCACCGGCGCGTGTTGCACGCTCTCGAGCTCCTGCAGGTTGCGCTCGTCATCGGTCAAGCTCTTAAAGACGGTGTAGTTGTTAATGAGGTTGGTGTACATCTGCACCATGTACTCGTCATCGAACGCCAGTGACTGCTGCTGCACGTCGATGTTGTAGCCCACCTTGTCGTAGCGCTCCATAAACTGCCACAGCTGGTAGCACTTGCGGTAGTTGGGGTCCTTCATGATGAGGTTGGTGCGCTGGATGGGGCTGCGGACCGCACTGCAACCGTTCATAATCTGGCAGAACGACGCGCCACGCAGCGCCATGACCAGACGGCGCACGCGGTCGATGCGCATAAAGACGTCCATGTTGTCGGCGTCGTTCTCGGCAAAGCTCTGGCGGTTTTTGACCGTCATCTCGACGTTGTACTCGATCTCTTCGTACGCATCGTCGATCTTGCTGTGCATCTTAAAGCGGTTGCGGATCTCGTTGCCCGTAGACCAAAAGATCACGTCGGTGCGCTTGTCCACAAACGTCAGCAGGCGCTGAATCAGGTGGTAGATAAAGCGATTCTCGTACAGGTCGTAGGTCTCGACGGTATTGACGTTGAGGATGCGCGTGGGATGGACGCCACCATCGTCGCTCGGCGCCAGGAACTGCGTGTTCTGGCTCAGGTGACGGACGCTGTCGGCGCTGATCTTTTTGGCGAGCGAGACCGGCACCACCTCTTCCTCGGTGGTGATAAAGCGGCGCGGCTTTTCGATAATGGTATTGATGGCGTCGAGCGAGTCCTCGATCATGCTGATCCATTCCTCGTCCACCACCTTGACGAGCTCCTCGCGCTGCTGCTCGATCGTGGTGCCCGATGCCTGCGCCATCTCAAACAGATAGCGGAAGTAGCGGCTGTCCTCCTGGATGGGCTCCATCTGCTCAGAGAAGCTGGTATAGAGGTCCTGAATGGTCTCGGACATGGGTTACTCCATAGGTTGGATCGATCGGAAAGGGACGGGGCGACATCACGCCGCCCCGCACTTACGCCATTAGTAGAAGTTCTGGATCCGCTGCAGGTACATGACGGAATCGGGCAGGCCGCCCTCGCCAAAGGTCTTCTCGATGTACTCGATCAGGCCCCTCATCTCGTCGCGCACAAAGCTCACGTTCATGGACTCAAACTTCTTGAGCACCTTGCGGGCGATGATGTAGTCCATGCCGCCCAGCTCGGTGCCGCCGCACGCCACGTACACGGGGATAAAGTCGTACATCTGCTTGATGATACGGTTACCAAAGGCCAGCTTAAAGCGGGTCTGCAGGTACTGATCCAGCTTGTGCATCTTCTGGAGCAGCTCCTCGTCGATCACGTACTCGACCTTGGCCTTTTGGAACAGATACTGCAGGTGGTCGGCCGTCACGTGCACGCGCTCGTGCGGCTCGCATTCAAACGCGTCGGCGCGCTCGTTGAGCTCGATGGGGATCGCACGGTCGTACACCTTGTCCGTGATGGTAAAGGTGGAGTCGTCGTTGTTGGCCGTGCCGATAAACCACAGGCTGTCGGGAATGGTGAGCTTGCCGTCGTGCAGACCCCTGGGATCGGCGGCCCACTGGGTGGGCACCAGGTCGAGCACCCACTCGTCGTGGCTGGGCATCTCGAGCACCGACAGGATCTCGGCAAAGTAGTACTCCACGCGGGCGAGGTTCATCTCGTCGAGCACGATCATGGACGGGTCCTGGCGAAGGCCTGCCTCGTACACGGCGCGCAGGAACTCGGTCTCGTTAAAGCGCTTGGAAAACTCGTTAAAGTAGCCCAGCACCTCGGTGCGGTCGCGAAAGCTCGGCTGTACCGACACGATGGTCGCGGGATTGTCCAGGTAGCGGCTAAAGCTGTAGGGCAGCGACGTCTTACCGGTACCCGAGATGCCCTCCAGGATCAGCAGCTTGGAGGCGGCCATGCCGGCCACAAAGCGGCGGATGATTTCGGGCGTGTAGTAGAGCTTCATCTGGCTGCATGCAAACGCGCGGAAGCTGTCGACAAAGTCCTCGAGCGAGATGGCATCGTCGTAGGCCGGCGACTCCCAGTCGCGGTACTTAAGGTCCACGAGGGACAGCTTGGGAAAGCGGTTGGCCTGGGCGATCTCTTTTTCCTCGGCAAGGGTCTTGGCCTCGACGGTGGCCTTGGCCATGGCGGCCGCGGCATCCTTGACGCCCGCGCCATCGAGCGCGAGCGACGCGTTGCCCGACATGACGGCCGTCGCCGCGGCGCCCTCGCCCGCAGGCGCACCGGCGCCCGCAGCGGCGCCCACCACGTTGCCCACCGTCGGCAGGTGGTCGTCGGCCAGGGCCGAGGCGCCCACGTACGGAATCTGCTTGGTACCGCCCATGGCATTGACCTTGAGCGCCAGCAGCTTGTTCTTCTCGTCCATCAGGTCGAGCACCTGCTTGTTCAGGCGGCCGATCTCGCGATAGAGCGCCTTGTTGGACGTGTCGTCGCGATGCAGGCGGCGGTTGATGCGGTAGCGGTGGACCAGGATGGCCACGATCAGCACGGGGACCGCGATGAGCATGGCAAACAGAATGACCGCGCCGATCTTGCCCACCAGGTCAAACGTGGTGAAGTAGGTCATAAAGATGTTGAAGTACTCAACCCAGCCAAACACCAGCAGGTTAAGGATGGAGCTCACAACGGCAACGACGTTGTAGACAACCTTTGCCAGCAGCTCCCAGGCAAATCCCAGAAACTCACTCACCGTCGGTATCCTCCTGCTTGGTCGCGTTCATCGCCGCCTCGGCCTCGGCCTTCAGACGACGGGCTTCCTCGAGCTTGGCCTCGGCCTGGGCGAGCTGCTCGGCGGCGTTATCGGCGGCAACGGTGGCGGTGTCACCCTTGCCCTCGGCATCCACGATGGCAGCCGCGGCGGCCAGGCGGTCTTCCTCGGCCATGGCGCGCTTAAGGTTCATGCCCACCACGATAAGGTGATACACCTGGTAGATAAAGAACAGCAGCATGGGCAGGACAATCACGATGAGGAAGCCCATGGAGCTGGACAGGAAGTCCATGACCTTGCCCATCTGCGGCAACGCGAACAGGTACTTACCAACGATGTCTCCGTCGCTGATGATGTGCGTATCGGCCACGTCGTTGTTATCGCCCTTGGTGGTAAAGCTGCGCATGCCGTTGACCTCGTCGATGGCGGCGATGCGGTGCGTGTTGAGCGCGTACTCGTTGTCGATGATGGTGTGGAACGTCACGATGTCGCCCACCTCGAGCTTAGAGGTGTCGCACTTTTGGATGACGATGAGGTCGCCCTTGTTAAACGTGGGCGCCATGGAGTCGGACTGCACGGCGAGCGGGGTGAAGCCGGCGATGTCCGAGACGCTGCCGTCCTCGCGCGTGGCGAGCGTGGTGAACGCGTACAGGGCCGCTACCAAGATGATGATCCACATGACGACGCTCAGTGCGATGGATGCGGCTTTTTTAACAGATTGCATGATGTCCCTTACTACCGTGTCTGACTAGGTCGTGCGCGGCCCGGTGGCCGCCGTGCATATCTACTGTTCCTCGATGCCCTCGAAGCGCATCGAAACCGAATAGTTAGCCCCCTTTAGCATATTAGTGCAATTTGGGTCCGTTCCCTCGAGCCATATGCGAACGGTTACCGGCTTGTCCGTTTCTTTTATCAGGTCGAACATGTCGCTGGCAGCGGTCGCCTCGCCCGAGCCGAGCCCAAAGACGGCAGCCGCGCCGGACGAACCCCCGCCCCCATTGGGGTTGTAGACCCAGGTGTGGCCGTCGGCGGTAAAGCTCATGCGCATGGCGCTGGCCATGCCCTGCGTGTCGGAGCTAAACCGCGTGCCGGACGCGCCGCCGTCGCCATCCTGCCCGGTCAGGCGAACGCGCAGGTCCGTACTGCTCATAAAGTGCAGCGTGAACTCCAGGTAGGCACCGGTGGCGGGATCGGCAGTGGAACCGTCTTCGAAGGTAAAGGTCTGATAGTCGCTCGTGGTGACGGGCTTGAGCTTGGACGCATCGATGTCCACGCCCTTTTCGCTGGCGATGCGCTCCGAGATCTGATCGAAGCCCAGGCTGTGCACGTATTCGTCGAACGTGGCACGCTCGTCCAGGTCAAAGCGCAGCGAGCCGTCGGCATTGGCGTCGATCATGAGCATGCGGGTCTTGGCGCTATCGGCGATGGAGAACCAGGCGAACGTTGCCATGGCTATCGCCACCAGCGCAAACAGCACCAGCACCACGGTGGTGGTGAGCTTGCGGCGCAGGTCGATATCGGTGGGCGCGGCGGCGGTGGCGGGCCGGGGTGCGCCGACGGTGGCTGAGCGGCGGTCGCCGGTGGTCGGTCGGCGATCGCCTGGCGTAACACGTGCCATTATGCCTCACCGTCCAGGGTCGCAAAGAGCGCCAGGTGCAGGGTGCCCGGGTCTTGATGCAGGTAGTCGGCGCTATCGGGGTCGGTGCCCTCGATGTAGTAATAGATATCCAGACGATAGGTCTGGCCCAGCGCCAGCGTGGTGAGCGAGTTTTGCGGGCGCTCGGCCGTCTCGCCGGCGTCCAGGGTAAAGGCGGCCGGGTCCTGCGTCACGTTGGCACCGCAAGCGAGCTGGCCGTTTTGCCAGCCCAGCAGCATGCCATCGGCGTAGCCCGCCAGGCCCGCAGGCGCGGTCGTGGGATGCTCGCCGCGATGGCCGCTGTCGGAACTGTCGAGCTCAAAGATGTTGGCGGCAAGCACCTGGCTGCCGCTCGAGATCTTAATGCCTACGCGGGCTGCACGCAGCAGCTCGGCGTTGGCGTCCTGCGGGACCAGCGGTTCGGCCAGATACAAGCTGACCTTACCCTTTACTTTGCTGGCGCCCGTGCCCGTAATGGTGGGACGCAGGTCGATCCAGCCGTGATAGTAGGTGGAGCCGTTGTCTTTTGCCTGCTCAAATACCGTGGCATCGCCGGCCGAATTGTTTTGCGCGCAGGCAGCAAAGCCGTTGAGGTCAAAGGTCGAGACCGGGTAGAGCGTCGCGGCCCCGCTCGCGGTGGAGGCCAGAGACGCATCGCCCTGCTGCGACCAGCTGCCGCGATCGGCATCGCCCAACTCCAGCGCCAGCTTGGACGTGTCGCTGTGCACGCTCACCGAGTTGGTGTTGACCTTCATGTTGCTGGTAAACCAGGCGTAGGTCGCGGCGCCCAAAGTGGCGGCGAGCGCCACCATAACGAGTGCGATGTAGGCACGCGCGCGGCGGGCGTAGCGGCGGGCGACGGCGCCCTCAGGGCGTGTGCGCTCGGCGACCGCGCTGGAGGGGACCGCGGGGCTCGTGCCCTCGGTTTTGGTCTCGCGGCTATCTGCTGGCATGTGCTGCTTATCTTCCATGACGATTCGCCCCCTTATGCCTTGGCCGCGGCAAAAGCAAGCTGCAGCACCACATCGCGGGCCTGGGCCTCGTCGATGCAATTGGCGTCGCAGCCTTCCATGTACACAACGTAGCGAACGCTTGCCACCTCGTTGGCGGCCAGCGTGCAGATGGGCGTGACGCCTGCGCGCGCCGTGGGCGTGTCGCCGGTGCCGTCCATGCTGTAGGCGCTTATGGCGCGTGCGGGATCGGCGGTGTAGATCCAGCCCGAGGCGCCGGCTGCCGCAACCACGCCGTCTTGCGCGGTGGTGCGCCTACTGGTGGCGCCTGCGGTGTTGCCCAGGTCATCGCAGGTAAAGATATGCGTCTGCGTGCCCGACTGGGTCGTAATGACCAGACCCAGGCGCAGCGCGGCCAGCAGCTGCGGATCGCTCGTCACGCTCATCTGGCCCTGATACAGGTACACGTTGAGCGCGCTATCGCTGCCCTTAAGGTACAGCGTGCCCGAAAGGGCGTAGTCGTCCAGCTGCGCGGTGCAGTCGGCGTAGTCGGTCGTAACGCCGGCGGCGTTTTGGAACGTGCCGCGCCAAAAGCGGGAAAGGTCTGCCGTCGAGATGGGATAGAGTGTCTTGTCGGCGGCGGCAAGCGTTGCCGTCGTGTCCCAGGGCCCGTTGGCCGAAAGGCCAATCTGCAGGTCGGAGCCCTCGTCGCTTACCGTGTGCGCCACGGGCGTCACGTTGGTATAGCGCGAGTTGCTAAACCAAGCGTAAGTGGCCGCGCTCAGGGCTGCCACCAGCACCAACATCCATGCAGCCGCAGCAACCATGCGACGGCGCGAGTTTAGGATGTCTTTGATGTTCGAAGCACTCATGTCCAGCCCCCTTACGAACGCTTGCCGGCAAAGCGCAGCGCCAGCGATTGCAGGCTGGTGGCGGCCAGGTTGTTGGTGCAGTCGGGGTCACAGCCTTCCAGCCACACGTACACATCCACGCGCACGGGCGTGCTGCGGTTGGCGCCCTCGGCAGCGGCGGGCAGGCTGCAGATCTTGGTCGTGGCCTCCTTGAGGCTCACGACACCGGTGTCTTCGTTATAGTCGCAGAAGTTAGCGCTGGTCAGCTGGTCAAAATGAACCGTGGCGCCATCGGAGCGGGTGCTGTCGAGCACCAGGTGGTTCTGCTCGCTCTCGCCGGCATCCTTGCCGTCGAGCGTGTTGTAGCGCGCCTGGGGATTGTGCTCGCCCGAGACCTCAAAGACGTACTGGCCCGTCACGGTATCGCCCTGCCCTGACGCATAGGTAACCAGTCCCACGCGCAGGGCGGTGGAGATGGGGTTTGCCGGATCCTGCTCGGTAAAGTCGATGCCCGACAGGTACACGTCGGTCGCGGCCGAGTTGGTGGCCAGGTACAGGGAAGTCTTGTAGTAGTCGGAATGCTCGGCGGCACCAAACATGTTGGCAAAGAGCGAGTCCTGGGTGGTTCCACCGGTAAAGCCCGTTACCTTTTGAAAGCCGTTGAGCACGTTGTCGGTCGAGACGGGATCGAGCAGACCCGTAAAGCTCAGGCCGGCGTTGGTTTTGTATTCGCCGTCGTACTCGTTGGAGATAAGGAAGGTCACGCCCGTGCCCGCCGCCATCTTGACGTCGGTTATGTGGCGGTTGGCGTTATAGATGTACCAGGCATACGTTACGGCTCCGGCAGCAGCAAGCGCCACCAGCAACGTGGCGAGCATGCGATTGAACTGTTTTTGCAGCGAACGCGCGTCCGACATGCCCCTCCCCCAGATGCCGTGTTGTAAACCGCCTGGACATCATTTGCCCATAATGGAGTTATTTTACGCGAACGTGCAGTTCATCGGGGGTACAAACGCGACTTTTCGTGTGCTGTTCGCGCCGCATCGAGACGGAGAGGGTCGCAAATCGCCGCTTTTTAAAAAATAGTTCTTGCCACTGGGTGGGAGCTCCGTTATATTATTCCGTGCGCACTCGCGCACCCTTGATCGGGCGTTTAGCTCAGGGGGAGAGCGCTTCCCTGACACGGAAGAGGTCAGAAGTTCAAATCTTCTAACGCCCACCAAATGTTCGCAGCTCAGAGGCTTCGCCTCTGAGCTGTTTTGTTTTACGGCGACCAAGCCCAGAGGATGCCACGGCACCCAAAGCGCCCAAACAGCCCCGGTGATTGCCCCGATCAGGCGCGGTTGGGTCTCGCAGCCATATATAAATAACCCCCTATAAAGTGAGGTTTAATACTTTTCCCGAGAAGTGAACGAGCTTATTTGGACCCCCGGAGCATCCACACTTTTTGACGTTAAAACCGCAGGATTCCAGCAGCAAAACCGCAGGAAACAAGCCCCTAAAAGTGTCGATGTTTCGGGGGTCCATTCTGACTCGTTCACTTCTCGGGAAAAGTATTAAACCTGGATATATGGCCGCTAATTCTAACCCCCTGTTACCGCCCCTACCAATACTGATGCGCATCGATAACGGCTTGCCAGAGCCAAAATCGCTTCGTTTCGGCACGCGCATGGGCAAAATATCGCTGCTCTGCACTCATCGCCTTGTTAAAGATGGGGCGCTTATTCCGATGCAGCTTCCGTCGGATGCGTTCGCACAGCCGAACGAGCTTGTCGTAGTCATTTGCTTGGTCGGTTGTCACCGTAAAATACGCTACTCCCTCAAGCAGTTCCAACTCGTTGCGGCGCTCGGCATCCTTGTGGATCTTCTCGCGGCCGTCATGAATGGCATCGCTGTCGTAGTCGACCATCGCGGTCAGCACCTCTGGCAGCAGCCCGGCCTTTACTTTATCCCTGCCCACCTCGACTTTAGCCGTAAGCGTAATGTCGGGCGTGCGCTCCAACACGCGCAGTTTGCGCTCGCGCCCATCGTTGAGTCCATCGCGAATGAAAGCCTTCTTGTTGAGCTCGGCCTTGCCCAATGCATACCCGCCGTAGCGCGCAGGCAGCGACATAAACATGCACAGCCCCGACTCCCTCGGAGAGCGCGATCCCTCGATCACATACGCAAGCAGCGCCTTTGCCTTCGCGAGACCCCTTACCTTTGGGGACGCCTCGATATACGCCGCAATGAGCTCCTTCGTCGTGAGCCTGCCATCGCGCATGCCCCCATCCCTGCTTGTCACCCCACCGGGAGCAAGGTTATCCAACCGGTAGTTCGATGTCACGGCATAGCCGGCATAGATGGCCTCGGCCGCAGAGCTGTCGTGCGCAACCTGCACAAACGCCAGCTCGGGGGAGCACACATACGCATCCAGGCCGCCCATCCAGTGGCCCAGCGAGATAAACGAGCCCGCCGGGAGCTCGTTGGTGCACAGGTGCGTCTTAACATGCTTGCTCTGCCGACGGTCGGCACGCGATGGCACCAGCAAATCCAGCGTTTGGGTCCCCAGATCATAGCGATCGATAAAGTCCTGCGCCTCTTGGTCCAACAGCGCACAGGCACCTGCAATCGACACGACCTCTGGTTCCGAATCCCCAAAACGAGGGTTCGGCAGGTGCGCCAAAAGCGCCAACGCAGCGTTATGTGAAACGATAAAGTAACCCATGGCGCGAAGATAGCACGCGCGTCGGCGGCCGCTGGCGGTCCTGGCGAGTTTTCGGCAAACGACCAGCAGTTTTTTGCCGCGGCGCAACCAAAGTGTTCATTCGTCGACGTCTAGCTGCAAATCCGTCAAGCTCTTGGCAAGGTTGCCGCTCAACTGACCAAAATCTGACCATTTGCTTGCCCATTTGCTTGACGGCGCGCCCTCGCCAAAATGCTCCGCGACTTCTCGGGCGGTCGAAGTGCTCGTATAGCGACCACACACCCGTCGCTGGGGTATCCTTGGAGCACATGCACCACAAGCCGCACAAAGGAGCCGCCATGCGCACCGAGCTCGATGTTCCCTTTTCGCACAAAGACGAGGCCAAGGCCCTGGGCGCCAAGTGGGACCGGGTCAAGAAGATCTGGTACGTGCCCGACGGCGTCAACCCCGAGCCCTTTGCCGCGTGGCTGCCCGGCGTGGATCGCTCCGACCCCAGCGCGCCCTACATCTATCTGGTGCTGGGCAAGCGCGAATGTTGGAAGTGCCACGAGCAGACGGCGGTCGCGGCCTTTGGCATTCCGTATCGGGCGGCCGATGGCTCGGGCAGCAAGGCTGCGTCCAGCACCGCGCCCTCCATAGACGGCACGGGTCACATCGCGATCGACACCGCCCACGCCAACGCCATAGCCATCGTCCCCGCGCTGGGCTGCGTGCCGGCCGAGATCCGCGACTACCTGCGCGAGCGCTGCGGCTACAAGCCCACAACGTCGCGCACCACTAAGACCGTATCGCTCGTCAGCACCTGCACCGGCTGCGGCGCGCTGCAAGGCAGCCATTACCTGTTCGAGGAGCCCACGTCGCCGTTTGCGCTCACGGCCATCAACAAGCTGCCCGCGCTGGAGTTCGTGCGCGTGGATGTCGCCGGCGTCTACGGCATCCCCACCAGTCAGAGCAACTTTGACCAGGCGCTCTTCACCTGGGCACGCGACCACCACACCCAGTTCCACAGGAGCCTGTTCGAGGGAATTTACCTGTAAGGCAAAACTCGAAAATCGAGTCCAGATATCCTCGGAAATCGAGTATGCGCAGGTGGCTGAGTTGCCTGAGCACCCGACGGCTTCGCTCGAGCGTGGATAATCTCCCGTTTTTGACAGCTTTTCAGCCCAAAATCGTCCGATAATCCACGCTCAATTTTCAATCGTCCAAAAGTCCTCGCTCATCAGCAGGCAACTAGACATCCGCCTCGTCATAAGTAATGGTGCATCCGCAGGTTGGGCATTGTTGAGGATAGACTGGAAGGCGCAGGCCTGTTCGAGCCCGCAGCTCGGTAGCGTGTTTGTCGCGGGCGTCGATGAAGCTGATGTCTAGGCATGGGAGGTCTGCGCCACAGCGAGGGCAAGGCAAGCAGATTTGACAGCAAGTGGCCTCAACGAGCGGGAACAGGCTCCGGTCCATTAACGCTCGCGGTAAGTTTCCATATGCGCCGCGCGCGATATCGCTTCGCCATCCCATGGCCCCCCCCTTCCCGTTTTAACCGTTGAGGAGAGGATGGCAGGATCGCGCGGATTCGGGTGGCGGTCCGCTGCGATCCGATCAATCGACATGATCAGAGCAGTAGACGGTGGCTCGGTTAATACAAAGCGACCTTCTCCGCCCGACGTCGCGATTCCGAGAAATCGAACTCGGCGCGGTGGGCTTCGAGGAATCGGGCATTGGGGCGCAGGCGATGCTCATCCGGCTCGCGCAATACCGACCCTGCAAACGCGGCATAGTCCGTATGCTGCAGAAGGTACGACCCGCAAAGCTGATAATCGCCGCGCACCAACTCAAACGAAACCAGATGAGCGTCGAAGAGCGAGTGCAGATCGCGGCGCAGCAGGATACCGTTGCTGACAACCTGAGATTTGGGACCCGAGTAATTCTCGATATGTGCAGCTTCGAGCGCTTCGTTGACGTTGCAACCCGAGACGGCGCATCGACCGGTATAGGCCTCAAAGAGCTGAGTGCGAAAGCGCTGCTGGCCGATTCGCTCGCGACGCAGCGCGTAGCGAACCTTTTCATCGTCGCTCGCCGAAGTGCCGGAAAACTCCGCCGAGATCGGAGCCTCCTTCATGTAGCTCATATCGGGGAAGAAACGCGCGTCGGGTCCACCCTTATGGACGGGGCCATGCAGCACAAACCAGCTATTCTCGGGCTCGTAACGCTCAACGAACGCTAGGCCCAGCACCTTGTAGCCAGCGCTCGTTGCAAAGAACACGCCAACGGGAACGCCGCATTCCATGCAGTTGATCATCTTTTGGTTGTAGTCCTGGTCGCGCCAGTTTTCGACCGAAGCACTTTGCGACGAGTACTTGAGCACCCACGTGCCGTCCTCAAGATAGAGCGGCGGAACATCGGGGTAGGCGCCGCGCTTGGAATTGTGCACCGAAAGGGCAAAGGTCTTCTCGCGCGGATGCTTAACGCGCCCGCGACCAGGCCAAAAGATGCCCGAATCGCGCGACACCGGAAAGAGTTCGGAATCAATCGTCAGACGGAAGGGATATTGAGGGCTATCGGCATTGGTGCGATGCGGAAGCTTGTCCCACAGGCCGCCACGCCGCTCCTCGCGCAAAAACCACTCCCAGGCCTGGACATATTCGGACGGCACAAAGCCGCAAGCGCGGTCGAAACTCGGCCGAGCAATCAGCGGAACACTAGAAGCGATGCCGTCCATAAGGAACCTCCAGAAAGAACAGTTCCCCATATTATCGCCTACGCGACGATCGCGCCGCACGAAAAGGGCCCACTTCCTTCGAAGCGGGCCCTTAGGACAGACCTAATTTATGAATTAAATCCAACTCAATTCTATTTACCGTCCGGCACGATGCCAACCAGGCTGACCGTTACGTCGAAGGTCGGAGCAGTGGTGTTCTTGTCCTGCTGGACCAGTTTTGACAGTCGGAGTCGATGCCTTCCATCCAGATGATGATCTTCATGTTCGTGCCGTTAACGAAAGCCGTAGCTTTATTGCGAATTCGTGCCAACCATTCGCAGGGTTACGTCGTAGGAAAGACCCTCGTCGACAGCACTCGCAGCCGTATTAACGCAATCGGCGTCGGTGCCCTCGAGCCAAATATAGACCTTCAAAATTACGCCATTGTAGTCAACATGCGTGGCAAGCGCCGCTGGATTATCCACGGGTGCATCGAAGTTTTTGCCGTTTTTTGTCGCAGCCCAGTTACCGCCATTTTGGTCAACATACGTCGTGCCGAACAAATGCTTATACGTTACAACCTTTGTACTCGAAGCGTCAGCAACCGCCGTCCAACCCGCGATGCCATTCTGCCTCGAGTACGCATCGTTGCCCGACCCGGCAGGCTCGCTTGGAGCATAGACAACTTTCAACGTCTCGTTGCCCTGAGCGTCAACCGTCGAAATGCCAATGCGCATGCTGCGCGCAACCTTATCGCTCAGCGGCTGCCCATTCGAGGTTACGGAAACAGCACCCTCATCCGCCGAACCGTCCAAATACACATCGGCAATACCCGTGTCACGCACGGTGTAAACCGTATAGGTGCTTACGTTATATGCGTAAAAGGTCTTGCCGCCTACGGCATATTGGCCCGTTGCCGCGTCGAGCCCATTGGCGAGCTGGTACGACGTAACCAAGGCTCCATCGCCCCACGACGCGGGAACGAACCACGTTTTGGCGTCATCGGTCGAGGAAGGGCTGATTTCATGGGCGGTCGTACTATCGAACGCAACCGTGTCGTTGTCTTTGCCGTGATCGGGCGTTGTGCCCGCAACAATTTGCAGCGTCATGCCATTGGCCATGGCCGTCACGGTTGCCGTTCTGGCGGAGACGGTGTTATTGAATGCGAACCACGCATATGTTGCCGAGCCTAAAGCAACGCACGCCATGATCACCGAAATGGCGGCGACGGCTAACTGTTTTCTGAGTTGCTTCACGCGCGATGACATACGAAGTTGTTTCCTTGTTGCAATTCGGTCGATAAGACTAACGGGGCGCAGCGCCTTGCGCCGAACCCCGTTATTAAGCAAATGCTTCAATATGGCTTATGCCCCAGCAGAAACCGTCGTAGGCTGAGTGGCGCTGAACTGAATCGTAACGCCAACGGAGTCGAGAATCTTTTCCAGATTAGCAGTGGTCACGGCGGCATCATTGCCGTCGTAGTAGACGTACACGCTCACATGGGTATCGGCATCTTTGGCAACCTTGGCGGCAAGAGCCTTATCGGTAGTGCCCTCGAGCTTCTTTCCGTCAGGACTCCAAACTTGCCAGTTATCAGGACCAACGACAAGAACGCGAATTGCATCCTTCAAGCCCTTATCGGCACCCGTAGTAACATCAATCTTATCAATCTTAAGGTCGCTAAGATCGACGCCAGCAGAGCTGATGCTGTAATTATTCGCTTCGCCTACAGCATATTTATCCGTCACAGCCTTAGCGGCATCGCCAACTTCGGTGTAGTCACCTTTCTTGGCGCCATTGGTCGTCGTGGTGCCATATGCAGTCACGAACTTCGGGGCCGGAGCTGTGGCGCCATCGGATTGAACCTCGGCAGGGTAAAGAGCAACCTCAGAATCGGTCCAGTCAACGTTATTGGTCGTCGTAGTGCCGATTGCAGACTTCTTGTATTCGATGCTCATGAACGCCGTATTGGACTGCGCCTTCACGCCCGTCGTTTTAGCGGTAACCGTGTTGTTGCTCACAAACCATGCGAAGGTGGCGGAGCCGAGGGCTACGGCTGCCACGAGGACCATGGCGATGGCGGCGCCCATCTGCTTTTTTAATGCCTTGGTATCCATGCGGACCCCTTTCTTTCCCCATTCATCCCAGATGACCCTCGAGAAGCCCGGAAGGGGAGCCCGCGCTTTCGTGTTGGATGTTGCTTGCCCATCCTTTAGACATGGAATTGAGAATACCATAATTCTTACGATTTCCTTATGAGTTTTCGGCAGCCTACATTCCGGCAGATTCATAGGTCTACCTCTGGTTATATGCGGTGCTATATGAACATCGTTTACCTTATTTGACCTCTCTCCCGCGCAGTCATAAGCCCCTCTTAAGCCTTGCAACCGCAGCGCCATGCCAACGCACACATTCACCCTCCACCGAGCTTTGCCCCTAGCCCTTCCCCACTCGCTATACTGGTGCAGAACGTGTATTTTTGCCTGCTTGTGCGGGCTATTTGCCGGGAGGACTCTATGGCTGCCGCCAATCAACCCAAGGGAAGCGTTTCTACCGGATCGATCAAGCCGGTGACGCGCAAGGCCGTTCGTTGCCAGCGCGAAGTCGCCTGGCTGGTCACGCAAGCGGCCGGTAAGCTCGTCGCCACCACCGACGACGTCAACGCGCCCACGCCCAGCTTTGTGCTGGCCGCGGCGCTGTCGTTCGCCCGTGAACAGGAGCAGGCCGCACGTGACCGTGGCGCCGTGATCGACTACGACGCCGTCATGGGCCCCGACCTCGCGAGCTTTTGCGCAGCCGCGGGGCTACCCGCGGCACCCAACGCGCTTTCTGACACGGGCTACATGTTCACCCTCTCGGGCGCAGACCTCATCCGCGACCTTTATGCCTACTGTAATGACCTGGACGAACGCATGGGAGACGCGGCGCAGGTCAAACCGGGTTACGCGATCAAGCTCGCGCTACGGTTGTTCTTGCTGGACGGCGCCGCTGGCGACGTCGCCTCCTCCAAAGACAACGCCTCCGCATAACAAAAGCGCCGGGCCGGGAAATCACTCCCGGCCCGGCGCTTGTTCGTTCTACTTGTCGCCATCTTTCACGGGCGAGTTCTTTTGGTTGCGACGGTTACTCCAAGTCACGTTGTGTTCCTTGTAGTAATCGGGCGCCTCGTTGCCGCTCGCGCTAATGGGGTCGCTGCCGGTCAGGGTATCGGCAATATCCTGCACGAACTTAACGAACAGGCTCGAGTCATCGGTCTCGGACGAATCAAAATCAAAACCGAACTCCACAGCGCCGCCGATGATCTTGTCCACGCACTCCGGGTCGTCGCCGTCCAGCCAAATGACCACGGTGTACTTGTCCACATCGCCCACGCGGAAGTTGTTGTGGCTGATGGTGGTCACCACGTCTTTGGACGCAAACGGCTCGGTGTTGGGCTCGGGGTTACCGTCGGCCGCGGCGGCCGCGTAGGTGGTGGGCTCGCCGTTACGATACACCCTCACGCGCGCCGCCTTCTCCACGCCCTTGCTGGCGCTAACCACCTTGAGCTTGGCGCTGTAGCCCAGATCGGTCTTGCCGGCGTTGCGGATATAGAAGGTGTACGCCACGTAGTTCTTGCCGTTGTGGCTGCCGTCGATGTCGTCCAAGTTGTCGGGCAGGTCTTCGGCAGCGATATTGGTGCCATTGTCCAAGGCGTCGGCGGCCAGGCGCGCGGTGGCGTTGTTAAAGTCACCGTTGTCGGCGATGGCCACGCCGCGGCGGAACAGCTCCAGACGGTTGAGGTTGATGGTGAAGTTACCCATGTTTTCCTGCATAAACGACAGGGCGAACAGCACGCCGAAGGCAAGCGCCAGCACCACAAGGGCCTTTTGCAGCTTGTCCATACGCAGCAGTGCCGCGCCGATGCGTTCCATGCGGCGCTTGGGCATATACATGGACACAACCGCGTCGGGGTCGATGTCGTCAAGGTCCTGGTCGGCCAGCGCCTGCTCCAGCTCCTCGATGCGCACCACGCCGCGCAGGTCGCGCTTGGGCTTGCGTTTGGGCTTGCCGAAGCGCTTGCGCGGGGCGGGATCGGTGCTGGGGGTGTCCTCGGGCTGACCCTCGGTCAAATCCTCAGCCATGCCCTCGGCATGATTCTCGGCTATACCCTCGGGCAAATCCTCGGCAGTTTGATCTTTGTTGTCGTTACGCTTGAACAGTGCCATGGCGATCAGATCTTATATTTGGTGCGAATGTAGCCGACGTATTCTTTGACGAGCTCGCGCTCCATGTCGTCGGCGTAGCGAAACTGCAGGCCGCAGACGTTGCGGTACAGGCTGCCCTTGGGCGCGCGGCGCACCCAGCACACGATGCCCAGCTGCTCGGGCAGCTCGTGGCGCTCGCCCTGCAGGCGGATCGTGGGCATTTGCACGGCCAGGGCCTCGCCCACATCGGGATAATCGTTGAGGTAGACGGCCAGGCCGCCGGCCGAGACGTCGATGGTCATGGCGTCCTCGGGCTCGGGGGTCGGCGCGTTGTCGCGCTGGTAGGTCAGGCGCATGGCGACCTTAAAACGCTCGTCGCGGCGCTTGACAAAGGTGCGCTGCTCGGCGACTTTGCGCATTTTCCAGTAGGTGCGGATGCCCTTTTTCTCGACCGACTCGGGGTAGCCGGCGAGCACGAACGTCTCCTCGCCCACTTTGTATTGCAGCAGCAGCTTTTGGTTTTCGTCCATGATGAGCGGCTTGCCGGCGAGCATGGGCGCGCTCATAAGAAAGTACGCGTCGTCCAGGTTCTCTTTGTACGTGGCGAGCATGTTGAAGTCGGTTTTTTGGCCCATGGGCACGTCGAATGCCACCTGAAGCTTGGTCCCCGGCGTTATCTGTTGCTCTGCCATGTTGTCTCCCCCAGTCGCGGGCGCCGATATCATCGTCGTGCGCGATGCACATTGGGCTATTGTACCTGCTTTGCTGGAGGTTTCGGTGGGCAGTACGCGAAATGGCGGGATGCAGGGCGCGGGTGAACGTGCAGCTGCTCCGCGCGCGGCATCAATCTGACAGCGATGCATGTCCCCGACAGGCCGTCTGTCTATCTCTCAGCCATCTCTCATTTATCTCTCAGCTTAGAGATGAGTGAGAGATGAGAGACAAAAATGCCGTTATCGGTTCAAGCAAATCACGTTCGCGCAGGTAAACTCATGTATACCGGAACTTTGACTCGATCCCCTAGCCACCTTGCAGCATTGTTATCTCTCATATTTATCTCTCGTCTTTCTGTTATCTCTCGTATTAGTGACGAATGAGAGATGAGAGATGCGTGAGTGATGGACGAGTGTGATTTTTTGGACGGTCGGAAAATCCCTCAAATAAAAAACGGGGCCGGCCTTACGCCGAGCCCCGTTTTCAAACGGTCAGTTAGTTATCCAACGCGCGAGCATAGCAGTCAACATTACGCCGCCGCGAACACTCCCAAGCCCGTTCCGATGATGCAGATTGCGAAGATGCCCAAGATGATCCAAATGGTCTTGACGCCCTTTTTATAGAGGGCAACGCAAGCGAACGTTGCCAGCAAGGGCAGCAGACCGGGGAAGATCGAATCGAACAGATCCTGCAGGACAATCTCCGAACCACCCACGTCAAAGGTCAAAGCCGTGGACAGCGAGACCTGTGCCGCAATCATGGCGCCGATAACGGTCATTCCGAGAACACCGGCAGCATGCGTCATGCGAGACATAAGGTTGCTCTCTTCGGACT
Source organism: Collinsella sp. AM12-1 (assembly GCF_003472325.1). Classification (NCBI taxonomy): domain Bacteria; kingdom Bacillati; phylum Actinomycetota; class Coriobacteriia; order Coriobacteriales; family Coriobacteriaceae; genus Collinsella; species Collinsella sp. AM12-1. Next base: position 185,935 of record NZ_QRLS01000001.1, read on the forward strand.
GCTGTAAAAACTTGGTTCCCAAGTCGTAACCCAGATGGGCGGCGACGATACGCGTTGCAAAGTTAATCACGGAGTAGATGAGCGCGTACACGATTGGGCCGAGCGGGTTGCCCGTCGAAGCGATGCCAATACCAATGCCGGCGGCAACCACGCGGAACGTACCCCAGTAGAACGAATCGCCGATGCCGGAAAGCGGTCCCATAAGGCCGACCTTCATGGCGTTAATCGAGGACGTGTCGAAGTTCTTATCGGCAGCCGCCTGCTCTTCCATCGAAACCGTTAGGCCGGCTACAAACGGAAGCACATGAGGCGTGATGTTAAAGAACTCGGTATGGCGATCGAGCGCCGCATAGTAATCGTCGTCGTTGGGATAGATCTTTCGCAGGGGCTTCTGAATGGTGTACATGAAGCCCATTGCCATCATCTTGTCGTACGACTGCGAGCACTGGCTCGTAAACTGGCGAAGGAACATGCTCCGATACATATCGGGAGTCATAATCGCGTCCTTCTTGGCCTCTTTGAGGTCGGTGTTCTGGATAGCCATTAGAAGTCCTCCTCTTCATCTGCAGCAACCGTCTGCGGACCGGACGAGCCCTCGCGGAAGGCCAGGAGCAGCGCGACGCAAATGGCAGCTGCGGCGACGCCGACCACGTCCATCTTGAGGTAGATGACCATAATGAAGCCCAGGAACAGCCAGGGAAGGAGCTTGTTATCGCCCATGGTCCTGATAAGAAGAGCGAAGCCGATGCAGACCATGACGCCGGACGCAACGTTGAGGCCGTCCATCACAAACTGCGGAATCGCGTTGAGCGCATTGTTGATAAGGTCGGCACCAAAGAACAGCGAGCCAAACACCAGCAGTGCAGACGGAATGCCAATCGACAGCGGCACGATGGTCAGATGGTACAGATTCGCCTTGGCAAGATCGCGATTTGCCAGAGCGGTCTCAATCTTCTTGCAGGCAAAGGCACCCGGAACGGCGTAGCAGAAGTTGCGCCACACCTGAAGGAAGACGGAGACGGGAAGGGCGAGCGCGACGGCAGTTGCCGTGCCCGTACCCGTAATGACGGCAAACGCGCAGCCAAGCACGCCGGAGGCATAGACCTCGGGAGGAACCGCCGCGCCGACCATGATGGCGCCCATGAACATGGACTCCAAAGCAGCGCCGACGATAACGCCCTGCTGGACATCGCCAAGGATCAAGCCGACAAACAGGCTCGTAAACAGCGGACGACCAAGCATCGTAATGCCAAATAATTGCTCGTCCATGGACGCAATAAATGCGACCAGTGCAACTAGAAGATACTGGACAACCATTTCGATCAACCCCAGAAACAGGTCTGCAGGCGAGGCATTCTGCGCAGCTCGCCTGCAGACAACCGCAGCAATTTGAGAGGATTAGTAGTTCATCTGGTGATAGTAACGACGCGTGGTGAGCGGGTGGTTACGGACGTGCTCGAGATGGCAGCTCAGACGCTCGGTGATGGTGTAGGTGACCATCGGGGAGACGATCTTGCGGAACTCGGGGTCGCTGAACGGCAGCTCGACCTCGGCGGTGTCAAACTTGTTCACGCGGACGTTGACGCCCTTCTCGTCGGCGAGCATGTGAGTGAAGTTGTCCACGCGGTCCATGAGCTTACGGGTGTCGTCCTCGCCGTAGAGCATGATGAGGCTCGTGCCTTCCTCGCACAGCTCGATGGTGCCGTGGAAGAACTCGGCGGCGTGGATGGACTTGGTCTTGATCCACTGCATCTCCTCGAGGATGCACATGGCGTAGTCGTAGGCCTCACCCCAGAGCATGCCGGAGCCAATCACCATGTGGTAATCGGTGTCCTTGAAGTCCTCGGCCATGGCGGCGCAGCGCTCGTCCTGAGCGTCCTTGGCCTTGATGAGGTACGGAGCGATGTTGCCGAACTCTTCCATGAAGGTGTCGTACTTGGGGAAGGCGCCGGCGTTCTTGAGGAAGCGGGCGACCAGCGTGATCTGGTAGGTGTAGATGGCCTCGCACAGAACGTCGTCCTCGGCGAAGCTGAAGAACTTGTAATCGGCGTACTCGGTGGCCGGGGTGTTGTCGTTGGAGACATACATCAGCGTGCGGGCGCCCTGCTCCTGGCAGAACTTGGCAGCCTCAATGATCTCGGGGGTGGTGCCGGTACGGGTGGAGAAGACGCAGACAGAATCCTTGTTGAAGGTCTTGGGCGGGCAGGCGAGGAACTCTGCGGCGATCTCGCAGTGGACATCGACGTCGGCCGTGGTGGTCTCGACCCAATACTTCATCGGGAGCGTGTGGGCCCAGGTGCCGCCGCAGCCGATGAAGAAGATGTTGGAATAACCCTGCTCGCAGACCTCGTCCACGGCAGCCTCAATCTGAGGACGGAGAGCGAGGGCATCGCTCACAACCTTCTCGTAACGAGGCTCATCGAAATTGAACATCCCTTACTCCTAACTCACTTGGATGAACCCTTCATTCATCCCATGACGTTATAATACTTTATATAACTAACTATGCAAGAACTATTTCAGATTTTTTTGATTTTTCTTTAATAAAAAGCCCGCCGATCAAATGATCGACGGGCATAGGCATAGAGCATTGGTTCAATAAATGCCGAGCATCAACGTGTTTCCGGCTAGAAAACGTCCTTGGCAAACACCTTAGCGTCATTGGGAACCTGACGGATTTCGATGGCCACGCCATCGCCCAGGAGCTCTTGGATATGCTCGGCATCTTTCTCGGTCGCAAAGATCGCAGGGGTCGGATGAAGCGTGGTCTCAGGGGTCTTTCGGGTTCCGCCCAGATTGATCTCTTTGATGTCTTTGCAACCCTTAGCGAGACGATAGACATCTTCAATCGTCTCAGTGATGATAAACAGCGAATACTTGTCGGTAACGCCGCTGTTGAGCGCCTCGATAGCAGCGTCAACATCCTTGATGACGAGTTTAACGCCGTTGGGGCGGGCGAGCCTCAAGGCCGCCTTCCTCATGTCGTCTTTTGCCACAGCATCGCTGGCAAGCAAGATGCAATCTACATCCAAAGCGTGAGTCCAGGACATGGCAACTTGGCCGTGAATCAGTCGGTAATCAACTCTCGTAAGCTTAATCATCGTTATCATCTCCGCACGTGATAAAGGGAATGACAGGTGTGGCCCCTAGCTAGGGCTCGAACCAGAACTAACTAGAACTCTTCTTCCTCGGCGCCGGCAAGCATGTCCGCCGCCTCGCAAAGCTGAATAAACGAACGCGATCCCTCGACCGCGGCTTTGGCCTTGTTCGCATCCAGGGAGTCCAGCTGTGTAACCATTTCCACCAGCAGCGGCAAGTTCATTCCAGCGATTAACGTAAACGATCCGTCGGTCTGCCTCTGAATGAATTCGTTGTTTACAGAGCCGCCAAAGATGTCAGTCACGACAAACCAAGAGTCGGCAGGGTCCCTCGTCTCCATCCATGCATCAATCAACGCCGCGACGTCCCTTGAATCGTCATCGACATAGGCGCACAGGCACTCGATTCGGTCGTTGGTGCCCATCAGAATCTCCAGAGAGCTTTTCATGCCTTGGGCGAGATAACCATGACTCGCTAGCAATATCTTATTCATAGTTCTCCAATACCAATAGGACGTACTATATTGTCATAACAAAGTATATTAGCAATCTACCCTACGTGGTGTGTCTATTTTCCAAATCCGCGAACGGTAACAATTGGTCGGTAAATCGACCAATCTACCGCTAATTTACAGATAGAACTTCAGTCGCTCGGTGCAGTACACCTGACGGGAGATGAAAAGCGGCTCGCCACTTGGGGCATAACGTCTATCGACAAACAGAAGCAGCGAAGAGCCCAGCTCCACGTTAAGGTATGCCGCCTCGAGCTCGCTCGCATAGCAGACCTCGAGCGTACGCGTGTTGGGACCCATCTTGATCCCCTGGCGATCGAGTACCGCCATCAGCGAATCATCGAGGGACTCATGCTCCAAAAAAGAAAGCGCAGCGGAATAGCTATTGGTTTCCAGCATCGTGGGCTTGCCATCCACAAGGCGCAGACGACGGCTACGCAATACCTTTTGGGTATCGTCTACGCCCAGGAACTTCGCGTCTCGCAGACTTGGGAAGTCCCAGCCCATTTCGAGAACCCTGGTAGACGCCTGTTTGCCCGCAAGCTGGCACGAATGGGTAAAGCTCTCACGGTCGTCCGCGGCATACATCTGCGTGTCCGACGAAACGAACGTGCCCTTGCCGCGGGCCCTCTCAACAAGCCCAGCATCTTCCATTTCTTTAATTGCGGAGCGAACCGTTATTCGGCTCACGCCAAATTGCTCGATAAGCTCCGCCTCGGTCGGAAGCTTATCTCCCGGGCGGTACGTGCCGTTGGCGATTGAATCAGAAAGCGCACGAACAATCTGTTTGTACAGGGGGATAACGCTATTTGCCTCAACCATATCAACCATACCTTTACAAGAAATCAGCAGTTTATAGATAGATGACTTATATTGTATTAGAACTTTTTAGGAGTCCATATATTTCCTAAATGATTCGGTAAACGGGGTGTTATTTCACTTTAGCGGGATGCAGCGGCTACCCGCGGCATTCGCCGTCAACCCAGTTAGGCTAGTCCACCCACATCGTCTTCAGTTCGATGCAGAGCCGCGGCCCCATATGGGTATACTCTCGGGGATTCGACTCGATTCGCCCCCGTTGGGGCGCCAAAGGAGACTGCATATGCCCACTACCTCAACCGACCCGCGCGCCGCTGCCGCCGCGCTGCTGGTGCCCGGTACCACCTGCCATGGTTTTGCCGTCGAGCGCTGCGAGACCGTGCCCGAGCTCGACTCGGACGCTTACGTGCTGCGCCATACCACCTCGGGCGCTCGCCTGCTGCACCTGGCGTGCAACGACGAAAACAAGGCCTTTGCCATTGGCTTTAAGACGCCGCCGGCCGATTCCACCGGCGTGTTCCATATTCTTGAGCACTCGGTGCTGTGCGGATCGGCCAAGTTCCCCGTCAAGGAGCCGTTCGTGGACCTGATCAAGAGCTCCATGCAGACGTTCCTCAATGCTATGACCTACCCCGACAAGACCATCTACCCCGTTGCCACTACCAATGAACAGGACCTGTACAACCTGATGGACGTGTACCTGGACGCGGTGTTCAACCCGGCCATCTATACCAAGCCCACCATTTTTGAGCAGGAGGGCTGGCACTACGAGCTGGACCTGCCGGAGGGCGCTGGCGGCGACGGCAGCGCCGCCAGCCTGCGCGAGGGCACGCTGCGCTATAACGGTGTAGTGTTCAACGAGATGAAGGGCGCGCTGTCCGACCCCATGAGCGTGCTGGACGACGCCGTCAACGCCGCGCTCTACCCCGACACCGCCTATGCGCACGAGAGCGGCGGCGATCCGCGCGCGATTCCCGCGCTCACCTACGAGCAGTTCCTGGATACGCACGCGCGCCACTACAATCCTTCCAACTCTTATATAACGCTCTACGGCGACCTAGATGTGGACCGCGCGCTGGCGTTTTTGGACGAGCGTTATCTGTCGCAGCCGAGCGCTGCGAGCCGCCGCATGGACGCTGCCGTTGCCGCCGGCGAGGACCCGTCCGCGCTGGCACCCAATCCGCTGGGCGTGCAGACGCCCGTGACCTGCGAGTACAAGCGCGTCGAGATGGCCACCACGCCCGAGAACGCCCTGGTGGGCCTGGGCCTTGTGCTGGGCAGCGCACTCGACCGCAAGCGCACGATCGCGGCGGATATCCTGTTCGAGGCACTGCTGGGCTCCAACGAAGCACCGGTTAAGAAGGCCATTCTGGCCGCCGGCCTGGGCGGCAACGTGGTGAGCTACACCGCGGCCGAGTGCCTGCAGCCCTACGAGCTCATCATGCTGCAAAACGCGCAGCCCGGCGTGGCGCGCGAGCTGCGCCGCGTGTTCCAGGACGCCTGCCGCGACCTGTGTGAGCACGGCGTTCCGCGCGAGCGCCTGGAAGCTATCATCAGCAACAACGAATACGACCTGCGCCAGCGCGACTACGGTATCGCCGACGGCGTGGCCATTGCGTGCGACGCGCTGAGCACGTGGCTCTACGATGACGACGCCGCGACGCTGGCACTCAAGTATGGCCCGGTGTACAAGGAGCTGCGCGGCGAGCTGGAAGGCAGCTACTTTGAGGACCTTCTGCGCGAGCTCGTGCTGGAGAACGACCACATGGCGCTGGTCGAGCTGGTTCCGGTGGACGCCGCTGAGGGTTCGGAGGGCGCCGAAGCTGCCGAGCTGGCAGCCAAGCGCGACGCCATGACCGATGCCGAGCTGGCCGACGTGGTCGAGCGCACGGCTGCGCTGCGTGCCGCGCAGGAGGCCGAGGACACGCCCGAGGACAAGGCCACGCTGCCGCGCCTGCGCGTGTCCGACATTGGCGAGGCGCGCCCCGAGCCGCCGCTGGTCGTAGACACGACCGCGCCCATCCCCTGCCTGCGCCACGGCATCCCCACCAACCGCCTGGCCTACGCCATGCAGTATTTCGACCTGAGCTGCGTCGCATTTGAGGACCTGCCCTATGTGACGCTGCTCTGCCGCCTGCTCAAACAGCTGCCCACGAGCGAGCACTCGGCCGAGGAACTCGACAATCTGCTCGCCGGCAAGCTGGGCTTTTTGAGCTTTACGACCGAGGTCATGACACAGCCCGACGTGGACGGCGTGCGCCCTTATCTGCTGGTGAGCGCCGGCGCCCTGTCCGAGAAGATCGATGCGCTGGCGAGCCTGCCGCGCGAGGTGTGGTCGAGCACGCTGTTGCTCGATGCTGACGCCGACCGCGTGCGCGACGTGCTCACGCAGATTCGCATTGGGCTTGAGCAAGGCTTTATCAACAACGGACACTCGGCGGCACTCGGCCGCGCGATGAGCTACACCTCGCCTTCGGCCGTGGTGCGCGAACAGCTCTCGGGCGTGGACTTCTACCTGTTCCTGCGCGATCTGCTCGAGCACTTTGACGAGCAACTGGACAATCTGCGCGCCAAGCTTGCCGAGCTGGCAGACCGCATCTTTGTGGCCGACGGCTGCCTGGCGAGCTTTACCGGCAGCGATGAGGACTTTGACGCGTACTGGGATGCCGCGGGCGACCTGGGGCTTGGCGCAGGCGACGGCGCTGGCAGCGGCACGCTCGTGGTACCGGAGCCGCGCGACCGTCGCGAGGCTTTCGTTATCCCCAGCGACATCTGCTTTGCGGCAAGCGCGTGCGACCCGCGTCGCCTGGGCATCAACGTGACGGGCGCTTGGGCGGTTGCCGCCAACGCGCTCTCCTACGACTACCTGTGGAACGAAATCCGTGTGAAGGGCGGTGCGTACGGCTGCGGATTCCGCGCGGCCGGCGAGCGTCAGGCGGCGTTCTACACCTACCGCGACCCGGCGGTCGATCCTTCGATTGAGCGCGTGGAACGCGCCGGTGCATGGCTCGGCAGCTTTGAGCCCGACGAGGCCGCCTTTGAGGGCTTTATCGTGAGCTGCGTGAGCGGCATGGACGCGCCCGTGAAGCCGTACGCGCTCACCAAGCGCCGCAACACGACCTACCTGGCTGGACTCGATCCGCATGCCCGCGAGGAGCGCCGCGCCCAGATGCTCGCCGCCACACCCGGTGAGCTGCGCTCGCTCGGCGCCGACGTGACGCGCATCGCAGCCGCGTCGCCCACCTGCGTCTTTGGCGGCCGCGACGTCATCGCCAAGAGCAACGCCGGCTTTAACGTCGTCGACCTGCTGGGCTAACCACAAAGGTAGATTTTTGGGACATGCCTAAAATCTACCTTTTCTTTTTCCGCCGCTTGGGCGGGCCAGCTCAGACCGTCCCACCAGTTTTGTCTCGATCTGTAACAGCTAGGCGGCAATATCGGCTCCAGATGTTACAGATCGAGACGTTTCCGAATGGCGCTGGCTCTTTGTCTCAATCTGTAACAGCTAGGCCCATTTATGCCGAGTTACTGTTACAGATCGAGATAAACCGCCGCAGACACCCGCCCTTCAGCAAAAACCACCCAAAGGTGTCTGTCCCTTTGGGTGGTTTGCGAGTGGGCCGCTACTTGATAAACGGGTTCAGCCAGGCCTCTAACGGATTGAGCTCGTACATGGTTGCAAAGCGCTCACGACCATAATCGGAGTCGTTGTTCCAGCTACCCTGGTCGACGTCGTACTCTGCATCCAGACGAATCCACTCCTCCGGCTTGTTCTTCTCGTGCTTGTTGCAGAAGTAGCGCTGGTACTCGACCTCGTGCTCAAACTCAAACTCGGCATCCGAACCGCGGCCGGCATACTCGTCGACCGACGTCAGGTTGCCGTGGTCGTCGTAATAGAACTCCGCATAGCCGCCGCGCTCGGAATCGATCCTGTCGAGCTTTCCGTCGCTGTACGAATAATCCACCGCGGCATACGAGTTCAGCGAGCCGTAATCGTTGCCGTGCGAGTCATAGGCCACAGGCGAGATACGCGAAATGTTGCCGTCCTTGTCATACTCGTAGCCCGCGGTGATCGTCCACCTGGTGCCCACGGTGTCGCCCTGACAGTCCAGCGTAAAGGACGTCACGCGATCCTTGTCGTATCCGTACGAATACACGACCGTCCGAGGATTGGCCGGGCTGGTATCGGTGTTGGTCACCATGTTGCCGTCCTGGTAGACATACGTGCTCGCGCTCTCGCCGTAACCCGCATGGGTCGTCTTGTTGATCAGGTTTCCGTCCGCGTCGTAGGTAAACGTCGTGGTGCTCGACGAATCGCTCATGTCGGCATCGCAGTCGATGCGCGTGACGTTACCGTCGGCGTCGTACGTAAACGTGTTGACGTTCACGTAACTGCCCGCCAGATCTTCCTCAATCTCCGAGATACGATGCGACTCATCGTGCTCGACGCTGTAGCTTACGCCGCCACCTTGCTTGACGGCAGACGTGAAGCCCGTGACGTAGCCGTTTTCATCGCGCTCGATCTCGTAGATATCGCCGTACTGGTCCGATTTATCGGTGCCTTCGTAGGACACCGGCAGCCACAGTTCGTCAAGCTGTGTGTCCTTAATGCCGCTGACCTTCGTATCCTGCGGCAGTGCCAGTGTGGCGAGCTTCTTTTTACCCGAAAGATCAACGTTTTTGAGCTCCCCGGCATTTGAAAGGTCAAGCTTCTCGATGTTGTCGCAACCGTCCAGGTTAACGACGGTGACGTTACTCGCCGAGTTAAGCTCGACGGTTTTAAGGTCTCCGCAGCCCGAAAGGTCCAGGTTGACGAGTTTATCCCCACCGTATTCCACACTGGTAACGTTGGGGAACACCTTGCCCAGGCCCTGCGTCGACGCGACGCCGTCCAGCTCGACCGACGTCACCGCCTTGGCCTCGTCGCGCGAGATGCGGCCGTCACCGTTAGTGTCGTACTTGGTCGAGACAAGCGCACGCATGCCGCTGTCCGGGAAGGTTTTCTCGTCGATAGGCGTGGTCGCGATCTGGGTGAAGTAGAACAGCGCTCCCCCGCCGACACCCGCCGCCACGGCAAGCACCGCGGCAAGGGCGATGAGGGGCTTCTTGGAACGCTTGCGCCGCGCGGGCTGCTGCACGGGCACGTATTGCCCAGGAGCGGGCGCAGCAGGCTGGGGTTGCTGCGTGGCCGCGACCTGGTCAGGTGCTACGGGCGCACCGCATACGGGGCAAAAGAGGACGTCGTCGACAAGCGGCGTGCCACACGAGCGACAAAACATGGCGGGCTCCTTTCGATTCATTCCTTCTACGATGAAGGTACACCCAAAGCCGCAGCCCTTGTTGCGCAACATTCAGCCCAAACCGCCGCAAAGGGGCGCAGTTCACAGGTGCCTTTGTGGTGGTTCGAACACTTGTTCATACGTACACATGTTCTATAGTAGAGATGCTTGCATCGGACCTAAATTGCAACTAGGATATAGTTGCAGAATGTGAGGCGGGATGACTCGGCCCGATAAACTCATCGCCCAACTGCTTAGCTGCCCTTCGACGTATCGGTATACCGATTTTTTAAAAGTCATGGCTTCATATGGCTTTGAAATGGACAACAAAGGCAAGACATCCGGATCGCGCGTTCGCTTCTACAGGCCATCAGATGGCAGGATGTTCGTAATGCACGCGCCACATCCATCTGGCGAATTGACAGCGGGGACTATTCGAAACATCGTTCGATTTCTGCAAGATGTCGGAGGTAGTCATGAGTAACGTTTTGGCATACAAGGGCTATTTCGCCCCCGTTGAGTTCGATGTCGAACAGCATGTGCTAACAGGTATGGTCACCGGCATTAGGGACGCAATCGTATTTGAAGGCTCTACGGTTAAAGAAGTGGAGCAATGCTTCCACGACGCCGTCGACGATTACCTTGAGTTTTGCGCCGAGAAGGGCAAGGAACCCGAGCGGGCTTTTAAGGGGTCGTTCAACGTAAGAACGGGCTCTGAGCTCCACAAGCAAGCGGCGCTGGCGGCGGCAAAGAAGGGTGAGTCACTCAATAAGTTTGTGACTGAAGCAATTGCTGCGGCGTTATAGCATTAACGCCTAGGCCCAAACAACCACAAAGGGCGCAGTTCGCAGGCATATTTGCGGTGGCTTTACTGCTCATATCGCGTTTGCCCAGATAAAAGCTGCCAAAATAAACCTGTCCCTTTTTGGTAGATTTGGGAGATGAGGCTGGGATGGATAAAGCTGAGCTGCGGCGGGCGGTGATTGCCCGGCGCGATGCTATTGATTTGGATGTTCGGGCAGCGAAGTCTGCTGTTGTATGCGCGCGGCTTGTTGAGCTGTTGGATCGCTTGGATGCCGCGGCGCCACACACCGTTGCTGTCTATGCTGCGATGGGTTCCGAGGTCGACCCAGCCGCGTTTGTCGCTGCGGCCGCCAAACGCGGCTGGCGCGTGGCCTATCCGTGCATGCTCTCGGCAAGCGACGCCGCCGCATGCGGCCAGCGCATGTGCATGCGGGCAGTCTCTGCCGGCGATGCGTCCGAGGCCCCGTTTATCGCCCACCCTACGCGGGCCTTCGCAGCCACGGACGTCGACAGCGGCCACTTCCCCATCGTGCCCGCCAAGGCCCTCGACATGATTATCGTGCCGCTCGTGGCTTTCGACCGCACCGGCGCGCGCCTGGGCTACGGCGGCGGCTGTTACGACCGCTACCTGCCCACGCTTTCGGCAACATGCCAGGTCGTCGGCATCGCCTTTGACGAGCAACGCGTCGACCACGTTCCCACCGATGCGCACGACCTGCCGCTGTCCCACATCGTCAGCGCCTAGCCGCCGCTGTATCGCACCCGCAAGATGAGCGTGGAAAATCTCCCACTTTGAGCCCCCTTACGAGCTAAAAACGGGAGATTATCCACGCTCATTCAACAAGCGTCCGAAAATCCACGCTCGTCCGTCCGATTTTCCACGCTTGTGCAGCCAAACGCTCTGCAACTGCCTCAGCACGCACGCGGCACGCCGGCGACCTTGAGCTTGCGATCGAACTTTGTCGGATCCCTTAGATCATCCCAGCACAAGCGCACGATCTTGCAGTTATCAAGCAGCGAAAGCCTCGACTCGCGCTGGCGCTCATCGAACTGCGTCTTCGCGAGCTTGCCCTCCTCCGCTGCCTTCTCGCTTTTAACAAATCCGTCGAACTCCCCGATAATCAGCCGGTCGCCCACGCGCCACAAGTAGTCGACGCGATACGGTCGTCCCGGCTCAACCGGGTCGAACAGCTCAACTTGCAACTCCGGCGTCTGCCAGCCGCGCTCGATCATCAGGGCACGCGCCTTGGACTCGCCGCCACTTTCCGACAGCCCATCGGCACATCGTGCAACCCTGCGCGCCGTCACAACACCGCGACGATTCAGGCCAAGCTTGTCGACAGTCTCAACGAGATGCTCCTTCGACAAAAGTTGCTCATGGAGCGCCGAATCCGCGATGATCAGTCCCTCGACAAACGATGCATCGACCAAGCAATCCGTAATCGTTTGATCGATATCGGTTACGGCGATATCCATCTGGGTGGCCCGTGTTTGACGAGCATAGCGATGACGAATGACCTGAGAGCCCGGCGTCGTCGATTGGGCCGGCATCGCGGCGATATGGATGTGCGTCAAATTGGCATGCGAAACCGAAAGGCCATAGATAACAGCCGCCGTATAGGAGCAAAATGTCCAGTCGGGGTGCTTTTGCGCAAGCGCCCGCACCCGATGCAGATAACGCTGCCGAAACTTGAGCTCGGACCAGTATTCCGGACGCGCATACAGCCCCGGCATGACCGCTTCGAGACTTCCCGCCTCCGCCCGCCGCTGAATCTGCTTTGCCTCCGCCGCCGTGCGCGCGTACACGCAGCTCATCTGCTGTTCGCATGCTTTAATGTGACTTGCAAGCCTTTGATTCGCCGTCATGTTTCCCATGTCGCCTCCCAAATCTTGGAACGGCGCAAACGTACCAGACGGTTTCATGCGAAGTCTGACCAAATACCGTCCAGGCGCTGACCAAATGCTTGACGGTTTTGGACGTTTTAGGCTGATGTCTTATATCTGCAGGTAGGGCGGTTGTCGAGAGGTCCCTGTCTCCACATTTTGAGGCCTTGGTCCATCGGATTATCAGAAAGAAAAACCCGTCGAGATTCAAGACTACGCCAAATGCGACTTTGCCTCTGCACGCACCGTCGCTTAGCCGAGCCATCGGCATCTACATGCCTAAAAAATGAGCGTGGATAATCTCCCGTTTTGAGCCTAGTTTCAAGCCAAAAGTGGGAGATTATCCACGCTCGTCACGCCGCCGGCACAGCAGCAGCCGTAGCCTAGTGCTCCTCGCCGGCGCGGGCCAGGTCGTAGGGTGTGGTCTGGTAGACGTAGTAGTTGAGCCAATTGGTGTAGAACAGCTGAGCCTGGCTGCGCCAGACGTTACGCGGCTCGGCGGTGGGGTCGTCGTTCGGGAAGTAATGCGCCGGCACCTGAGGGTTGAGGCCGCGCTTAACGTCGCGCTCGTACTCCAGACGCAACGTGTCGGTATCGTACTCGGGATGGCCAAAGACAAAGAAGCGACGGCTGTCGGTCGACTTGACAATGTACAGGCCTACCTCGTCGGACACGGCCACGACTTCAAGCTGCGGCTCGGCCTCCACGTCCTCGCGACGCACATCGGTGTTGCGCGAATGCACGGCATAGAAACGGTCATCGAAGCCGCGGACCAGCGGGCTTTGCGGCTTCACCAGATAATGCTCGAACACGCCGCTCGCCTTTGCCGGCAGGTCGTATTTCTGAATACCGTAATGATGATACAAGCCGGCCTGTGCGCCCCAACAAATATGCAACGTAGAGTGCACGTGCGTGGTGGACCAATCCATGATCTGGCAGAGCTCGGGCCAGTAGTCGACCTCCTCGAACGGCATCTGCTCCACCGGCGCGCCCGTGATGATCAGGCCGTCGTAGTGGATGTCGCGGATGTCGTCGAACGTGCGGTAAAACGTCTCCAGGTGGCCGGCGCTCACGTGCGTGGCCTCGTGCGTTTTGGTGCGCAGCAGGTCCACCTCCACCTGCAGCGGCGTGTTGGAGAGCTTGCGCATGATCTGCGTCTCGGTGGCGATCTTGGTGGGCATGAGGTTGAGGATGAGCACGCGCAGCGGACGGATGTCCTGGTGCAGCGCGCGGTACTCGGTCATGACAAAGATGTTCTCGCTCTCGAGCTGCGCGGCGGCAGGGAGGGCGTCGGGAATGCGAATGGGCATGGATGCTCCTTACGAGTCAGTTGCAGCTATGGTACAACGAGCAGCCCTATCCGCGCGAGCACATCGCCCAGCGATGCCGTCAGCGGCCCAAATCACCCCAAAAGTAGAGATTAAGGCATGTCCCAAAAATCTGCGGCGCTTTATCCTAGCAAAGTGGTAGCAGGACGCTACAATGGTTCGACGCGAAAAACTCGGCCGAAAGGATACATATATGTACCAGACGCGTAAGATCGGTGTGGTCGGCCAGGGCCACGTAGGAGCACATGTCGCCAACAGCCTGCTCATGCAGGGCATTGCCGACGAGCTGTACCTGTGCGATATCAACGAGGCCAAGGTGACGTCCGAGGTCCAGGACCTGCGCGACTCCCTTTCGTTTGTCCCGTACAACACCAAGATCGTCAACTGCTACGACCACTACGAGGAGCTGGCCTGCTGCGACGTCATCGTCAACGCCGCCGGTAAGGTCGCGCTGGCCGCTGGCAACCGCGACGGCGAGCTGTTCTTTACCACCGACGCCGCCCGCTCCTTTGCCAAGCGCATCGTCGACGCCGGCTTCGACGGCATCTTCGTGAGCATCTCCAACCCCTGCGACGTCGTGTGCACCGAGCTGTGGCACCTGACCGGCTACGATCCCAAGAAGATCATCGGCTCGGGCTGCGGTCTGGACTCCGCCCGCCTGCGCACCGAGATCTCCAAGAAGGTCGGTGTGAGCCCCAAGTCCATCGACGCCTACATGATCGGCGAGCATGGCTTTAGCCAGCTGGCCGCCTTTAAGGCCGCAACCATCGCCGGCAAGAGCCTCAACGAGCTTCAGGCCGAAAACCCCGACAAGTACGCCTTTGACCACATGGAGGTCGAGGAGCTCGCGCGCAAGGGCGGCTATGTGACCTACCAGGGCAAGCAGTGCGCCGAGTACGCCGTCGCCAACTCCGCTGCGCGTGTCTGCGCCGCCGTGCTGCACAACGAGCATGCCGTGCTTTCGGCCTCCACGCTCATGACCGGCCAGTATGGCGAGGAGGGCATCTTCACCTCCCTGCCGTGCGTGATCGGCGCCGAGGGCGTCGAGGAGGTCTACACGCTCGACCTTTCCGAGCACGAGCTCGAGGGCTTCCACAAGAGCTGCCAGCACATTCGCGACAACATCGCCCAGCTCGACTGGTGGGATGCCGAGGCCTACGACGCAAAGTAGTTCGCCGGTTGACGCGGCAACTCGCTCATAACGGACGCAATGCAGGGCGGGCCGTGCCGGAAATCCCCGGCACGGCCCGCTTTTTTGGCTCACGCGACACGCTCGCAGATTCAGGTCTAATACTTTTCCCGCAAAGTGAGCGAGCAAAATCGGACCCCCGAAGCATCGACACTTTTCAGCTGCTATTTCCTGCGGTTTCATCGAGATTTTCCTGCGGTTTTGGCGCCAAAAAGTGCGGATGCTTCAGGGGTCCAAAATAGGTCGTTCACTTCTGGGGAAAGTATTTGACTTCGTTATCAGACAGCTGGGACGGGGTGCCGCGACGCAAACGGGACCCTCGTTTGGTGAAGGCCCCGTCGTAAAAGATTGCTTTCCCAGCTACTTAGTACTGCTCGATGCCCATGTAGCGACGAACCTCGGGGCTGTGGTCGAACACCTTGCCGCGAGCGGCGCGCAGCTCGCGGCTCATCGCGTAGAAGAAGATCGGCTCTAGGAACGAACGCACGCTGGCGGGCACCTCACCCACGCCGTACTCGAGCGCATCGAGCACCATGACCGTATCGGTATGCGTGTTGAGGAATGCGAGCGCCCGCTCCTCCATGGGGCGACACTCGCCCGATCCGAGCTGTACAAAGTAGAACACGCCGGGCTCGGTGGCTTCGAACGGGCCGTGGAAGTACTCGCCGGAGTGGATGTAGCAGCAGTGCTGCCACTGCATCTCCATGAGCGAGCAGATGGCCATGGCGTAGGTCTGGCTAAAGTTGGGGCCGGATCCCAGGATGTAGAAGAACTCGTGCTGCTGGCAGAGCTCGGCAAAGCGATCGCCCAGCTCGGCATTAACCTTCTCGCGGGCAGCGGGCAACAGCGCATCCATCTGCTTAAGGCCGGCGTACATATCGGCGAGCGCCTCGTAACCCTCCTGCTGGTGGAGCAGTTCGGCGGCGATCAGAGCGCCGATGCCCTGCGGCACCTCGGCCTGCGACACGCCCTCGCCCCAAGGGTAGACCCAGGTGGTCCACTTGCCGTTATCAATCTTGGAGCCCTCGCAGTCTGTCATGGCCACGACCTCGGCGCCGGCTGCCAGCGCCATCTCGCAACCGTCGACGACCTCCTGCGTATTGCCGCTGTGGCTGCAGGCGATGACGAGTGACTTCGGCCCTAGGCTCTTGGGGGCCATCAGGCAAAACTCGCGCGCTGTGTAGACCGTCGAGGTAAACGTGGTGGCCTCGCGCTTGAGCAGTTCGTTAGCCGGCATGAGGTCGATCATCGAACCGCCGCAGGCGATCCAAAAGACATTCTCGACCTTGCCCTTGCGCTCGATGATTTCCTGAATCAGATCGTGTGCGTTCACGGTGACGCTCCTCCTTGTGTGGCGGCTTTGGACGACGGCAGCTCGTACCTGCAGTCGTTCTATGTTGTTCTATTTATAGCATGCAAGCAGGTGCCCGTGAAGTCATTTCAGCAAATTTGTTCTATGTTGTTCTATCTATGGACGTTAGATGTCGAACACGTAGCGCGAGCCCACGATCTTTTGGCGCCCGAGCAGCAGGGGCCGCCCGTCCGCATCGGTAAAGTACGCCTCCATATAGAAGAGCGGCTCGCCGACCGGCACCTCCAGCAGCGGGGCCGCCTGGGCATCCGCCAGCGCAATCTCCACGGTGCAGGGGTCGGACTTGAGCGGCGCGCGGCCCGAATGCTCGGCAACGAGTGCAAAGATCGAGTTATCGGCAAGGTCCTCGTCGGCAAGCGTCTGCAGGTAGGGATGGTCGGCCAGCACAAAAGAGTTGTTCTCGAGCATGACGGGCACGCCATCTGCCGTGCGCACGCGCTCGACTACGATGAGCTCGCAGCCGGGCTCCACGCCAAAGAACGCCGCGTCCTCGCGCGTCGCCGCGACCACCGTGCGCGACACCAGGCGCGCTCCGGCAACCATGTCGTTGGCAGCGCAACCCTCGGAAAAGCTCTGAACGTCACCCTTCTGGCGAATCTTGCGCTTGAGCTTGGGAGCGCACACAAAAGTGCCCCTCCCCTGTTGGCGGTTGAGATACCCCGCGCGCGACAGCTCCTCGATGGCGCGGCGCACGGTGATGCGCCCCACGCCGTAAGACTTCGCGAGCTCCATCTCGGAAGGAATGCGCGAGCCGGCCGCATACACGCCGCGCGCGATCTCGCCCTTCAGGTCGTCCATGACCTGCTGGTACAGCGGTACGGCGGATACGCCAGCGCGGTCGGTTTTATCGTCGGTTGCCATCGTTACGCTCCATCCCGCGCATGCTCGGACTCAAACTCTTCAATCGCCGCCATAAACTGCTCGCCAAAGGCATCGGCCTTTTTCTCGCCGATGCCGTTGACCTGAATCAGCTCGTCGCGCGTTTGCGGGCGCAGGCGGCACAGGCCGCGCAGGGCCTTGTCGGAAAAGACCATGTACGGCGCCATCTCGAGCTCGGTCGAGATCTCCTTGCGCAGGGTACGCAGGCGCTCGAACAGCTCGGCATCGTCGCCCACGCGCGGGCGCTGATCCAGCTCGGCCTCCTCGCGCAGCAGATCCACCGCACGGCGAGCACGGGCCGAGGCCTTGCGCTTGGACGCGCGACGCTTAACGGTAAAGGCAAACGCCTCGTCCTCGACCTCGCCGGCACGCGGACCCAGGCCCACGACCGGGTACTGCCCCTGCGAGGTGGCCAAATAACCGCGGCCGCACAGCTGGCCGATGATGTCCTTGATGCGGCCGACCGATTCGCTCGACAGCCCACCATAGCCGCGGTCCTCGTCCAGATGCATCTGGCGAATGCGCTCGGTGTTGCCGCCGTGAAGCACATCGGCGATGAGCGACTTGCCAAAGCGCATGGGGCGCGTGGCCACATAGCGCACGGCGGCGCGAGCCATACCGGTGACGTCCTCGACCTCGAACTGCGTGAGGCAGTTGCTGCAGTTGCCACAGCCCTCGGCCTCATCCGCGGCGGCGCCGCCCACGGCCGTATGCTCGGCCGCGGCCTCGTCGCCAAAGTAGCGCAGCATGTATTCGCGTAGGCAGCCGGTGGTGTTGCAATAGCCTTCCATCTGACTGAGCAGGCGATATCGGTTCTGGAGCGCCCACGCGCGCTGCTCGTCGTCGAGCGTCTCGTCGGCCGCATCGCCGCGGTCGATCAAAAAGCGGCGCATGCGAAAATCGTTGCCGTTCCACAGCAGGTGGCAGCTGGCCGGATCGCCATCGCGGCCGGCGCGGCCCGCCTCCTGGTAGTAGGCCTCGATGCTCTCGGGCACGTTGTTATGGATGACGTAGCGCACGTTGGGCTTGTCGATGCCCATGCCAAAGGCGTTGGTGGCAACCATCACCTGAATATCGTCGTCGATAAAGGCGCGCTGGCTTTGGCGGCGGGCGTCATTACCCATGCCGGCATGGTAGCGGCCAACGCGAATGCCGCTGGGACCCAACGCCTCAGCAAGCTCTCCTGCCAGCGCATCAACCGTCTTGCGAGTCGAGCAATACACGATGCCGCTCTCGCTCGAATGCGCGATCACATAGTCGCGCACCCACGCGGTCTTAGCCTTGTCGCCCATCTCCTCGCAGCCAAAGTAGAGGTTCTTGCGATCGAAGCCCGTCACCACCGTCGCCGGGTTTTGCAGGCCGAGCATCTGCTGAATGTCCGCACGCACGCGCTCAGTCGCTGTAGCGGTAAAGGCCGCCACGATGGGGCGCTGCGGCAGGGAATCGATAAACTCGCGAATCTGCAGGTAGGCGGGGCGGAAATCCTGACCCCATTGGCTCACACAGTGGGCCTCGTCAATGGCCACGAGCGGAACGCCGATGCCGCCTTCGGCCGCAGCTTCCTGCGCAAAGGCCAGAAAACGCGGCTCGAGCAGGCGCTCAGGTGCCACATACATAAGCTGGTAGCGACCCTCGCGCGCCCGCTTGCGCACGGTATTTTGCTGAGCCGGCGTAAGGCTGGAGTTGAGATAGCTGGGGCGCGCGCCCGCCGCAAGCAGTGCGCGGGTCTGGTCCTCCATAAGCGACAGCAGCGGACTCACCACAAAGGTGATGCCGGGCAGCATGAGCGCAGGCACCTGGTAGCAAATGGACTTGCCGGCGCCCGTGGGCATAACGCCCAGCGCGTCGCGGCCGGCAAGGATCGCATCGACCATGCGGTCCTGCCCCGGGCGAAACGAGGTGTAGCCAAAATAGGCGCCGAGCGTGTCGAGCGCCATCTGCTGCATGCTATCGGTCATGGTTTCCTAACGTCCAAGTCATCTGCCGCCGATTATACGCCGCCACGCGGACCGCTGCCGTACGGCTGTCAGCCACGCTCATTCTGCGGGTAGTCATTGGGGACGTTCTTGAATGACTAGTCGTTTAAGAACGTCCCCAACGGCTAAGCTCTTGACAGGCGTGGAAACGTCTCAGGTTGAGCATAAGTCAGCGAAAACGCCCCTAAGCGAGCAAGGTGACGTGAAAGAGGAGGGAAGCGTACTTCGGTACGCGACCGACGATTGAACGTCAGATTGCCGCTTAGGGGCGTTTGCAGCGTCGACCGGTCCGCCGTTCGCTAGAACGGCGGAACCAAGGGCGCAGCGTCGGCCCGTTGCGCGGTTTGGAAAACCGCGCAACTAGAGCTACATGACCATAACGTAGCGCGATCCCACGTAGTACTGCTTACCCATCAGGACCGGCTCGCCATTGGGTCCGATAAAGCCGGCGCGCAGGTTGAGCAGCGGATCGTGCGGAGCAATGCCCAGCTCAGCCGCCTGCTCGGCGTTGGCGCGAACGGCTTCGACCGTACGGTAACCAACCGAGACAATCGGCGTTCCGCCAACACGCTCGACCTCGGCAAAAATCGACTTGTCCTCAAGATCGGCCGTCAACAGCTCACGGTAGGCGTCAAACGGCACAAAGATGTTCTCTTCAAAGATGGGCTCGCCGTCGGCAGTACGCACGCGCTTGATGTGCAGCAGCAGCGCATCCTTCTGCAGGCCAAAGAACTCCATCTCGTTTTGGCGCGCCGGCACAATCTGGCGATCGATTACGTGCGCACCGGCCTTCATGCCGTTGCCGGCACACAGCGCGGTAAACGTCTGCAGCGTCGAGGCGTGAAATTGGCGATTGATGTGCGGCGTGGAAACAAAGGTGCCACGGCCCTGCTGCTTAACCAGGTAGCCATCGGAGCACAGCTCCTCGACGGCGCGACGCACCGTAATTCGGCTCACCTCGTACTGCTCGGCTAGCTCGAGCTCGGACGGAATACGCTCCTTGGGTGCATAAACACCTTTCTCGATCGCATCCTTGATCTCGTCGTAAATCTGCTGGTAAAGCGGTGCATTTTTGGGTGCAGGCATATCTAATCACTCTTATCGAAATATTGAAATAACTAATACGTATATAACGTCTAGTTTCATGTTACCTCATAATGATAAAACGATACACCGCATACAGCAAATCCTTACCTGCCGTCGTCCTGTTGCAGGCTGTCCTGATCGATGAGGCGCGCCTGCCTGCTGGCCATGCGCGCGGGCTTGTCGGGATCGGGCACGGCCGTGGGCATGGGCTCGTCGACATGACCGCCCCACCAGCCGCCCACAAAGTTGAGCGTATGGAACACATTGATCACGGCGCCGGGATCAATGTCGCACACCAGCTTGATAATGTCCTGGCTCTCGTAGGTCGAGACAACGGCATGCAGCAGGTACATCTTCTCGCGGCTGTATCCGCCAATGACCTCGGCACAGCTAATGCCATGCTGAAAATGGTCAACATAGGCGGTCATGACCTCGTCGGCCTTGCGCGTCGTGATCTGCAGCGTCACGCGATCGTAGCGACGATAGAAGCTGTCGATGGTCTTGGTCGAAATAAACTGGAACACGATGGAGTACGCCGCGTTGTCCCAGCCAAACATAAAGCCAAAGATCGCCAGGATAAAGCAGTTGAAACCAAAGATAACGCCCCAGATGGTCTTGCCCGTGTGGTTGGAAACCCACAGCGCGATAAAGTCGGTGCCGCCGGTGGATGCGCCGGACTTAAGCGCGATGGCAGCGCCCAGACCCGAGACCACGCCACCAAAAATGATGAGCATGATCTTGTCGCCCAAAAACGGCGCGAAGTGAAAGACGTTGAGGAACAGCGACGAGAGCATGACCTGCATCATCGAGAAGATGACGAAGCGCTTGCTAATGCCGCTCCAGCACAGGAGCGCCACGGGGATGTTGAGCGCGAGCATGCCGAGCGAGATGTCGATGTGAACGCCGCCGAGCGAGGTGACGCGATCGAGCAGGACCGCGACGCCGGTGAGGCCGCTCGGAAGCAGGTCGGCGGGGCGAATGAACGCCTGAATCAGAAATGTCTGGAGAACGGCGGAGATGGTGACCGCCACGGCAGTAATGGCGCGGCGGACGATGGTGAGACGGCCGAGCACGAGCACGCGGTCCGTGAGCTGATCGATGGCGTTCGCCACGTAGGCTCCTTTCGAAGGCAGATGTAATTGTGGGGCATGCCGGCGATTGTAGCATGGAGCGCGAGAGGGCGCTTCAATTCACCCTCTCTCGACAACCAAAACGAGCCAGCAGCTCCCCAACCAAAGAGCCAAATTCTAAGTGAGTAGACTTTTCGCGATCTACCAAGCGCACTCAAAACAGCCACCTCTCCGACCTGCGGTTTTACTAAGGCAGATACGCTTTGTGCTCGGCATGTGCCAAAAAGTCTACTCACTTAGTCCGAGTCGAAGCCAAACGGATCTAAATCGAAGCCAAAATGAGCCAATCCACCGCAAGAGACGTGTGAATCCGCACTTCTTGCGGCGAATTGACGCTACAAAGCGGTCAGAATGTCGGCGAGGTTGTCGATGACGGCGTCGGCTCCCGTTTGGTCCAGGTTAACGCCCTCGTGCGGACGCAGTGCCAGGACGCGCGCGCCGGAGCGCTTGCCGGCCTCGATGCCCAAAGGCGAGTCCTCGATAACCAGGCACTCGGTAGGCTCCACACCCAGCGCCTCCATGGCACGCAGGTAGATCTCGGGGTCGGGCTTAAATGCACTGCACTCGTGACCGCTGATGGTGTAGTCCAGCACGTCGGTGATACCGGCAATCTCCACCAGCTCGTCAATGAGCTCGCGATAGGACGAGCTCGCGATGGCACACTTGACGCCGCGCTCGTGCAGCTCACGCATCACCGGCTCCGTCTGCTCGTTGAGTAGCTCGGCATACGGAACGGGATGGTCCGGGCTGTAGACCTGCTTGTACTCCACGCGCAGGCGCTCGCGCAGCTCAACATCGTCGGGCACCAGCGCCTCCCAAATGGCGGGCTCGTTAGACCCCGAAAGATCGGGGATCTCGTCAAAGTGGAACCCCTTCTCTTCCATAAACGCCACGCGACGACGGTTGTAGAACCACTCGGTATCGACCAGCACGCCGTCCATATCAAACAGCACTGCCTTGATCATACGCATCTCCTCCCACCTGCCAAAAAGGGACAGGTTTATTTTGGTAGGTTTTATCTGGGGTTTTATGACGCAACGGACACGCCCCCAAAGCAAAAAGGGGACGGGGCGCAAACCCCATCCCCTCTCAATCAACCCGTAAGGTCTACTTACTTGTGATTAGTAGGAAAGCTTCCACATGTAGCGACGCATGGTCAGCGGGTGCTGACGGGCCTCGGCGATCTGGTTGCCGTACTCGCGCATAACGGCGAGGTGCAGCAGCGGGTTGAAGTAGGTGACGACGCTTGCCGGCACGGCGTCGGCCAGACCGTAGTCCTTGGAGTCGATCAGAGCGACCTTGGCGCCCATGCGCTTAAGGAAGGTGAGGGCGCGGGCGTCCATCGGACGGGTGGCACCATCGGACATGAAGAAGACGTAGGGCTTACCCTCGGTGGAAACCTCGAACGGGCCGTGGAAGTACTCGCCGGTGTTGTAGGCGGCGGCGTCGATCCACTGCATCTCGGTGAACAGGAAGGCGGCGTGAGAATAAGCCATCTTCTCGGAGGCACCAGAGGCCATGAAGTAGATCATCTTGTCGTCCTTGAAGTCCTGGGCGAACTGCTTGGCGAGGCCCTTGGCGGACTGAGCGGCGTTCTCGCAGAGCTCGAAGACGTTGGTGAGGCCGGTGATCATGTCCTCGTAGTGGTCATAGCCCTCGGTCTGCTGAAGGATCTCGAGAGCAAGAGCGATGGCGTAGCCGGGCTTCTCGCACTTGGCAGCGTAGTTGGCGTGGAAGCCGTGAACGATGACGTGGTCGGCGTCGACGGTCAGAGCGGAGCCAGCCTTGTTGGTGAGGGAGACGACCGGGCAGTTGTGCTTCTTGGCGGTCTTGTTGGCCTCGACGGTCTCGGGCGTGGAGCCACCGAGGGAGCAGGTGATCACGAAGGTGTGCTCGTTGACCCAGGAAGGCGTGTCGTAGTTGAACTCGTTAGCGGTGAAGATCTGAACGTTCAGCTTGTCCGTGTTGTTGGCCAGGAAGTACTTGGCGGGGTAAAGGTCGGACATGGAAGCGCCGCAGCCGACGAAGGCGACGCTGTGGATCTCGTGGTTGGACAGGACGTCAGCGACGATCTGCTTAGGGAGGTTAAGGTCGATCTCGTACATCTGACACATTCCTTTCGATTTTTGCGGCGCCACATTGCCGGGCGCTCGCAGGGTTACCGTGATTTGGACCGAGTCGCCGGCCCGTTGAGGATGTGACAAAGGAACTGTCCCTTTGACACATTTAGGGATGGAAGCCTGCCTGGGGTATGGGATGCCAGGCAGGCCCCCGGGGGAAAGCGATTAGGCGCTTGGTCGCGACTAGGCCAGGATGCCGGCCGCGGAGAGGGCGATGCCGCCCACGATGGCGATCACGAGAAGCCAACCGGTGTTGACGTTCTTCTTGATGAGCCAGTACATAAGGCCGGTGAGGCCAAGGGAAATCATCTGGGGCATCATGCCGTCCAGGATGTCCTGGATCACGACGGTGCCCTCAGCGAACTGCAGCGGGGTGGTGGCGCCGATCAGCGTAGCGATCATGCCGCCCACGGACATAAGACCCACGATGCCGCAGACATACATGAGCTTCTCCATGAGGTCGCCGCCCTGAAGCTTGCTCAGGTACTCGTGTCCGCCCTGATAGCCCATCTTGGCTGCGAACCAAGTGATCAGCACAGAGGGGACGATGGAGATGAGCATAGCCAGGATCGGGCCCATGATGGAGCCCTGCTGAGCCAGCTGAACGCCCAGGCCAAAGGCGATAACGCGGATGGTGCCCTGGAAGAAGGAGTCACCGATGCCGGAAAGCGGACCCATGAGGGAGGTCTTGACCGCGTTGATCGAATCGGGATCGAAGTTCTCGGGATCCTTGGCGTACTCCTCCTCCATGGAGGCGGAGAGGCCCAGGATGAAAGCGCTCGTCTGCGGGGTGCAGTTGTAGAACGCCATGTGACGGTGGTAAGCCTCTTTCTTAGCAGCGAGCTGCCTGGGGTCGGACTCATCCGGATAGAGGCGATCGAGCGTGGGAACCATGCCGTAGAGGAAGCCCATGTTCATCTGACGCTCGTAGTTCCAAGAGGCCTGGATGGCCCAGGAGCGCCAGAAGAACTGGCTGACCTTCTTGTTCAGGGACACGTCCTTGGTTGCGGTTGCCATAGTGTGTTCCTCCTTAGTCTTCGTCGTCTTCGAGCGGATCGTAGTCGGAATCGACACCGGCGGCTGCATGGGAACCGTTGAACTTGAAGCCCATGAAGACGACAGCCAGGCACACACCGATCAGAGCGACCGCGATGACGGACAGGTTGAGGTAAGCGGCGAGCAGGAAACCGATGAACAGGAACGGAGTCATACCCTTCTTGATCATCATGGTGAGCAGCAGGGCCAAGCCGTAGGCGGTCATGATCTTGGTCGAAACGTTAAGACCAGTGGACAGCCACTCGGGAACCATGTTGACGATGGCCTGAACCAGGTCGGTGCCAACAAAGACGGCGAGGAAGATCGGCAGGAAGTACATGACGGCGTACAGACCGGAGCCGGCGCAGATGTGCATACGGTAGGCGGTCTTGAACTTTCCGTTATCGATCGCGTTATCTGCCACATGGGTGAGGGCGGCGATGATGGAACGGAACACGATGCCGAGGAGCTGACCCAGGACGGCGACCGGGATGGCGATCGTCATGGCGGTCTCGGCGGAAGCATCGGTCAGGCATGCGAAGGCAGCGGCCACGATGCCGCCCAGGACCATATCGGGCGGAACGGCGGCGCCGACCTGCACCAGGCCCATGGACACGAGCTCGACGGCGGCACCGACGGCAAGGCCGGTGGGCACATCGCCCAGCAGCAGACCGACGAGCGTAGCGCCAACGAGGGGCTGCTCGAAGTTAAGACGACCGAGCAGGCGGGAGTCCCACATGCAGAACACGCCGACGAGGCCGACGAGCACCGCACTGATGAACGTATTCATACCCTTCTCCTTTCAGTCAGGCAAAAGCCTGGTTGATTACAGCTTGGCGTCGATGTCGACGCTCTGATACGTAGGGGTCTGCTGGACATAGAGCTTGATGCCCATGTCGAGCAGCTGGTTGACGTCGGCCTTCTGGGTGGCGTCGAGGAAGACGGAGCTGTCCTTGCCGCCAATCTGATCGGCACCGTCGTGGTTGGCGGTGGCGCCCAGGTTGATGGCGTCGAGCTTGTAGCCCTGGCAGAACTGCAGCATCTCGGCCGTGTTGCCAAAGACGAACATGACGCGCTCACCGAGGGTGTTGAGCTTGTCCATCTTGGCGAGGGCACGCTCGACGGTGAAGACGTTCAGGCGCACGCCCTGGGGCTTGGCCAGCTTAAGAGCGCCCTTCTTGATGTCATCGTTGGCGGCAGCGTTGTCGACGACGATGATGCGCTCGGCCTGAACCTTGGTGGTCCAGGTAAAGACGACCTGGCCGTGCAGCAGACGGTAGTCAAGACGTGCGAGGACGATCTTGGCGGGACCGGAGCTGTGACGGGATGCCTTGGCCTTCTTGGCGGGAGCCGCGGCGGCCTCGACCGGTGCGTTGGGGTTGGTCAGACCGGTGCGGGCCTCGTTGATGAGGGCTGCGAGCTCGGCACCCTTGACGGGGGCGGGGCTCATGGCAAGCGTGAGCGCCAGCGGGATGTTGAAACCGCTGACAACCGTGAACTTCGTGCCGTTCTTGGAAAGCTCGACCATGCTGTTGTTAACCGAGCTGCCGAGCATATCGGTCAGCACATAGACGGTGTCGTCCGCGTTGAACGTGGCGATCATGGCGTCCACCTTATTGGTGATGGGCTCCTTGTCGTCACGAGCAAGCGACACGACGTGGACGTTCGACACGTCGCCGAGAACCATCTCGAGCGTGTCTTTGGCGCCTGCGGCCAGGCCGCCATGAGATGCGAGAATGATCTGATTCATCTTGCCTCCTCCTTTTCGTTATGGTCATTATAACGTCTTATACGTTGCGGATATTGATAATTAGTATATAAACCGTTCGCGGGTGAAAAACGACCGTTGGCGGGTTTAACGCAATCGAAACGATGGTCTTGGGTAGGCCGGCGCTGGCTGGATAACCCCAGGTCGGACGCCGCGCGCAACCCCCTATCGCACGAAGTACCAGGGGCTTTCCTGCACGGTGGGCTCCAGCGCAATGCCCGTGCGCTCGCGGAAGAGATCCATGTCCTGCGATTTCTCCGTCCACCACGCGTTGGGCTTAAAGGTCATGCTCTCAACGACATGACCGACAAACACACTGTTGCGCAGCTTGGAAAAGTCGGTGTTCATAATCACGATGGACGCGAGCACCAAAACGATGCCCAGAACTTTGATCGCGCCGGCGGGCTCGGCGTAGACACCAATGCCCAGCAGTACGGTGACGACTGTCTCGAATGACATTACGACGGGAACTTTCGACGTCTCGAGCCCCATGGACAGACCCTGCATATATAAGATGTAAGCCACAGCTGTGGGGATGAGTCCAAAGCCAAGGAACAGCAGCAGCAGCTGTGGCGACATTGCCGCGGCGACATCCGGCCACGGAGCCGCGATAGCTGCCATAACCGCACCGCCAAAAACAAAGCCCCAAAACGTGACAGCCAGCGGGTGGACCGTCTTGGTTGCTATCCGGCTAAACACCGCGAGCGACGCACCACAAAGGCCTGCAATCACGCCCGACGTGACGCCCCAAACCGAAAAATGAAAACCGGAAAGGTCGCCATTGGTCACCGCAAGCACGCAGCCAACGATGTTAAAAGCGATGGCAACGAGCTTGTTGGGAGTCACATCCTCGCGATAAAGTACGCGACCGAGCATGACGCCAAACACCGGCGAGGTGTAAAGCAGCACCGAGGCCGTGGACATGCCCACCTCGCCCATGCACTCGTAATAAAGCGTGTTAGCGGTGGCGAGGCCGATAATGCCAAGAAGCGCACAAGGAACAAGCTCTTTAGGACTTGCCTTGAACAGTGCCAGGGGACCCGATGCCTTTCCCTCACGAGCACCTCCCTGGCAACCCATGAATGCCAAGACCGGAGCCAT
Organism: Collinsella sp. AM12-1; assembly: GCF_003472325.1. Classification (NCBI taxonomy): domain Bacteria; kingdom Bacillati; phylum Actinomycetota; class Coriobacteriia; order Coriobacteriales; family Coriobacteriaceae; genus Collinsella; species Collinsella sp. AM12-1. The sequence continues at coordinate 213,315 of NZ_QRLS01000001.1, forward strand.
TAAGACAGCACCCGATAACAGGCGAAAGGCCGCCATGCTCTGAGACGAAACACCCAGGGCCGATATTCCGTTAACAAAGATTCCGATGGTGCCCCACATAAGCGCGGCGATCAGCACCAGCACATAGCCCAGATTGCTTTTCTTCAACGCAGCCTCCTCGGTATTGTTTCCAATATGTTTCACACTACGTTATAGTCGTTATATACATTTTTCAAGGCACAAATCGGCGAGCGGAAAAGTGATCCGTTTTCCTCCGTCCCCAGTGGATTACTGGGCGGTTGCGGTGAAATAGTTCCTAAATAGAGGCTTCAAACCCCCAAACAGGAACTATTCCACCGCAACTTATGAGGACATCGAGCTGTTAGGCCGCTCTATCCCCTAGTAGTCCAGCTTCCACATGTAGCGGCGCGTCATGTAGTCCTTGTGGGTGACGGCGGAGAGCGCGCGCATATACACGTTGTTGAGGATCGGGGCAAAGATCAGGTGGTTGAAGTACTCGCTCACGCTGTCCTTGATGTCGTTGAGGCCGAGCTCCTTGGCGTCGAGCTGATAGACGCGCTCGCCACCGTACTGGTTGACGAAGCGGATACCGCGCTCGTCGTTGCAGCGGCTGCGGCCGACGCTGATGAGCTGGAACAGCGAGGTGCGCTTGTCCAGGATCTCGAAGGGGCCGTGGAAGAAGTCACAGGTGTTGATGGTGCAGGAGTCGATCTGCAGCATCTCCTGCACGTTGCAGATGCTAAAGACGTAGGCGGCACCAAAGAGCGGACCCTGAGCCATCACGTTGATGCAGGGCTTGTCGGCGTTTTGCTCGGCCCACTTGGCGGCGAGCGGACGGGTGTACTCGACGGCCTTGCGATAGATGGGGTCAACCAGGTCGAAGGCGGCCATAGCGGTCTCATACTCGGCATAGCCCTCGGTCTGCTGCGTAAGCTCCATGGCGATCATGGTCACGACGGCGGAGTTGGTACGGCCCATGCAAGACTCGTCGACGGCCAGGCTGTCATACTGAATCTTGTAGTCGCAGACCTCAGTGAGGCCAGACTCGTCAACATAGATGGCGATGGTGCTGGCGCCGTGGTCCTTGGCGACCTGGGCGGCGGCGATGGTCTCCTTGGTGCCGCGCATGGACACGACGACGGCCAGGGTGTTCTCGTTGACGTAGGCAGGGGTTGCGTGCACGAACTCGTTGCTGGTGTAGCTGGAGCTCACGACCTGCGTAGCCTCGTGCTCCATAAAGTACTGAGCAGGATAGTTGCCGCCGTTGGATCCGCCGGCGCCAATCCACACGACGCGCCTGATGCCGCCCTTGTCTGCCTTGTCAGCCAAAACCTGGGAGACGACATCCTTAACCTGTTCCTGAGTAGTCATCGTGCATCAGCCTTTCTTCTCGTTTGATGCTCTTGATGGCATACAAGTTACATACATGTTTTGGTTATGTCGACTAGTTGTATGCTATATTTGTCTTAGATATTTTGCTGATGTGGTTTTCGATAACTAGCTACCAGCGGTTTTGTTGTTGTATTAAATACATGTTTGATTAGACTCGAATACAAGTTAGATACAGGTTGATCGCATGAATGCTTCGTCTAAAAAGAAACTGGCCCAATACGAGCGCTTGGCGGGCATGCTGCGTGACCGCATCGCCGCCGGCACCTACGCACGCGAAGACAAGCTGCCGTCCGAGATGGAACTCATGGACGAATCGGGTCTGTCGCGCAGCACCGTGCGCCACGCCCTTAAGGTGCTCGTTGATGAGGGCCTGGTGCGCACCGAGCGCGGGCGTGGCGCCTTTGTGGCCGACACGCCCGCGCTCCACGAGAACAACCTGATGTTTTCGAGCTATACCAAGCAGGTCGAAGGCCAGGGCATGAAGCCCACCACGCGCACCGTGGACTCGGGCTTTGCCAAGGCGGCCGGCAGCATAGCTAAGTTCTTTGACGCCGCCGTGGGCAGCAAGCTCGTCAAACTTGTCCGTCTGCGTTATCTGGACGATGCGCCGCTGTGCCTGGAGACCACCTATCTGCCGCCAAGCTTTGAGGCACTCATCGACCGCGATATCAACGGTTCGCTCTACGCCACGCTGCGCCAAGAATTCCATCGCGCGCCGGCACAGGGGCATAAGACCTTTGAGGTGTGCTATGCCTCGCAAAACGAAGCGTTTTTGCTCAACGTTGAGCGCGGGCAGGCGCTGATTCTGATCACCGACTACGTCTACGACACCGACGGTCGCCCGCTCCATGTCTCCAAGCGCATCCAACGTACCGACCGCGCCAAATACACCGAGCCCATCGGCTAACCGGCCAAAAAGGGACAGGTTTATTTTGGTAGGTTTTATCTGGGGTTTTATTATATCCGCAGGTCAATCGCCTTGGTCATACACACCCAAAACAAAAGCCGCCGCGAAGGTATCCGCATCCTTCGCAGCGGCTTGCAACGTTTGCCCAGATAAAACCTGCCAAAATAAACCTGTCCCTAAATGGTAGGTTTGGGGAGGTCGGGGAACCAGGTTGGCTTGGGTTGGTTGGGCGTGCGCTCGGCTAGGACCAGCTCCATCCAACACATGTCGTACCAGCGACCGAACTTTTGAGCGCAACGGTCGAAGGCACCCACCAGGCGATACCCCATATGGGCATGGAAATCCTGGCTGTTGTGCGTCAGGTACTCGTCGTCCTTATCGTGCGGCACGGCAATGAGCGCGCACATGTTGGTGATGCCCATCGCGACCAGGCATTGCTTGAGCGCATCGTGCAGCTTGCGGCCCAGCCCGCCGTGGCGCACGTCGCGCGCCAGGTAGATCGACGTCTCGACCGACCAGTCGTAGGCCTCGCGGCTGTTAAGCGGACTCACATAGGCATAGCCTACCGGACGCCCGTCCAGCTCCATCACCAGGTACGGATAGCGCTTGAGCGTGCGCTCGATGCGCCCGGCGAACTCCTCAACGCTCGGCACCTCGTATTCGCAGGTTATCGCCGTCTCGCGCACATACGGCTCGTAAATGGCAAGCAACGCCGGCGCATCATCGGGCGTCGCCAGGCGAATCGTCGGCTTGGACATCTCGGTCATACAACCCTTCTCCCTCAAAAACAAAGGCCGCCTTGCGCCAAACCCAGCGCAAGGCGGCCCCTCGTCATTACATCAGGCTACAGGACAGCCGCCAACGCGTCGATGTCCTCCTGCGTCGTGGCCCAGCTGGTGCAAAAGCGCACCACCGTGTGGGTCTCGTCGTACTTTTCCCAATACTCGATCGAGGCATGCTCGCGAATGCGGGCCATGTCCTCGTTGGGCAAAATCACAAACTGCTGGTTGGTGGGCGTCTCCAAGAAGAACTGGTAACCGCGCCCGTGCAACACACGACGCAGCGCCTGCGCGGTCTCGATCGCCTGGCGACCGATCTCAAAATACAGGCCGTCGGTAAAGAGCGCCTCAAACTGCACACCCGTCAGGCGGCCTTTGGCGAGCAGTGCGCCATGCTGCTTAATACGCGGAATGGGATGCGCCGGAGCGTGCATGCCGCAAAACACCACGGCCTCGCCGCAAAGCGCGCCGCACTTGGTGCCACCGATGTAGAACACGTCGCACAGCTGCGCCAGCTCGGGCAGGGTAATGTCGCACCCATCGGCCGCCAGCGCATAGGCCAAGCGCGCACCATCCACAAACAGCGGAATCTGGCGCTTCTGGCACACCGCATGAATCGCCGCGAGCTCGGCCTTGGAGTACAGCGTGCCGTACTCGGTCGACATGCTCACATACACGGCGCCCGGAAACACCGTGTGTTCGTAGCTCTCGTTTTCGTAGAACACCTGGATATAGTTCTCGAGATCCTCGGCATGCATCTTGCCCTCGTAGCCGGGGATGGTGAGCACCTTGTGGCCGCCAAACTCGATGGCACCCGCCTCGTGGCAGGCGACATGGCCGGTCTCGGCGGCAACAACGCCCTCGTAGGGCGCAAGCAGCATGTCAATCACCGTCGCGTTGGCCTGTGTGCCGCCCACCAGGAAAAATACATCGGCATCAGGAGCCTGGCAGGCCTCACGGATAAGCTGCTTGGCACGCTCGGTGTGTGCATCGGTACCGTAGCCGGGCTGCGGCTCCATATTGGTGTCGACGAGCGCCTGCAGCACTGCCGGATGTGCGCCGTGGGAATAGTCATTGTTGAACGCGAGCATGATAATCCTCTCTAGCCGGGCACGAGCCCGATGATTCAGATGGGGCTATTGTACGCCGCCCGGATAGGCAATGCGCGCGGCAAGGCACTCAAGCGCCAGCACCAGGGCAAAGCCGCAGCTCACGTCACTCAAAAAGTGCGCGCCGATCACGATGCGACCAAAGGCGACGAGCGCCGCGACCACAGCCGCCGCCCAAAAGATCACGCGGCGACGCGAAGGTTTTTCCTTAAAGGCTGCCGCGGGAAGCCCGGCGAGCATAAGGCCGATCGCCGCATGCGCGGTGTGCCCGCTCGCGAACGACTTGAACCCGTCCTTGATCACGCCGGCGGCGATATAGGTCCACTTGTCGGGATTGCCGATTACCCACCACGGCTGAAAATTGAGCCCCGGCGTGACCTCGATCACGCGCATGCGCGGGCGCGACCACAGCGGCTTGACGATCACGTTGAGGATAATGGCCTGAGCGACCCACACGGCAAGTACCATCAACGCCCAGCGCGTGAGCTCGTCGGGCGCGGTGTCGCGCGTAAGGCGATAGGCAATAACGTTAACCGCAATGACCAGCACAAACGTCAGCACCAGCTGAAACGCGATGAGCTTGCCGCCGACGCGCAGCGATCCGATAATCTCGTAGCCGACCAGACCCACGTTGATCAAAACGCCCAGCGCAGCGAGCCATTTGCTCCCCCTGGAATCGGGGCGTGCCGAGCGCACGAGCATAACGCCTGCGATGCTCGCCGTCAGCTCGAACGGCAGCTCGCCGGCCGCCTCGACAAAGCGACCGTACATGCTGCCGATGTTGAACAGCGCGCTCGAAATCTGATAGTCGAAGAAACTGCCCACGCCCAGACAAAGACACAGGACAACCGCGATAATGGCGACGTCTTTCTTATAGATGTATCCGAACATGCTTTCCTTTCGATGGAACCAGAGTGCCCAAATGGGGCGTTTGCAGCGTCGACCCGTTAGTCGTCGTCGCTCGCACCCAACTGCTGCAACAGCATGAGTGCCGCGGCCACGGGGCCGGTACCGTCGTTGGCGTCGAGACCGCGACCCAGGCCGCTGCCCGCGCCGGCGCCCGCCTTGTAGGGCACCGACAGTTTGCGGCTCTTGGGGAAGCTCACCGCGCCATAGCGGGTCTTTAGCTCAAAGGCCACCTTCTTGGGCACGTCGACGCCCAAAAACGTGATGCGACCGCCGCTGAGCGTGACGCTCTCGAGCCCCAGGCGCTCGCCGCGAATGCGGATTCGTGCGCGATTGAACAGGTTGAGTCCTGCCAACGGCAGCTCGCCATGCGCGGCCTCGGTCTCTTCCTGCACCTCATCGATGCTCTCCAGGTCCTCGGCCGCTGCGAGCCTGCGGTACACGAGCACGCGCTGATCCACCGCCGGCAGGTACTCCTCGGACAAGAAGTAGTCGGCCGGCAGGTTAATGCCCACGCTTGCCGCCTCCACGCCGGCATCGTCATCGCCGCGCGCCTCGGCTACCGCCTGGCCCAGCATCTGCGTAAACAGGTCAAAGCCCACGCTCGACAGGTTGCCGTGCTGCTCGGCGCCCATAAGCGAGCCGGCACCACGGATCTCCAGGTCGCGCATGGCGATGCGCATGCCGCTGCCCAGGTCCTGGAACTCGGAAAGTGCGGTCAGGCGCGCTGTCGCCTCCTCGGTGAGTGGTAGCTCGCCCGGGAACATAAAGTACGCGTAGGCCTGCGTGGAAGAACGGCCCACACGGCCCTTGAGCTGGTAGAGCTGCGCCAGGCCCAGACGCTGCGAATCCTCGATGATCAGCGTGTTGGCGGTCGCGTTGTCGATGCCGCTCTCCACGATGGTCGTGGCGATGAGCACGTCGATCTTTTTGGTCGCAAACTCGATCATCACGTCCTCGACCTCGCGCGGGCTCATCTTGCCGTGCGCCACGCCCACGCGCGCCTCGGGCGCGGCCTCGTGCACGCGCGCCACGGCGTCGTCGATGGTCTTGACGCGGTTGGACACGTAATACACCTGACCGCCGCGGCCCACCTCCAGGCGAATCGCCGCGCTCACCACATCGGGGTCGTACTCCCCCACGTGCACGATCACGGGACGACGCCCAGTCGGCGGCGTCGTGATCAGGCTCATGTCGCGCACGCCGCTCGTGGCCATCTGCATGGTTCGCGGAATAGGCGTTGCCGAAAGCGTGAGCACGTCAATCTGCTCGCGCAGGTTCTTGAGCTGCTCCTTGTGCTGCACGCCAAAGCGCTGCTCCTCGTCGATGATCACCAGGCCCAGGTTCTTGGGGTTCACGTCGGCCGAAAGCAGACGATGCGTGCCGATGAGCACGTCGATCGTGCCCTCGGCAAACGCCTTGAGCGCGCGCTTTTGCTGCGCCGGGGTGCGGAAGCGGCTGAGCACTTCGACCTCGAGGCCAAACGGGGCAAAGCGCTCAAAGAACGTCTCGTAGTGCTGCTGGGCCAGAATGGTCGTGGGGCAGAGCACCATGACTTGGCGGCCGGAGTCCACGCACTTAAACGCCGCGCGCAGGGCAACCTCGGTCTTGCCAAAACCCACGTCGCCGCACAGCAGGCGGTCCATGGGCTTGGGTGCCTCCATATCGGCCTTAATGTCGGCGATGGCCTCCAGCTGGTCGCGCGTCTCGTCGTAAGGAAAGCTCTCCTCCATCTCGATCTGCTCGGGCGTGTCAGGCGGGCAGGCGATACCCGCGATTGATGAGCGGCGCGTATACAGGTCGACCAGGTCAAACGCCAGCTTTTTGGCGTTCTTGCGCGCCTTGTTGGTGGCACGCGTCCAGTCGGCGGTGTTGAGTCTGGTCAGACGCGGCTTGTCGCCGTCGGGGCCAACATAGCGCGTGATGCGGTCGACCTGCTCCAACGGCACGTAGAGCTTGTCGCCGTCGGCATATTCCAGCAAAAAGTAGTCGCGTTCCTTGCCGCCCACTTCCTGGCGCGCGATCTCGCTAAAGAGCGCGATACCGTGGGTAGCGTGCACCACGTAGTCGCCCGGCTTAAACGGGAACGTGATCTGCGTAATGTCCACCTTGCGGCGGCTGCGCGCGCGGTTGGCGTCCATGCGGGCGTTGAGGTCGGCGATCGAGAACACGGCCAAATTGGCATCGGGCACCACCACGCCCTGCGGCAGGGCAGCGTCCACAAAGGTCACGCGTCCGCGCGAGATGGTGGGCACGGCGGCGCCGGCGGCAGCCTGGGCCGCACCCGCCTCGAGCGAGCGGGCGTTGAGCGCGTCGGCGCGGCGCTCACGAATTGAGGCATGGGCCTGTTGGCGGGCAGCACGGTCGGCAGAATCCGCCGCCGCCACGCGCACGCGGTCGCCGATAACGCCGGCGTTTTCGGGGGCGGCCGTCAGCGACTCCTCAAAGGTGATGCCCTCGTCGCCAAAGGTGAGCTCCATCGACTCGCGCGCACCGCGGTCGGGAATGGCAAACACGCAGGCATAGCGCTTGCCCACGACCTCCTGAATGCGCGTCATAAAGCGATTGTCCGAGCCCGCAATGGCCGGCTGCTCAATCTTGAGCTCGGCTGTAACCGCACCGCCGGCACGAATCAGGCTCACGTAGTTCAGGCGCTGCTGAGCACCAAAGTCGAGCTGTTGGGCGCGCACATACAGACCCTCCAGACGGTCAATCCCCGCCTCGCCGGCACGGGCCTCGATATCCTCGTAGGCGCGCAGGCAGTCATCGAACAGCGAGCGCGGCTCGGACAGGACCACAAGCGCCTTGCCGCTCACGTGCGCCAACGGGCTCACGGTCTGGCCGTACATCACCGGCAAAAAGCGGTCGAGCTCGGGCGTGACGATGCGCGCGTCCACCATCTCGAGCAGCGCCGCCAGCTTGCTGTCGTCCTGGCTGGCGCGGTAGAGCGCCACATGCATGTTGTGGACGGCCTCGTCGGTGAGCGCCAGCTCGCGGCAGGGGAAGATCTCAATGCTGTCCTCGTTGCCGATAGTTTGGCCCGTGGAGCTCACCATGCGGCGGATGCGGTCGATCTCGTCGCCAAAGAACTCAATGCGCACGGGTGCTTTTTCCTGCGCGGGGAACACCTCGACGGTATCGCCGTGCACACGGAACAGGCCGGGCGCGTCGGCGGCACCTGCATTGGTGTAGCCCATGCCCACCAGGCGCTGCGGCACCTCGTCGAAGGGAATCTCCTCGCCCACCGCAAAGGTGGTGGACTCCCAATAGCGGCTCTCGACCGGCGGCACGCAACGCAGTAGCGCGCGGGCCGAGGCGACCATGATGCAGTTATCGCCGCGCACGATGCGCCCTAAAGCCTCGCAGCGTTGGGCCACCTCGGCGTCGTCGGGCGCCTGCTCACGCCATGGATAGTCTTTGCGCTCGGGAAAGCGGCACACATGCGCCAGACCCACATAGGCGGCCAGGCTGCGCGCGGCGCGATCGGCCGCGTCCTCGCCGCTCACGATGTAGACCGTGGGACGCGGACGGCGCGCAAACTGAGCTGCCGCCATGAGCGTGCGGCCCGACTGCGACACGGCCAGCGTCACGTCCTCGCCGGCATCGAGTCCGGCCTCGACGGTCTGCAGCGCCTCGGCAGTGTAGAGCTGCGCGGCTATACGGTGAATGAGCATGCTGTTCCTCCGGCATCGCAACGCCAAAAGCCCGCCGGGGCAAGCTCGGCGGGTCGTACGTCAAATACATTGTCTGTCATGGTAGCGCATGGAGAGGACTCCGGCTCAAGGGCAAACCCAGCCCCGCAAAAAACGCCAGACGAAGATGCGTTCCGCCCTACCCCGCCACGCGCACGCTGGGGCACAAATCTGCCAGCGGACACTCGTCACACTTGGGTTTGCGGGCGTCGCAGATCTCGCGACCAAAGGTGATCCACTGATGGTTGACCGACTCCCAATACTCGTGCGGCAAAATCTTGAGCAGATCCTGCTCGGTCTTGAGCGGTTCCTTGGCATGCGTCTTGGGACTCAGCATCAGGCGGTGCGCAATGCGGTTGACGTGCGTGTCCACCGCAATACCCTCCACGATGCCATACCCCACGTTGAGCACGATGTTCGCCGTCTTGCGTCCCACGCCCGGCAGCTTCACGAGTTCCTTCATGTCGGCCGGCACCTCGCCGTCATAGTCGGCGACGATCATCTGCGCGGCCTCGACGGCATGCTTGGCTTTGCTCTTGTAGAAGCCGAGCGACTTGATGGTGTCTGCCACGTCAGCTACGCTCGCCCCGGCCATGGCCTCGGGCGTGGGCCACTGGGCAAACAGCCGCGGCGTCACTTTGTTGACCTGCGCATCGGTCGTTTGCGCCGAAAGCAGCACCGCGATCAGCAGGCGGAAGGGATTCTCGTGGTCCAAAAAGCACTCGACCGGGCCATAGCGACGGTTGAGGCGCTCACACACCTCGATGGCGCGCTCGCGCTTGGCGGCATTGGTCTCGCGTGGCATAACGACTCCTCGGCTCAACGGCACAATAAACTTATGGGCACAATTGTCCCACGTCCGAGACGTTTACGCCTCCAAGAATGCGCCGGTCTGACGGCTCCACAGGCTCGCGTACTCGCCGCCCGCCTCGACGAGCTGCACATGCGTGCCGTCCTCGACGATCTCGCCATCCGCCAGTACCACGATGCGGTCGAGCGCCGCCACGGTGGACAGGCGATGCGCCACCACAATGGAGGTGCGGCCGCGCATCAGGTTCTCGAGAGCTTCCTGCACCAGCGCCTCGGACTCGCTGTCCAGGGCAGAGGTCGCCTCGTCGAGCACCAGAATCGGCGCGTCGGTGAGAATCGCGCGGGCGATGGCCACGCGCTGACGCTGGCCGCCCGAGAGCTTGACGCCGCGCTCGCCCACCATGGTGTCAAAGCCACGAGGCAAGCGGTCGATAAACTCCAGGGCGTTGGCCAGGCGCGCAGCCTCGCGAATCTGCTCATCAGTGGCGTTGGGACGACCGTAGGCAATGTTTTCTCGAATGGAGCGGTGGAACAGCAGCGCTTCCTGCGGCACGTAGGCAACCTGGCGACGCAGGCTCTGCTGCGTGCAGTGCGAGACATCCTGACCGTCCACGAGCACGCGGCCGCCCTGAACATCGTCCAGACGCAGCAGCAGCTTGGTGAGCGTCGTCTTACCCGAGCCCGATTTGCCCACCAGGCCCACGCGCTGGCCCGCCGCCACATGAAGTGTCAGGTCATCGAACACGTTCTCGCCCGCCGCAGCGTCACGGTACGCAAAGCTCAGGTGCTCAAAATCAATCCCGCCCTCGGTCACTTTGAGCTCAGGGGCGTCCGGGTCGTCTGCCACCAAACGCGGCTCGTCCAGCACGCGCGTCATCTCGGCCGCATCGCCCAAAGCGCGGTTGATGCGCTGCATCATGGAACTCACGTAGTTCAGGCGCATGGTGAGGTTATAGGTGTAGGTAAAGATCATGACGAGCGAGCCGGCCGAGATGCCAAACCACGCGTTGCCACCCGCCACGAACACACTCACCACGGCCATGGTGATGACGATAAGGCCCGAGGTCGTAAAGTTGCGCTGCATCATGGCGTGCATCGAGACCGTCTCGGCATCGCGCGCGGCGCGGTCGGCGGTGTCGAACAGATCGCGTTCAAAGTCCTCGCGCCCGCAGGTCTTGACGGCCAAGATGTTCGTGACCGCGTCGGAGAGCACGCCCGAGAGCTTGTTCTGCGCGGCGGACGTCGCGGCCGAAAGCGGCATGATGCGCTTGTACATAAGCCAGACAAACGCGATGTAGACGACCATGATGCACACCAGGATCACGGTAAATGCGGGCACCACCGGGGCGAGTGCGGCCACGGTACAGATGACCGAGGTGATGGTGGGGATGAGCGAATACACCGTCACGTCCACCAGACCCGTGTAGCCGCTCATAAAACGGCTCGTCTGGCTCACGAGCGATCCGCCAAAGCGGCTGGTGTGGAATGTCATGGATTGATTGGAGAGCGTGTCAAAGCACAGGCGCGCCAGGTGATAGTTGCCCGCAATCTCGAGCTTGTAGACGGTGTAGTCCTGTAGCTTGGAGAGGATCTGACCCACCAGGTTAACGAGTACGAGCGCCAGAATGTAAGGGCCAAAGACCTCAAACACCTGGTCGCCCGCCACGGGGCCGGCTTGGACGCGGTCGACGATGAGGGCCATAACGTAGGTGTTGGCAAACGTGAGCAAAAAGATGTAACCCGCCGACGAGAACACCGAGAGAAAGACAATCAGCGGCTGTGTGCGCGTGACACCCCAAAACCGCTGCAGCGTGCGGCGCACGGTGGAGCGGCTGAGCGGACTGGTGCTTCTCTGAGACATGGGCTTCCTTTCGCATCTGATAGGGCGAAACGCCATTGTTGCACATTGAAGCGCACTTCAGGCAAGCGCGATGCGAAAAGCGCCCGCGCCGTGCTTGCGCAGGCGCCCCGCCGTCAGATGCAGCTAGTCCTCGTCTTTTTGGTCTGCGGGCAGGTCTGCGGACTCCAAGCCCAAAATCGCGTCGGCCTCCCGCGCGTCTTCCAGCGCGTCGATATCCTTGAGCTTGCGCTCCATAACGTTGGTGCGCGTGGTGATGATGCCCTCGACCGTTTTGCCCGCGGTCTCAATCTGCTGTTGGGCGCGACGCAGCGCCGCCTGATAGCGCGGCAGCTCGGCCTTGACGGCGGAAAGCACGCGCAGCACGTCGTCGGTACGTTTTTGCAGCCTAAACGTCTGGTAGCTCATCTGCAGGCTGTTGAGGATAGCCGCCATGGTGCTGGGGCCGGCAACGTTGACGTGATAGTCGCGGCCCAGGGTCTCGATAAGCCCAGGGCGGCTGACGACCTCGGCATACAGGCCCTCAAACGGAACGAACAGAACGCCAAAGTTGGTGGTCGCGGGCACGCTCAGGTACTTTTCGCAGATGTCCTTGGCCTCGCGTTTGACCATCGCATCGAGCGTCTTGCGCGCAGCGGCGACGGCCTCCGCGTCGCCCGACTCCTGGGCGTCGAGCAGATGCTCGTACGCATCACCCGGGAATTTGGAGTCAATCGGCAGCAGCACGGGGTCGCCCTCGTCTACCGGCAGCTTGACGGCAAACTCAACGCGCTCCGAGGCGCCGGGCTTGGTGGCGACGTTTTCCAGATACTGGTCGGGCGTAAGGATGTCCGCCAGGATCGCGCCCAGCTGCACCTCGCCCAAAATGCCGCGCGCCTTGACATTGCCCAGCACGCGTTTAAGGTCGCCCACGCCGGTGGCGATAGATTGCATATCGCCCAGGCCCTTGTACACGGCCTCGAGCTGGTCGCTTACCTGCTTAAACGATGCAGACAGGCGGTCGTTGAGCGTGCGGGAGAGTTTCTCGTCCACCGTTGCGCGCATCTGATCGAGCTGCACGCTGTTGTCCTTGCGGATGGCGCCCAGTTGGGCATCGACCGTCTCGCGCACCTTGTCCAAGCGGTGCTCGATGCCTTCGCGGTTGACACCGAGCTGCTGGACCGTCTCGCGGCGCAAGTCGTCCATGCGGTCGCCAGCCTGCGAGAACTCGCGCGCGACGGTCAGGTAACGCTGCTGCTCTACAGCGGCATCGGTCATCTGCTGCTGCGCAATGGCGTTTGCCGTACGGCGGGTTTCGGCCAGCGCGACGTTGAGGGCATCGAGCGTGCTGTTGGCCTGCTCGAGCGCCGCGAGCGTCTCCGCGTCGTTGCCGCCACGCTCCCGCAGCTCGGCACGAAGGCCTTTAAGCTGCAGGGCGCAAACCACAGCAACTCCCACCGCCACCAAGGCAATCACAACAAGCGCAATATCAATAGCAGACATAGACTTCCGCCCAACAAACCCAATCGATTATCAATCAAAACCGCGATCAATCTTACCCCGCCACACGCACCGGGCGCCCAGCCTCTTCTTGGGCGCTTCTCTCCTCCGCATATTCCATAATGCGGCGCGCTGTCTTCCTGCTCACTTTTGAGTCATCGCCGGCCAAGTATGCGTATACGTTTCCCTTATTCAGATTCAAATCGCGGCAGAGACCGTAGCGCGTTACGCCCGATTCCCCTAGCGCCCCCAATGTTCTTTTTCGCATCAGGGCGTTGATCCTTCTGTCCGCCACTGGCTTTTCCTTCACCGCTCTATACGCACGCCAAACGTTGGCATAACGGTTAGGGAGCTCACTTTTGGCGCATAGAGACGCCATGCCACCCGCTTGATCGTACAAGGACAAAACGCCTCGGTAATCCTCTTCCATCCACGAGCCCTCGGATAAACCCAGAACGTATTCGGCTTTTCCTTGCGCCAAAGCGAGCAAAAACAGAGGCTCCGCCACGCGCGGCGCAACCGTCGTCGCCTGCTCAACCAGTTTTCTAAAACTCAGCGACTGCTGTCCGGATAGCTCCCGGCAATAGCCTTTCAAAAATCCCTCAAAAGTCAGATTCAACCGAGCACCTCCTTTTTGTATTGCCTGTATGCGCAGACCATCTCTTGATAACTCCGCTCCGAAGGCGACGACGCCAGCGCCTCTCCATCGTCGAATATAAGCCGCTCGAGCAGATCCCAATCAAGTCGGTCGATAAATGTTCGACTATGGAGGTCGACGATGTCGTTCGGACGATAGGCATAAAGCTTCATCACCGCCAGATCCTCCAAAGATGGCGTAAAGTACCTGATAAAATGCGCCCCGATCTCCAATGGGATCAGTCGATCTTCGTAATTGAATGGCATCTGGTTGCAATATGCCACTACCATGCCATTCACCTCGGGGTATCGAGCTATGATCTCGCGGAGGCACCTGTCTGCCTCAAACACATCAATGTCATGTGTAACCGACCGATTCGTCACATCGTTTAGCATGAAGGCGCTTCCTCCCACCAATACAACGCTCGGCCTATCGTCTCTTGGACCTATTTCCAGCTCCGCCTCTTCGTCAATATCCAAAAGAGTCTGCTCTAAATCCTGCTTATACATAGCAAATCCTAATATTATTCATCTTCAATAATACTATTCAGTCGCACGACAGGACCCACAGGATGCAAGGATTCCACTCGTGGCGATAATCCCTACACCCTAGAAGTCCCAATGCGACAAACGCTAGCTCTCCCAGCCGGCGCGGATGGTTGTTATGACGTCACCTAGGCGCTGACCCAGGGCCGCTAGATGCTGGAGCACCTCATTGGGCGTGGCACCGTTGAGGATGCACGTGAGGCTATATGACGCCAGAAAGATGGCCGCAAGCCCCAACGGGATGAGCACGATCATCGCCAACGTACGCAGGCGCTGGGCCCAGCGACGGCGACGCGCACGATGCTTGTCGAACGCGAGCTCCTGCGCATATGAATCTTGCTGTACGGAATAGGCCTCTGGCGCCGATTCACACCCGGGCACAGCTGCAGGTACAGCAGCGGGCACGACATTTTGCGCAAAGGGCTGGGCTGCCGCCCCTTGCATTTGCATCTCCATGAGTCGTTGCTGCTGACGCAGCATGCGCTCAGCTTGTCGCTGCGGAATCTCAAGAAACAGATCCATGCTGGCCTCCAAAATCGGAGCATTCGACGCTTACGACCAGCATCCCGCACCGCCATGACCGCGACAACGCAATCGCCGGCAATAGCCACAAAGTTTCTTTTGCTCAAAAGCTGTCGAAAAGCTCAACAACTCCCCTACCAGCACTTTCTCTGAGCTTTTTTCGCCAGCAATCTTTTGGCCTTCCACTCTTACGCCAACTGACCAAAATCTAACCAATAGCTTGACGAAAATTGTGGAGACCGGGACCCCACAAAAACGTGCCGTCCCAAAAAGGGGCGGCACACAACCTTTAATATCAGCTTTTCTGTAGCGAGCACGCGACGACCGGGAGCCGGAGCGCAGGGCGGGGAAATACCTTTGCCTCGCGCGACTCTGCGAAGCCGTGAGCGAGAGGGAAAGGTATTTCCCCGCCCTGCGCTCCGCAGCAGCCAGCGCCAAGCGCTAGTAGTTCACCACCTGCTCCTCAAAGTACGCCTTGGGGTGGTTACACACCGGGCACACCTCAGGTGCCTCGGCACCAACGTGCAGATGTCCGCAGTTCAGGCACTTCCACACCTTCACGCCCTCACGCTCAAACACCTCGCCCGACTCGATGCGCTCGACGAGCTTGTTGTAGCGCTCCTCGTGGGCCTTCTCGACGGCGGCGACACCACGGAACTTTGCGGCAATCTCGGTAAAGCCCTCTTCCTCGGCGGTCTTGGCAAACTCGTCGTACATCGTGGTCCACTCGTAGTTCTCACCCGCGGCGGCATCGCGCAGATTGTCCAGGGTATCGGGGACGGCGCCATCGTGCAGATACTTAAACCACAGTTTGGCGTGCTCGGACTCGTTGCCAGCCGTCTCGGCAAAGATGTTCGAGATCTGAACGTAGCCGTCCTTCTTTGCCTTGGAGGCATAGTAGCGATACTTGGTGTGTGCCTGGGACTCACCGGCAAAAGCGGTCTCGAGGTTCTTCTTGGTTTGGGAATTCTCAAAATCCATAGGTGTACTTCCCTTCAACGCATGCCGCCCGTAGGCTTCGAGCGGCCTCGTCTTTAGGATGCCCTCATGTCGGAAATCTAAACCTTACAATCCTGTTCTTCAGATTTGCACGGGCTAGATGCTCAGCCAGCGATCGCCCTCGGCTCGGCAAAAGCCCTCACGCTCCAGGTCGGCCAGAATGCCCGCGACAAGCTCGCGCTCGACCGGCCCGCGCCCAGCCGCCGCTTCCATATCGTTAACGCCCACCACGGCATCAGCAAGCATAATCCCCGCCGGTTGGCCATCGCGCGCTGCCAGCAACATGCGCACGATATGCGCGCGCTTTTGGCGACGTGAGCCCTCAAACTTTGATTGACGGCTATAGCCCGCCGAGCGCCTGGACGGATTGGGCAACGTCTTTTTTAGATATGCGCCGTAATCCAGCAACGCGTAATACCACGCGCGTGGCGTGTCGGCATCATCGAGCGGCACGGCAAAGGGAGCGATCTCGTCGGTCGCCGCACCGGGGACCGCCGGACAGGCCGCCTGAATCAGCGGCACCAGCTCGCGGTCGGGAACAGCCGGTACATCGGGAAAGAAGTGATGCAGAAAGACCGTGCGCACGTTGGTCTCCAGATACACGCCTGGAAGGTCAAACGCAAACGACCGGATACCTTGCGCCGTTGCCGGGCCAATACCAGGCAGAGCGACCAAGTCACGCGTCTCACGCGGAAACTCACCGTCCCAGTCCTCCACAACGCGCTGAGCGGCCTTGTGGAGCGCCAGAGCGCGTCGGTTGTAGCCCATGCCCTGCCAAGCGTCCAAAACATCGGAAGGCGCGGCTTGGGCAAGCGCCTGCACGGTCGGAAAGCGATCGAGCCACGCCGGCATACGCGTCTCCACGCGTGGCACCTGTGTTTGCTGCAACATGACCTCAGAAAGCCAAATGATGTACGGATCGCGCGTGCGGCGCCACGGAAGGTCGCGATAGCGCAGGACCCCTTCCGAACGAATCATCGAACGAAAGGGGTCCTGAATCATATCTATGCTCCTTATGCGGCGCTATTCCTCCCGGCATGTATACGCACAGGTGGCGTACTCGGGAAACGCTTCGCGGTCGGCGAACTTGGGATCGACGGCCGGGAACTGGCGGTGAGCGACGATGTCGCCGAGCGAAACGGAATCGAGGTAGTCGCGCATCAACGCTTGAGCTCCGGCCCACAGGGGATGATAGCAGCACGTGCCCATGCGCGCACAGTCGCCATCGGGTGCGGTGCAATCATTCATAACCATAGGGCCCTGAACGGCCTCGACGACCTGACGAATGGTGACGTCGTCCGGACTGACCTTGAGACGCATGCCACCGTGGACGCCACGCAGGCTCTCCACAATACCGGCCTGGACCAAACCGTGCTGAATCGAGCGGGCAAACGAATACGGAACATTGACCTCTTCGGCAGCGGTGCGAACAGAAAGCAAACGCTCCGGATCCTCGGCAAGCATCGCCAGCATACGAAGGGCGTAATCAGTCTTCCTCGATATGTCCATTTTTCCCCTTTCAAGGAATACGAACAGCTCGAACGAGCTCCGGGGCCGAGCTTGTGTCGAGACGCTAAATGACCGCTAGGACATCCAAATGGTAAATCGGATATCCACTGAGTGCCGCGCTTGGAGCGAAATGCATCAGATGCGGCCTACAGTGCAATTTAGTATAACCTAACCCCCTGTCTCGTTGAACAGGTGTTGCGCAACAAAGCTGTTGTTTAGACAGATATGCTTATTAGATTTTACTTGCGTTCCCGAAGGGGCGGGGATTCTGGGCGAAGATGCGCCAGGGCGATCGTTCTATCGAAACAAAGTGCATCAAACGCAAAAAGCCACGTCCGAAGACGTGGCTTTAATTGCGTTGGCGGGAAGTACGGGGCTCGAACCCGCGACCTCCGACGTGACAGGCCGGCGCTCTAACCAAACTGAGCTAACTCCCCAGGCAGTCGTTCGCGTTTGTTTCCGCTCGCGTGCGCTGCGGGGATTAGTATACACAGAAGTCTGTCCGGCGCGCAACAACTTTTTTGAAAAAATTTTTGGGGCCATCCGGGAGGGTCTCCGGGGCTGGGGGCGGGGGTTAAGTTTGCTGCTCTACAGTCCTGCGCAAGACGGAAAGCACATTAAGTGCTTTCCTTTGCGTGCGGAACTCGCGACAAACTTAACCCCCGCCCGCAGCCCCGGAGACCCTCCCTGCCGTCACTTTGTTCGAGTCGTTGTTGTTCCTCGCCGCTTCGCGGCTCGGCGGCCCCGTTCTCCGCGGCGGGGTTTGTCTAAGGATCTTGCTGAAGCTCTGCCTTTGGCTCAAATGAAAACGGGGGACGCATCTGCATCCCCCGTTTTTGTTGCGGTTAGTCCAAGTCAATAAACTTGGTACTTATGACATGGCCGTCTTTGACGAGCATTCTGGCCATGGTGGGGCCTCGGGTGCCTCTGGGGTAGCTGGCGCTGCCCGGGTTGAGGACTAGGCAGCGGCCCACTTGGGCTTCTTTGGTTACGTGGGTGTGGCCGTTGATGGCTACGTCTACGGATCCCACCGGAAGGTCTTCGCGGTAATGGGCTACGGCGAATTTGAGGCCTTCGTAGGTAAAGAGCGCAAGACGGTCTACATCGGGGCCGTAGTCGCGGTAGTAATCGTTGTTGCCCAATACGGCCCGCACAGGGGCGATGGTGCACAGGTGCTCGTAGTCCATCTCTGACGTGAGGTCGCCGGCGTGGATGATCAGGTCTGCGCCCTCAAGCTCATCCAAGAGCGCAGGCGATAAATAGCCGTGGGTGTCCGAGATGATGTCGATACGCTTGGCGCTTGCACTGTTCATGGGATCCCTTCCGCAAAAAACGATTCGGCAGATACATACAAAAAAGGCCCCACGGCTCCGCAGACGATGGGTCTACAGGGCTGCGGGGCCAGTGTGCTAGAGACTCAGGGCCTTCTTGAGCGGCACGACGCGGCGGCGCGAAACCGGCACGCGTTCGTCGACGCCCGTAATGCCCAGCTGGATGGCGCCCGAGGGCACCGTCTCGACGTCCGTAACGCACGCCAAGTTGACGATATAGCGGCGGTGAACACGGAAGAAGCCAAAGTCGCAGAGCTTGGCCTCAAACTGCGCCAGCGAGGTCGTCGACAAAAAACGATCATCGACGGTATAGATGCAGGAGTAATCGTCCTTGGCCATGATAAAGCGAATGTCGTCCACGGGAATGAGCACCTTGCGGCCGCCCTTTTCCACCGGGATACGCTCGATGGTCACCTTGCTGTCCGTAACCGGCTTGGCGCGTTGCATGACCTTCTCGATCGCGCGATCCAACCGAGCTTCCTCAACCGGCTTCATCAGATAATCGACGGCATCCACGTCGAATGCCTCGACCGCATGGTCACTATACGCAGTCACAAACACGATCGCCGGCGGATTTTTGAGCTTATGCAGCGCCTCGGCAAGTTGCAGGCCCGAGGCACCGGGCATCGAGATATCGAGAAACACGACATCCACGCGACTTTCCATAAGCATCTCGATGGCGGAGCGGACGCTCGACGCCTCCGTGATCGTGCCGATCTTGCCCGTTTGCTCGAGCAGGAAGCGAAGCTCCGAGCGAGCCGGCGCCTCATCATCCACAATCATCGCACGCAGCATAGGGATAAAACCTTTCGTCAACTAACTACGCCGGGCATCCGTCGCATGACGTTGAGCCCGTAGCCTTTTATTTTACTCTTGAATGTCAAAGATGCTCTCTGACAAATCAAGATGAAGGAGCACTTTGGTGCCCTTGCCCGGCGCCGATTCGACACGCGTATAGGAGTGCGGCCCATAAAAGCGATGGATGCGCTCCGAAATATTGTGCATGGCCACACCGGCGCCGCCACCCTGGGGAGAGCTGGCGTCGGGACGGGCAGAGCGCTCGTCAAACAGTCTGGCGGCGGTACCCTCATCCATGCCCACGCCATTATCGGCCACGGCAATCAAGATTGCATCCTCGCCGTCTTGGTGAACGGTCACGTCGATCCTCAGGGCGTCGTCATCGCCCATACCATGACGTACGGCGTTCTCGACAATCGGCTGGATCACGAACGCCGGCACCAGCGTATCTTCCACGTCCTCGGACACATCGAACGTCGCAAGCACGCGGTCCTCGCCAAAGCGGGCCTTCTCAAAGGTAAGGTAGCGCTTGGTCTGTGCGACCTCGCGCGAGACCGGAATAAGCGATCCCGAGTTGTCGAGCGTGGCACGATAGAACGATGAGAACTCACGAAGCAGTTCGCGGGCCCGCAGCGGGTCGGTGCGCGTAAACGATGCAATGGTGTTCAGCGTGTTGAACAGGAAGTGCGGGTTAATCTGCGCCTGCAGCGCACGCACCTCGGCGCGCGCCGTGAGCTCCTTTTGCACCTCGAGCTCGTGGATGGCGAGCTGTGTGGACAAGATCTCGGCAAAGCCCGAGGCAAGCGCGTACTGGGTACGGTCGACGGCGCGCGGGGTCTTGTAGTAGAACTTGAGCGTACCGACGGTACGATCGCCCACCTTGATGGGGGCGATAATGCCGGCGGGGACTTGGTTGTGCGAGCCGTCCGAGCCCACGACATCCACCATACGGTTGAACGACTGCACGATGCCATGTTCGATAACGTAGCGTGTGGCAAGCGTGTGGATGGGAGTATCGGGCAGCAGTTTTTCCTCAAACTCGCCCGCGCAGGCAAGCACGTTGTCCTCGTCGGTGATGGCCACCGTCATGGCGCGCGTCTCGGGCAAAATGCGCCGGCACACCAAACGCGCCGACTCCTGCGTCAGACCGCCCTTAATGTCCTCGAGCATGGCCGAGGCCACCGAGAGCGTCTCCTCGGTGTACTGGGAGCGCACCGAATCGGGATTGAGCGTCAAAAAGATAAAGATGCACAGAAAGATGCACAGCAGCGCGCAGGCAATCACCGTGGCGATCGGCTCGATACCGGTCACCAAGGCGAAAATAAAGTACACCAGCACGCAAATGGCGCAGGCGACGGCAATGATGCGAAAGATTGATATTGAACTATCGCGCTGGGCGCGGCGGTCGATCATTCGGCCCCCTCCAGAATACTGATCAGTTGTGCGTCACGCCAAAGCCCGTCCATGATCTTGGGCCAAAAGCTCTGGAAACGCAGATAGCTTGCAGCGTTTTGGCGCGCATAGGCCTTTGCCTCGTCGATACCATGGCGCCAGATGCGCAGGTAGCCCTCATGCTCGCGGGTAAACACGCTGCGGACCATAGCGGTCTTGCGCACGCGGTCGTCGAGCTCGCGCGAAATCCACGGGCCCGGGTAGGGCATGAGCGATGCCGCCGTAACGGGGATGAGCTCCTTTTGATGCGCGGCGAACGTCAACTTGGCCCGTTCGTAGTACCAACGGTATACATCCTGCATAAAGCGCGGTGAGCGCTTTTCGGACTCCGGAGGCAGATGGCGCACGGTCCACTCGTTATCAAACCACACGTCGTAGCCAAACATACGCATGTTAAAGAGGTAATCCAAGTCCTCGCCGCGGGTGATAAACGGGTCAAAGGCCACACGCGTAAAGGCGCGGGCGTGCAGGGCCATCAGGCCGCCGCACACGTAGTTGGAGCGCGAGATGCGGGTGCCCGAGAGCGCCTTTTTCATCCAACGGTTGAACTCGATGCGCTTGGTCCACCAACGATGGCAGATGCCCGCCTTGTCCGTGGGAGCCAGCGGCGAGCCGTCGCGATCGTAGAAATAGCCGCTCTTGACCAAGATCGGCAGGCCCTGACGCGTCTGCTGACCCAGCGCGTAGGTCGCGCGCTTCATAAAGTCGGCATCGATGACAGTCTCATCGTCATCCAAAAAGATAACCGCGTCATGCCCCAGCACAGCGGCAACAGCTAGCCCCATGTTGCGGATGGCACCGTAGCCTCGCAGGCTCACGCACTCGCCCGAACCCTTAGGCGCGATCTGAGCAACCCGGTCTGCGATGCGCGAGGCCTGGGTGTTGGTGACAACGGTGACCTTGAGCGTGGGATGCGCGTCGACAATCTCGTGCACGCGCAGCGACACATCGGCTGTGGCAGAAACGGGACAGACCACCAAAAGGATGATGCGCGGGATGTCACGTACCTGCTCAAGCGAGGCCAGGCAGCGGTCGAGTTCGGGATTGTCGGCGTTGAGTCGCGTCGAATGGTCATAGGTGCCAGGGGCGTTTGCGCAAGCGTCATCGCCCGCCCAATACGTTGGAATCACGACCGTGGCGTTCATGCCTTACCCTCCCTGCAACACAAAAACGGGACGCCGCCAAACACAGGCGACGCCCCGCGACCTAGCTGATTCCATCATACCCACTTGGGCAAATCATTGCTCGCAAGTCGCAATGTTTATTGCGGATAACCCCAAAAGAGTACCGTGGACAGGCACAATAGCCGCTCGCTCCTATGCGGCATGCTCTGCCGCCCGAGTCATGCGGGACAGGCGGACCAGCAGCATAAAGCCAACGACCAGCAGCACACCAATGGAAAGGACGCCCAGCGACGGGTTGCCGGTCAGCGAGGTGACGACCGACACCAGGAAGGTGCCCATAACGCTTGCATAACGACCAAAGATGTCAAAGAAGCCGTAGTACTCGTTGGACTTTTCCTTGGGAATAATGCGGCCAAAGTAGCTACGGCTGAGCGCCTGCACGCCGCCCTGGAACAGGCCGACCAAAATGGCAAGCACCCAGAATTCAAAGGCGGTCTTGAGGAAGAACGCGGCAAAGAGCACGATGCCCATATAGGCGGCGACTGCCACCAAGATCATGTTGAGCGTGCCCACGCGGCCGGCGAGCTTGCCGTAAATGATGGCAGACGGAAAAGCAACAAACTGCGTGACGAGCAGCGCCAGGACCAGCTGCGTCGAATCGATGCCCAAGGCCGATCCGTAACTGGTGGCCATAGAAATGACCGTGTGCACACCGTCGATATAGAAGAAGAACGCGATCATGTAGACCAGCACGGTCTTGTTGTGGGCGATCTCGCGCATGGTGTGTCCGACCTCGGAGAACACACCGCCCACGATGTGGCCGATGGTGTCCTCGGGACCGCGCTCGCGACCGTACTTTTGCTTATAGGTGCGAATGAGCGGCAGGGTAAAGATGAGCCACCAGGCACCAGTGATGATAAACGACAGACGCGTTGCCAGCATGGTGGGGACGCCAAGAGCGGGGCCACCCATGATGAGCGCAAGGCAGATGACGAACGGCACGGTGGAACCGATGTAGCCCCAGGCATAGCCCGAGCTGGACACGGCGTCCATGCGCTCGTCGGTGGTAATGTCGGGCAGCATGGCGTCGTAGAACGTCATAGAAGAGTTAAGGCCGATGGTGCACAGCACGTACACGGTCAAAAATGCCATGGCGGACATTGGGATAGCCTGCGCCAGGCAGAGCACCAGGCCCGTGAGGAAGAAGCCCAAGAAGAACTTGATCTTGTTGCCGGCGTAGTCGGCAAGCGCGCCCAGAATGGGCATGAGCATGGCGATGACCAGCGAGGCGATCGTCTGCGCATTGCCCCAGGCGACCACCAGGTCTGCCGAGGAAGCACCGGTATTGATGGCGTTAAAGTAGATGGGCACCACCGAGGTATTGAGCAGCACGAGGGCCGAGTTTCCCACATCGTACATAACCCAGTTACGCTCGAGCTTGGTGTATTTCATGGACAGGGCCCCTTCGTATTCGCCCGATATGCAGTTAGTTCATCGTACCCCAATTGTCCAGAGGCGCCGGTAAGGATTCGGCAAAGGGGGCACGCACGAGCCCTACTCCTCGCGGTCGAACTCCTCGTCGGCGCCGAGCACGCGACCGCTGTAATTGACATGGTTGGTCACGGCTTCCATATCGCCGGTCTCGATAAAGCGGGCGACCGTGCACTCGTAATCGACCAGCGCGCGGTCAAAGACCTCGGGGAAACTCTCGGTCGAGACTTCATCAGTAAAGGGGTTCTTCCATGCCAAGTGGCCCAGGTTGCCGGTACGCTCGGGCAGCTCGGTCGTCACGCGGTGCGCAAGGCCGTCGAGCAGCGAATAATCGTGCACCAAGCCCTCGAGCAGGGCAATCGCGCGCGTCTTGGCCGAACCAGCCGGCTCGATAGTACGGTAGAGCAGCTGCATGTCGGCTACGGCGCCGGCGTACTCCCCCGCCGGAATGTCAATGCCGTACACGCGTCCGGCAACATAGCTCATCAGCACGCCGGCCACGCGATTGATGCGATCGGTGGTGACGATCTCGCCCGCCGGCGGGTAATCGTCGACCGTAGCGCCATCGCGTTTAAGCTGCAGCATCAGTACATCCAGGTCGCTCTCGATCACGGCATGGACCTGACTGCTCGAATCCTCAAGCTCTGAATCGGACTCCACGATGCCAAACTGCTGCTCATAGACAAAGGGGTGAGCGTTGCGGTCGAGCACGTAATGAGACAGCAGGCCCAGCGCAAAGGCACGACCCAAGCTGGCATCGCGCGGCAGCAGATGCGACACGCCGTCGCGCAGGCACGCGAACTGGCGAGACATGCGCGACCGATGCATGACCTGCGCCAGCAGCGTGCAGTCGGAAACACGCGGTGTCAGAATGTGAAAGAAAAACGGGTCGGGGCCTTGGTTGCCCAAGATAAAGGCAATGCGCTCTTCATCGGACGTGATGACGCCCTGCGGAAGACGGTCGATGCTTTCCTCGCCAAACAGATGATGGGTGATAAGCGCGGGCATAATGATCCTTTCGATTTCATTCGATGCCACCCATTATGCCCACCGCGCGCCCATGCCAAACCTGCGATGGTAAACGACAGCACGCAAGCCTCTTACGCAAGCCCCAGGTGCGACTTGACCTCGGCGGCACGACGACGGGACACCGGTACCGTCGAGTTCACGCGGTCGAGCCTGAGCTCCATCAACCCCGTGGAGCCAATCTCAACATTGTGCACGTCTTCCAAATTGACCAGGTAGCTGCGATGAACGCGAATAAAGCCCTCGGAGTCCAAGCGACGCTCGAGCGAAGAGATCGACTCATTGATCAGGTACGTTCCCTCGGCGCAGATGGCGTTGCAAAAATCGGCGCGCGCCTCAAAGTAGCAAACGTCTGCGGCGGGAATGAACACCTTTTTGCCCCCGCGGTCCACCGTCAGACGCAAAGGCTGGCGCGGAGCGTGGATAACACGACGGACGCCCAAGGCCGCCTCGATCTTGTCGAGTGCCTTTGACAGGCGTGCGTCCTCAACCGGCTTGACGACATAATCGACGGCATCGAGGTTATAGGCATCAGCCGCATACTCGGCAAATGCCGTCACAAACACCACGACCGGCGGCGTCTTTAGGTTCTGCAGCGTCTCGGCAAGCTCAATTCCCGAGCGACCGGGCATGGTAATGTCTAAAAACAACACGTCGGGCTTGTTCGACAGAATCGACTCCACGGCTTCGGTGACATTGCCCGCCTCGGCAATATGACCCACACGCGTATCCTTTTCCAATAGATAGCGTAGCTCAGCCCTAATAGGAGGCTCGTCATCAACCACCAAGATGTTCCATCCCTCGGACATATGCGCTTCCCCTCTTTTTTCTCTCAATCCAACCGCGCGCTACACCTTCATCGGCGCCGGCTCATGCGGCTCGCCGTTCAGCTCGACGATGACCTGCGTTCCCACGCCCTCCTGGGACTTCACGCGCATGCCAGAATCTTCCCCGTAAAAGAAATGGATGCGCTGAAGCACGTTGAAGAGCGCCAGGCCGCAGCCTCGTTTGATGGAGCCGTCGGCGGTAATGCTCTCGGGCTCCTCTCGGCGATGCTGCTCAAACAGGTGCGCGCAGACTTCTTCGCTCATACCGATGCCGTCATCTTCGACGATGATCTCCAGACCGTCATCGGTCTCAAAAGCCCTAACACGAATAGAAAGCGGCTCGGTCTCGCGCTGCGCATGCTTGATGCAGTTTTCGAGCAGCGGCTGCAAGATAAACGGCGGCACCATGCTGTCGCGCACCTCAAAGTCGATATCGACCGAGACGCGCAGACGGCCGTCGCCATACCGGGCCTGCATAAGGTTGATGTAACGAGTGCCCTGTTCCACCTCGTGCTCGAGCGTTGTGAGGGTATCGGAATCGGACAGTGTCTGACGGTAGTAATTGGAAAAGTCGATGAGCAGCGACCTGGCCTTGTCCGGCTCGGTACGTACGAGCGACACAATGGTGCTGATGGTGTTAAACAGAAAATGAGGATCGACCTGCGATTGCAAGGCGCGCAGCTCCACGCGGGCCGTAAGCTCGTCCTGGCGCTCGAGCTCAAAGCTCGCAAGCTGCGTGGAAATGAGGTCGGCAAAGCCCGAGGCGAGCGCCGTCTGGCGCATATCGATGCTGCTCAGACGGGGATAATACAGCTCGAGCGTGCCCACGCAATGCCCGCGCACGGTAAGCGGTGCGACAATACCGGCGCGCAGGCGCGGAAAGTAGCCACCTGTCTCGGTCGAGGCATCGCGCGAGAAAACGCTTTGCTCACCGCTGTTGATCACATTGAGCGTGGTCCGCAGCACCACCGGGGTGCCCGCGGGGCATTTTGCCGAGTCCTCGCCCCAGCTTGCCAACACCTGCTTGCCGTCGGTAAAGCAGATGGCAGAGGCGATGGTTTCGGACAGGATGATCTTAGAGGCGCCCAGGGCAGCTTCGGGCGTAAGGCCGCGCGACGTGTAGGCGAATATTTTCGACGCGATGGCGAGCGTGCGGTCGGTAGCGCTCGATGTGAGGTCGTCGGGAACGACAAAGACGTACGAGAAGAAGAAGCACAGCATGACCAAGCCGGCAATGACGACAACGGCCGGAACGGGATTGGGATTATCGGTTAGATCCCAGATGAGCAGCAGGATAAGCAGCGGAACGACAATACCGAGCAAGATGGCTTGAACCACATGCTGAGCGGTACGAAAGACCTTGGTAGAGTTGTAGCTCTTGCCCAGAATCAGCCTATTGAGATCCACCGTCATCTCCTTCTTACTGACGCACCCCATAGCAATAAAGAGGGCCGCAAGCGACCCTCTCCATTGCATTATGCAATCAAAAACTGTGTTTTACATCCAGCCATCGACAAACGGTATCTTAGGCGCTGTATTTGTTGGCCTCGCCAAAGGTGCCAGCCTCGACGATCCAGCCGTCCTTCATGATGACGTCCATGTTGTCGGTGTTGAGCACGTGGATGTCGGCGGCGACGTCACCGTTGACGACCAGCAGGTCGGCGCACTTGCCGGCCTCGATGGAACCGGTCTCGTCCTCGATGTGGCACATCTTGGCACCGTTGAGGGTGGCACAGGTGATGGTCTCGACCGGGGTGAAGCCGATCTTGTCGACGAACTCGTACATCTCCTCGATAGAGCAGGTGCCGTACGGGGTGACGAAGGAGAAGGAGTCGGAGCCGATCGTCATGACGACGCCGCGCTTCTTGGCCTCGCGCAGGCAGTCGTAGTTGCGCTGCAGCTCCTTCTCGACCAGGGTGCCCTCGTACTTGTCGTGCAGCTCGGGGACGTAGACGGGCGGATAGGTGGCGTACCAAGTGGGCAGGAAGGCGATCGTCGGGGTGAAGAAGGTGCCCTGCTCGGCCATGAGGTCCATGGTGCGCTCATCGATATCGAAGCCGTGAATCAACTGCTCGCAGCCAAAGCGAACGGAATCGTAGGCAGCGGCGTGGTTGTTGTAGCAGTGGCTCCACACGGGGATGCCGACCATCTTTGCCTCTTCGACCACGGCCTGGATCTCCTCGGAGCAGTAGTGCTGGTCGCGGCCGGAGTCCCAGCGCCAGATGCCGCCACCGGTAGCCCAGATCTTGATGGCATCGGGGTTCTCGCGCAGGCGACGACGGACGGCCTTACGCAGATCCCAAGGACCGTCGACCTGATCGCCCCAGGGGTGCGATTCCTTGTTGAGCTCCTGGCTGCAGTGGTGGGAGTCGCCGTGGCCGGCAACGCGGCAGAAGCCAAGGCCGGTTGCCAGAACGCGCGGGCCCTTGAAGACGCCCTTGTCGATGCAGTCGCGGATCTGGATACCAAAGCGACCGATCTCGCAGACGGTGGTGAGACCGTGGGTGAGGCAGTCGTAGGCCTGCTTGACGGCGACGGCCTGCTTCTCGAGGAGCGGCTGCATGACCCAGTCGGTGTCATCGTCGGTCAGGTTGCCCGAGAAGTGCAGGTGGGTGTCGATCAGGCCGGGAAGGACGGTCTTGCCGGCGGCGTCGATAACCTCAACGCCCTCGGGAAGGTCCTGCATGACACCGGCGTACTCGATCTTGCCATTGTCGTCGACGAGAACGAGGGAGTTCTCGACCGGCTCGGCACCGGTACCGTCGATGAGCTTGCCGCCAACGATTGCATACTTAGTGGACATGGTTCCTCCTTATGGATCCATATAGTGGGCGAGGCCGCGTTGGGTTAAGGCCTCACAAAACTACCCAAGTGGTGCCGGGTTCGGTGCGCGGGAGAGAGGGCCCCGCGCACCCGATCCGCCCCGGCTAGGCGTTATTTTTTGCGGGAATTGGTGAAGGCCATGAGGCCCAGGCCAACAGCCAGCCAGCCGATCACGATGCTCCACTCCACCATGTTGAGGGAGGCGGGAGAGAACGGGATCACGAGCAGGCCAATGATGGTGCCGCAGGCAACGATAGCGAGGCTGATGCCAAACTTGCCGCCGGGCACCTCGTAGGGACGAGGCAGGTCGGGCTCGGTGAAGCGCATACGCAGGCAAGCGAGGGCGACCATGCCGCAGGAGAAGATGAAGGCGAGGGCCGACACGTTGGTCAGAGGGATGAGCATGTTCTTGCCCAGGAACGGACCGACGACGGTGATGACGCCCAGAACGACGCAGGCGAGCTTGGGAGCGCCGGACTTGGGATCGACCTCGGCGAACTTCTCGGGCAGCTGACCCTTGCGGCCCATGGCGAGCATGATGCGGCTCGTGGCGCCGTAGAAGGAGTTCATCGGGCCCATGGGTCCAAGCGTGGCGATGACGAGCATGGCCAGGTACAGGAGCATGTTGATGCCCTTGAGGCAGGCAAGCGCGGGAACCGGGCTCTTAACAAACTCATGCCAGTCGAGGATGGTGCCGAACGAGTAGATGCAGACCATGTAGAAGCCGCCGGCGGCCAGCAGAGCCAAGGAGATGATCTTACCGAACTTGTTCCAGTTGAGGCCCTCGGCTGCTTCCTCAGCCTGCTGAGGAATGGTGTCGAAGCCGGCGTAGAAGAACGGGGTCAGAACCAGGACCGAAACGATGCCTGCGAACAGGCTGGTGCCCTCGGTAGCGGGCTTGCCGCCGCCAGCACCGGTGACCTGGGAGAACACGGGCATGGCGTTGTCCGGCGAGCCGGTGAACAGCGAGACGCCCATGGCGAGCAGCATGCCGCAGAGCAGGGCCTTGGTCAGGAAGGCCTGCAGCTTGGCGGCCGAGCTGGCACCGCGGAAGTTGAGGAAGATGACGTAGGTTGCAAAGCCGAGCGCGATTAGCGTCGGGAACAGGTAAACGTCGGCGCCCAGGATGGTGTAGAGCTTGACGGCGCGCAGCCACTCAAGGCCGGGCAGGCTGCCGAACATCTCGGACACGAGGGTCGAGATGGCGATGGCCTCCCACGGGCACAGGATGCCGTTGCCCAGGGCCAGGAGCCAGCCGGTGATGTAGCTCATCGTACGGCCAAAGCTACGATCGACATACTCGACGATGCCGCCCGAGATGGGGATAGCAGCCGTGAGCTCACCGAAAACAGCTCCGACGGGCACGAGGAAGATTGCACCCAAGAGGAATGCGATCATAGCGGGAACGGGACCGCCGCCCACGACCATCCAGTCGCCGACCTGCAGAACCCAACCGGTACCGATGATGGCACCGAAACCGATGGTGAAGAAGTTCCAGAGCGAAAGCGTTTTCTTCATGCCGCCGTTGTCCTCGACTGCAACTTCTGCGTTCTTGTCCGCCATTGTTCCCCTCCTTTCCTTTTTGACGCCCCCTGGCGTCACCCCTTGCGCGGTCCGTTTTGCCGCGCGCTTTTATTCCATGGCTTTAAGATACGGCCTTGGCACAGCAGCGCCGCTTGTGGCTCGACCGAAGGCAGAACTGCAAAACGAGCGGCGCCGTTTTTGGGACGAACGGCGGAAGACGTCATTCGTCTTGGACGCTTTCATCTTGTCTGCTTTTGAATACCTGTTGCCGTGACGCTTGGCGCGCGGCGCGGCAACGTTCATACCATTTGTCAGGCTTTTGGCGCACATACCCATGTGTCGCGCCTCTTTTTATGTAGGATAGACAAGTTACACATGAGGCAAGGTGATTCGAATGGCATATGGATACAATGACGGCGACCAACGGCCACAAAGCGTGCGCCTTGCCGGCCGCACCACGCCAACGCCCAGAAGCACCTCCGACAACGACAACCCGCAGCGCCCCCAAGAGCAGCTCGGGGCTTCTTCGCTGCAACAAAGCCGTACCGTGCAGCAGTCAGACCGCATGAGTACGAGCACACGCCAACGCCAGACCGACACATCGCAGCCACGCCGCTACGATCGCCGTAAGACCGACTACTACGTTAAGCGCTCCTTTTCGCGATCTCAACGCGATCGCGGCAATTCCGCCCCTCACCCCGCGTCGCATACCACAAGCCACACGCTTCCGGCCCGCCGCCTACGCCTTGCGTTTTGCTCCATCGCCGCCTGCCTCGTCTTTGTGTTTTTGGGATCCTGTATCTCTCACGGATCAGCCGGTCTCGAGCCCACTGCCGAGGACAAGCTGCTTAAAGCTCCCGTCGCACCCGGTTACTCCTTTGCGTTCTCGACCCCACGCTCGCAGTGGAGTGCCGGCACCATGCCCCACATCTACCAAATTTACCCCGCATGGTCGGAGCTGCCCTATGCCGGTGGCACTATTCGCGAAAACGCTTGCGGTCCCACTTGCCTCACCATGGTCTATATCTTTAAGACCGGCCACACCGATAAGACGCCGGTCGATATATGCGCACTGGCCGAAGCCGGCAACTACGCCCCCACTGGTGCCACCGAGTGGTCGTTTATGACAGGCGGTGCGTGGCAGCTGGGGCTCAACGGAACACAGCTCTATAACAATCGCGAATCGATTACCCAAGCACTTCGCTCGGGTGCGCCCGTCATCGCCGCAGTGCGCCCCGGCACGTTTACCAACGTAGGCCACTATATCGTGCTCTACGGCATCGACGATGCCAACCAGATTGGCGTCTACGATCCCAACTCGGCCAGCCGCAGCGCCCGTCGCTGGGGCGTCGTAGAGGTCCTCAACGAAGTCGAAGCCATGTGGGCCTACTACTAGTCGTTTAAGAATGTCCCCAATGACTAGGTGAATAGCAAAAGCCCCGCAGTCGGAGCGGACCGCGGGGCTCATGAAGAGAGGCTAGTTTGTGGGCGCTTTGCCTGGCGCCCACGAGAGAGGCAACAGAGTAGAGACTACTCGTGGATGCGGGTACCGGAGAGGCCGGCCATGGTCTCGGCGGCCTTGTCCAGAGCGCCAATGATGCAGGTGCGGCCCTTGCGGGAACGGGCGAACTTGATGGCAGCACGGACCTTGGGCTCCATGGAACCCTTGCCGAACTGACCCTCGTCGGCCAGACGCTCGGCCTCGTCGGCGGTGAGGTCCTCGAGCTCCTCCTGGTTGGGCTTGCCAAAGTTGATGGCGACATGCTCAACGGCGGTCAGCAGGAACAGAACGTCGGCGTCGCAGTCCTCGGCCAGCAGCTCGCCGCCCAGGTCCTTGTCGATAACGGCGGGAACGCCCTTGTAGCAGCCCTTGTTCTCGTAGTCGCGGACGACGGGGATGCCGCCGCCACCGCAGGCGATGACGATGAACTCGTTGTCGAGCAGGTTGAGGATGGAGTCAGCCTCGACGATCTTCTTGGGATCGGGGGAAGCGACGACGCGACGCCAGCCGCGGCCGGAATCCTCGACGAAGACCTTGGAGGGATCCTCGGCCATGAACTCCTTGGCCTGCTCCTCGGTGTAGAAGGGGCCGATCGGCTTGGTCGGGTTCTTGAACGCGGGATCGTCCGGGTCGCACTCGATCTGGGTGACGACGGTGGCGGCGTGCCAACGCTTATAGCGCTTGTGCATCTCGCGGCCGATGCCCTGCTGCAGGTGATAGCCAATGTAGCCCTGGGACATGGCGCCGCACTCGGGCAGCGGCATCTCGGGGGTGCCGATGGCATCGTGGGCAGCGGCGAAGGCGTTCTGGATCATGCCGACCTGCGGGCCGTTGCCGTGGGTGATGATGATCTCGTTGCCCTGCTCGATAAGACCAAGGAGAGCGTGGGCGGTGTTGCTCACGGCCTCGATCTGCTCGACGGGGTTGTTGCCGAGGGCGTTGCCGCCGAGGGCGACGACAATACGATCGGGCTTGCCAAGAGGCTTAGACATTGCTGGAATCCTTTCTGTAAAAGGCCTACAACCCATTAATAACCCGCGTCCGTGCGATACGCGAGTTTATTAAGGTTTATATTCTCTTTATCGCTCATTTTATTCATTTTGAAAATACCTAAGCGGCGAACGGTCGATTTTACCCGCTCAGCGTAAAGAAGCCCAGTTCAGGCATATCTACGCCATTTACGTGCAACTTTATTTAAATAGAGCAGGGATTAGACCAGATTATGCAAACTATATCTTTGCTAAACACAAAACGGACAGCGCAATATCTTACTCGCACTATACGCGATTCTATACATTAATTTGACGAGTATGCACCCCTGCAAAAACATGGGGCTTTTCATCCAACATAAGGGATAGCCGATCGCGCTTCACCCCGCGGCAAGCGACTGCGAGTTCGCAGTATGGAACTTTACCGTCGGCTTCTGCATGAACGCTACCGACGCCCTTTCGCTCCTGCGCGCCCAAGCAGCCGAGAACGCTAACGGCGCCACTGTCAACCTGGCCACCCTCAACAACGGCGCCGCCAGCCTTTTCGCAAAGTACCGTGCTGGCTCGCTGGCTTTGAGGCCTAAGTGAGCTTTGCTATTTGCCAATTTTTGTATGATTTGGGTCAAATCTATCTGCCAATTTTTGTATGATTAGGGTCAAATCTATTTGCCAATTTTTGTCATTGAGGGGTTTTAATGCTACGCCGTAAGGTCACTGACAGGCTTTTGAGCTGGAAGAACAAATCCAATAAAGCGTTGCTTGTTACTGGCGCGCGTCAGATTGGCAAGAGCTATGCAATTCGCGCGTTTGGAAAGAGCAACTACGCTTCGTATTATGAGGTCAATCTGCTACTCGATGCCGAGGCAAGAGACGTACTTGTTGGCGCTAAGAACTCCATTGACTTCATCAACCGTGTGGCCCTTCTTGCGGATGCACCGCTTGTTGAAGGAGACACGCTTATCTTCGTCGATGAGATTCAGGAGTATCCGCAGATCGTTACACTTATGAAGGCGCTGGTCGAGGACGGGCGCTTTAGCTATGTCTTCTCGGGGTCTATGCTTGGGACTGAGTTTAAGGGGATCTCTTCTTTCCCGGTGGGGTATGTCGAGCACATTGTTATGCGGCCAATGGATTTTGAAGAGTTTTGTTGGGCAAACAGCATCAGTGAGAATGTGCTTGCAGACATCCGCAGCTGCCTTGTCGAGAGGCGTCCCGTCGAAAACTATATTCATGAGGCGATGCTCAAAAACTTTAGAGTTTATATCGTTTGCGGCGGCATGCCGGAGGTCGTACAGAACTATATCGATTCGGGTTATTCACTCGTGAGGACGCGTGAGCTTCAAATTCAGCTGGTCGATCAGTACAAAAGCGATATCTCTAAATATGCATCGACTCGAGCGTTTAACGTTCGGTCGATTTTCGAGCAAATTCCCGTTCAGCTTGAGGCGGAGTCTCATCGCTTTGTTGTTTCGTCTCTGGGTGAGGGAGCTCGCCTTCAAAAATACGAGCAGGATTTCCTATGGCTGGTGAACGCGGGCGTCGGTTTGATGGTCGCCCAGGTGACGGAGGCCCGGAGTCCTCTTAAGAGGACAGAGAAGGCGACCGCCTTTAAACTATACGAGTCCGATACAGGTATGCTCGCATCGCGGTATCCCGGCAGCACGGCACGCGCCGTCTACCTTGACATGAAAACCCCCAACCTCGGCGGCCTCTATGAGAACGTGGTCGCACAGGAACTCGTTGCCCTCGGAGCAGATACGTGGTACTACCAAACGCGTGAGGTCGGTGAAGTCGACTTTGTAATCGAAGGTGCCCGCGGGCATGTTGTCCCAATCGAAGTCAAATCGGGCAAGAAAGTTCGAGCACATGCAGCCCTCGACCGTTTGATGAGTGTGGGCGAGTACAAAATTCCCGAGGCCGTTGTGCTGAGCCACGAAAACCTTTGCAAAGAGGGCAAGATCCTTTACGTTCCAATCTATATGACATTCTGTCTCGATGAGTTTATGGAAAAGGACGACCCCAACAACGATTTCTCGTTTGCACCCATATCTCTCTAGGTCATCTGAGTCCGCAACCAGGTCCCCCTCTATGCCCAAAGCAGCGCGTGGTTTCGCGGCAAAGCCGCGAAACAGCGACCGGGATAAAAGGCCCCACCAACCACGCCCCTCGTTCAGCCCCACAATCCGAGGACGTAGTCGTAGCAGGATCTGAGGTCTAACCTTCGCGGACACTCCGCAGGACGAAAGAACCCCCGCCGCACGTAGTGCGCAGCGGGGGTTCTTTCATGTCCGAGGACGTCCGCGAAGGTTAGCCCTCAGATCCTGCGGTGGGAGACCTAGGCCTCGTTGTACACCGTCTTGAGCTTCAGCAGGTGAGCGTAGCGATCCATAGCGGCCTGCTCGTTCTCCTTGAAGAGCTCCTCAGCGCGCTCGGGGAAGGAACGCGTCAACGAAGCGTAACGGGCCTCATTCATCAGGAACTCCTGATAACCGCCCGCGGGCTCCTTGGAATCGAGCGAGAACTTCTTGCCGGCAGCAGCCTCGGGGTTGAAGCGGAAGAGGTTCCAGTAACCGCACTCGACAGCCTTCTTCATCTCGGCCTGGCAGTTCTGCATGCCGCCCTTCTTGATGGAGTGCATCTCGCAGGGGCTGTAGCCGATGATGAGGGACGGGCCGTCGTAGGCCTCGGCCTCGTGGATGGCCTTGAGGGTCTGAGCCGGGTTGGCGCCCATGGCAACCTGTGCCACGTAGACGTAGCCGTAGCTCATGGCAATCTCGGCCAGGGACTTCTTCTTGGTCACCTTACCGGCAGCGGCGAACTGAGCAACCTGGCCCAGGTTCGAGGCCTTGGAGGCCTGACCGCCGGTGTTGGAGTAAACCTCGGTGTCGAAGACAAAGACGTTGACATTGTGGCCGGAAGCCAGGACGTGATCCAGGCCACCGAAGCCGATGTCGTAGGCCCAACCGTCGCCGCCGAAGATCCAGAAGGACTTCTTGGTGAGGTAAGCCTTGTCGGCGAGGATTGCCTTGGAAGCCTCGCAGCCGCACTTCTCGAGCTCGGCAACGTAGGCAGCGGCAGCGGTCTTGGAGGCCTCGGCGTCGTTGACAGAGTCAATCCAAGCCTGGCCGGCAGCCTTGAGCTCGTCGGACGGACCATCGGCGGCGATGATCTCCTGGGTGGCGGCAATCAGCTTGTGCTGGACAGCCTCATAGCCCACGGCCATGCCCAGACCGTGCTCGGCATTGTCCTCGAACAGGGAGTTGTTCCACGCCGGGCCGTGACCGTCCTTGTCCTTGCAGTAAGGAGCGGTGGCAGCGGGGTTGCCCCAAATGGAGGAGCAGCCGGTGGCGTTGGAGATGAACATGCGGTCGCCGGCGACCTGGGTCACCAGACGTGCATAGGCGGTCTCGGCACAGCCGGCGCAGGAGCCAGAGAACTCCAGGTAGGGCTGCTTAAACTGGCTGCCCTTAACGTTGGCCGCGATGAGCTCCTTCTTCTCGGAGACGTTCTCGACCATGTAGTCCCAAACGGGCTGCTGGTCCATCTCCTGCTCGGTGGGAACCATCTCGAGGGCACCCTTGGGGCAGACCTTGACGCAGTTGGTGCAGCCCATGCAGTCGAGCGGGGACACGGCCATGGTAAACTTCATGCCCTTGGCCTTGGGGCCCATAGCGTCGAGCGTGCGGGTAGCCTCGGGCGCGGCGGCAGCCTCGTCCTCGGTCATCGCGAACGGACGGATGGTGGCATGCGGGCACACATAGGCGCACTGGTTGCACTGGATGCACTTGGTCTCGTCCCAATGAGGAACGACCACGGCGACGCCGCGCTTCTCGTATGCGGAGGCGCCCAGCTCAAACTGGCCGTCGGCACAATCGACGAAGGCGGAAACAGGCAGGCTGTCGCCATCCATGCGATCGATGGGCTCGAGCAGGTTCTTGACCTGCTGGGCGATGGCGGACTTGGTCTCCTCGGAGAGCTCGATGGGGGCA
This sequence comes from Collinsella sp. AM12-1, assembly GCF_003472325.1. NCBI lineage: Bacteria > Bacillati > Actinomycetota > Coriobacteriia > Coriobacteriales > Coriobacteriaceae > Collinsella > Collinsella sp. AM12-1. The sequence continues at coordinate 249,334 of NZ_QRLS01000001.1, forward strand.
GCATCCTCGGCAGTTGCCCAGTCGGCCGGAACCTCGAACTTACGGAAGGCGGTAGCGCCGGCATCGATAGCCTTGTGGTTGGCGTCGACGATGGCCTGGCCCTTCTTCATGTAGGACTTGGTAGCCGCGTCCTTCATGTACTGCAGGGCGTCCTCGGCGGGCAGGACCTTGGCCAGCGCGAAGAAGGCGGACTGGAGCACCGTGTTGGTGCGCTTGCCCATGCCGACCTTGGCGGCCAGGTCGATAGCGTCGATCAGGTAGACGTTGACGTTGTTGTTCGCAATGTAGCGCTTGGCCACAGCGGGCATGTGCTCGGCGAACTCCTCGTCGCTCCACTGGCAGTTGACCAGGAAGGTACCGCCCGGCTTGACGTCGCGGACCATCTTGAAGCCCTTGACGATATAGCTGGGGTTGTGGCAAGCGACAAAGTCGGCCTTGGTCACGTAGTACGGCGAACGGATCGGGGAATCACCAAAGCGCAGGTGCGAGACGGTGACGCCGCCGGTCTTCTTGGAGTCGTACTGGAAGTAGGCCTGGACGTACTTGTCGGTGTGGTCGCCGATGATCTTGATCGAGTTCTTGTTGGCGCCGACGGTACCGTCGCCACCCAGACCCCAGAACTTGCACTCGATGGTGCCGGGGGCTGCGGTGTTGGGCGCATCCTCGGCCTCGGGCAGGCTCAGGTTGGTCACGTCATCGACGATGCCGATGGTGAACTCGCGCTTGGGCTCGTCCTTCTTGAGCTCCTCGAAGACAGCGAACGCGGACGCGGGAGGCGTGTCCTTGCTGCCCAGGCCGTAACGGCCGCCGACGACCTTGATACCCGTCTTGCCGGCCTCGTAGAGAGCGGAGACGACGTCCTGGTAGAGCGGCTCGCCGATGGAACCCGGCTCCTTGGTGCGGTCCATGACGGCAATCTTTTTGACGGTCTCGGGGAGAACGTCGACAAAGTGCTTGATGGAGAACGGACGGAACAGGCGAACCTTGACCAGGCCGACCTTCTCGCCGTGAGCGTTGAGGTAGTCGATGACTTCCTCGAGCACGTCGCAGAAGGAGCCCATGCACACGACGACGCGATCAGCATCGGGAGCGCCGTAGTAGTTGAACAGGCCGTAATCGGTGCCGAGCTTCTCGTTGATCTTCTTCATGTAGCCCTCGACGACGGCGGGAAGCTCGTCGTAGACCTTGTTGCAGGCCTCACGGTTCTGGAAGAAGATATCGCCGTTCTCGTGGCTGCCGCGGGTGTGCGGGTGCTCAGGGTTGAGCGCGTGGTCGCGGAAAGCCTGGACGGCGTCCATGTCGCACATCTCGGCCAGATCCTTGTAGTCCCACATGGCGACCTTCTGGATCTCGTGGCTGGTGCGGAAGCCGTCGAAGAAGTTAAGGAACGGGGTCTTACCCTCGATGGCGGCAAGGTGAGCCACCGGCGAGAGGTCCATGACCTCCTGGACGTTGCCCTCGGCGAGCATGGCGAAACCGGTCTGGCGGCAGGCCATGACGTCGGAGTGATCGCCAAAGATGTTCAGGGCGTGGGAAGCGACGCAACGCGCGGAGACGTGGAAGACGCCCGGGAGCTGCTCGCCCGCGATCTTGTACATGTTCGGGATCATCAGGAGCAGACCCTGAGAAGCCGTGTAGGTGGTGGTCAGAGCACCGGCGCCCAGCGAACCGTGAACGGTACCGGCTGCACCTGCCTCGGACTCCATCTCGACGACCTTGACCGGGGTGCCGAAGATATTCTTGCGACCCTGGGCCGCCCACTGGTCGACATGGTCGGCCATCGGGCTGGACGGCGTAATGGGATAGATTCCCGCTACCTCGGTGTACGCATACGAAACATATGCGGCCGCCTCGTTGCCGTCCATAGACTTAAACTTACGCGCCATATACCCCTCTCCTCTCATATAGGTATACAGGCCCCGGCGATCGCCGGGATGTTGGCGTGATGGGATTTTCGCTGTTGCTTCCAATCATCTGGCAGGCAGGCTCAGCAGCAGGCACATGGCGTGGAGAGAAGGCATGCCGAGGCGAGGAGGGCTGCACGCGCTCCACAAGCCCAGCTACCCGTCTTGCACATGACCGAGCGCCGCAAAGGCCGCATGCCGGATGCTCCCGGGCACGCCCCGGCGATGGGAAGCGCCCGCAACGGAAATCCGCATGCGGGTTTATTGTACCCCGCCGTCAAGTGTAATTTCGGCAAATATAGGCGGGCGGTAAAGGTTTACCTTGGGTGACCATCAAGGGCAAAATTGATCCTTCCGTCGCCGAGGGACCAAATGGCAGCTGCGGTGAAATAGGAACTGTTTTTGCCGGCCGTAGCCTTAAACAGCCCCTATTTCACCGCAACTTATTTAGGAGATGAGTCAGAGGGCGCCGAGGAGGATGGCGTAGGTTGTGGATTCTCCGAGCTTGAGCTCGTCACCGGGGTTGAGCTGGGCGGAGCGGCCGGGCTCGACCTGGGTGCAGACGTTCGTCGCGTCGTTTACCACCACGGTTCCGTTGGTGGACGACAGGTCCTCAACGTACCAGACATTTTGGTCATCGCACCACACGTGGGCATGGCGAGCCGAAACGTCATCGCCCACATCGGTGATGCCGCCCTCCCCCGTTGCCAGCGCGCCGATCTCGACGCCTTCCTCACTCGGCTGAATCCAGCGCGGGACGCTCACCGCGTAGCCGTTTTGCACGCGCAGCAGTCCCAGCGGATGCGCCGGCGCGACCTCGTGCTCGCCCGACTTGGAACCAAGGCGGGCGTGAGAGCAAACGGCATAGGGAACGAATCTTGCGGATGTACTCCTCGACGTCAGGCAGGTAAGCCCCACGAAGTCACCGGGGAGGCCCAAGCGGCCCGGCACCACTTCCAGATTCTGACCAGGGCGAGTCGTTCGCCGGTGGCTGAAGGCTCGCTCCCACCCAAAAGGGGAGATTCGCGTTGTTCCCCAATCGCTCTCGCATCTTTCATTTTGCTCGAGGTGGGCTATAAAAACTTTCCTGGTGAAAGGCGGCGATTGGTTTCCTTTCTTTCTAGAGGAGCGCGCCTGTAATCTGTTTTCATCCTAAATCAAGTTGAGATCGGACCTTCCAGAGGCAAGTCGACTCAAACTGCGAGGCTCCATGTTGGAATAAAGAGCGCTGTCGAAGTGCCAACAACACAAAGCTTGCCAGTCTCAAATAGAACCTTTTGGGAGTCCGATTGGGCCGCACACCGAATCCCCGCTGGTGGTTTTTTATAGCTGCGTAACAATAAACAAGGTTAGTGCCAGTCCAGCATGAAATTGAGGAACGTATGCATTTTTTCTCAGTAAGTGATCGTCGTTACTGCTTCGATGAGGTCACTCGCAATTGCTTTCAGGTTGACCAAGCATCAGAAGATGCGCTTCGCATATTTGAAGCATCGGGAAGAACGGTCAACTCGAAGTTGCTAACAAAGTCACTTGCTGCGAAAGGCTACGACCAAACGACCATAGCAGAACTTGAAGACGACATTGATGAGTATCAACGATTGTCTGAGCGGACTTTCTTAACAAAAGACACGCCTCGAAAACTTAGATCCATCGAACTCCACGTTTCACATGCATGCAACCTTGGTTGTAGTTACTGTTTTGCCGGTAAAGGAGATTATGGAACGTCTCCTCTGCTGATGACAGACGAGATAGCCTTCAAGGCGGTCGACTACCTCGTCGCAAGTTCATCGGAAAACGAAACGCTTGCAATCGTCTTTTTTGGTGGGGAACCCATGATTAACGAGCCGCTGATATGGAAAACGGTCGACTATTCAAAAAGAATATACCCCAATAGAAACTTTACCTATTCTATTACGACCAACGGAACGCTTTTGAATGACACTGCTGTGAATTCTTTCAAGGAGCACGGGTTTTCTGTTCTGATTAGTCTCGATGGTACAGGATGCAAGCACGATGCATCGCGCCCGTACAAGACGGGAGGCGGCTCTTTCTCCGATATCGACAAAAACGTTCGTCGTTTTTCCGAGTCGTTCCCCTTCGGCGCAAGAGCGACCTTAACAAATAATAACTGTAACCTTGTTGAAGACTATCTTCAGTTTAAAGAGATGGGCTTCAGAAGGATTTACTTCTCGCCCGTGAGCTCATTCGATGAGAATATCAAACTCGACGAACACTCATTAAACAAAATCAGGGCGGGCCTAATAGATTTGGCGGATCAATATCTCAAACAGATTGATCAAGGGGAAAAGCCCTTGTTTAGAACATTGAAAACTGCAGTTGATTTGATTATGAGCAACAGGATCGCCTTTGTCGGATGCGGGGCTGGCAGGCGTTTTATTTCCGTGACTCCCGAAGGGGACGTATACCCCTGTCACAGGTTTGTCGGGATGATGCGATTCAAAATGGGCAACATCGTCACCGGAATTGACGAAACTAGGTATATTGAAAACTGGAGTCAGGGTGTCGAAAAAAGAATTGACTGTACGGACTGTTGGGCTCGGTCTTTCTGTGGTGGGGGCTGTAGCTGGGAGGCTGCAGACGAGCACGGCTACTTGCCCAAGAGTCTACACCCTGCATCATGTGAATATAGAAAAATGTGCTACGAGATGGCTTTTGACCTTATTTCCCGCCACTCATCTTCGCAGGAGAAAAATCAACGAGAAGCTACTGTATCGGAATAAGCGGTTCAGCGCATTGCTGTCACCATTGTGGAGGTGTTCGTTCTTCTGATTACCGTCTGCGAAGCTTATTGCTACGTTCGCCGAAACCATTCTAGAAATATGGTGAACTAGACATCTTGGTTTGTTATACACAATATTGAGGTTTTTCTGCACTCAAAGGGAGGTAGTCGTGAAGCATATTCATCCGATTAATCCAGGAAGTGGCGACGAGGCAGGCGTGAAGCCGATGTCTTTTGACTGCCTCTTGGGCATTACTGACATCTGTACTGTTTATGATAAAGCAGATGGCTGTGGTGCATACGATTACTGCGACTATGACATGGATGGCGGCAGCATCTGCGTTGTAGATCACTGTGGCATTGATCAAACGTAGTCTCTAATTGGATTAAGGTGAGGAGCTGTTATGAAGCATATCCATCCTGTTGGTTCAAATGAACATACTCCCGTTGAGCCTTGTTGTCTTGGAGTTGATATATGCAATTTTTACGACATCGCCGAGTGCCCTGTTGCGGATTGGTGCTATGTCGATAAAGAATCAAGCTGTGTTTTGCCAGCAGATTGGTGCGATCCAGTTGACGAGTAGTTTTTGTGTCTAGGAACTATTTGGTCCAATTCAAAATAAGATGGGGACAAATACCAAAATCTCGTGTCTGGGAGGAGTTATGCCATTATTGCAAGGTCTCGTTGGATTAACCTTTGTACTTGCTTTATATCTGGCACCTTTTTTATTGTTATTCTTCATTATCCGATTCTTTCTTCGGAAAAAATAGGAGCATCACGCAAACATTAGCGAAGCTTTCTTCCAATATGAGCCGAGCATTGGCAAGTGGAATAAGAAGCCCGACCGTTCGTCACATGAAAGTGATCGGACGGGCCTCTCAATTTAACCCGGGCCGCCACCCATAGCGGCTTTCCGGGCGTATTTTCGGTGCAAAGCAATCGTCAGTTTAATCCTATGCGTCGATACCGCATTTCATTTGTTCGGCTCGTATTCTACGGCCTTGTAACCCTCGCACTCTCCGGCAAACGGATTGAACACGAAGGCAGAGATGATGTGTGCGTGGACATCGAGGCTGCTGTAGGCAACATACTGGGGCATGGACCCCCGCTGCGCGTGGCATGCGGCCCGGCATATTCATTGCCGTCCAACCCCGTGTAGTTGCAGCAAAGGGTGGAACCTCAATGCTCAGCTCATGTTGTCCGTGGGACACGAGAATTGTAAGTACACTTTGGTGTGATTCTCACGATGATACTGAGCCACCTGGAATAAGATACGTCGCGACAACACTTCGCTTCACCTCTGTCTCGACAAGACAACGTAGACTAAAGTTTCCTTTAGTAAGAGAATGAGAACTATATCTGAAAGCGTTGCGATGGCGTGAAGGCACCGAGTCCGAACCGACTGAATGCTACGTGCATCTGCATCGCTTTTTTGTTATCTCTGTCAGTTGGGTAGCACTACACTTGTCAGCATTTACCCCGGTACATGCTGCCTAAATCCACTACCCCTTCTACCGCGCCGACCATCTCGTCATCGTGAGAGACAATGATGATCAGCTGGCTTTGCTTGTTGCGCTTAACATAGGCCGCAAGCTCGGCGCGGCTTACAGCGTCTAACCCAGTCGTGGGCTCGTCGAGTACCAAAACTGACGACTTGCGTGAAATCGCCGACCATAAGTACACTCGGCGCAGCTCACCGCCCGAAAGCGCGGAGCAACGTTTCCCGAGCAACTCCTTCACGCTGTTTTCCAGCGAAAGTAGGCCATCTACACCCCGGTGATAGGAAGAAAAGGGCGTGTCGAAATACTCTAACAGCTCTTTCACCGTTTCGTCCGGCGCGAAGCACGACTGTGGGCAGCACGATATCTCTCTCGCACGTATGTAATCCAAGTCGCATTCTTCGATTGGCACGCCGTTGTATTTTACTTTGCCTTTCGATGAGTATAGCCCGAGCATCAAGTAAAGAAGTGACGTCTTGCCTCTTCCGTTTTCCCCAACTATGCAATATGTACCAGGACCGGAAAACTTGAAAGAAAACCCGCCGAGGACCTCTCGGACAGATCCGTCTGGAAGGGCAACCGAGAATTCCAAATCAGATACCGAAATGTCATTTATTTCATCGAGTTTAGCTAAATCGGTCCGATTCCACCCCGATCTCTCCTTTTCTCTCGTCGCGATAGCCGTCCTATCCCATGATGCTTTGGCATCTTGATAGGATTTGAACAATGACATCATACTTTTCAAAGTCTTAAAGAGAACCGCGAAGTATGTACCGATGATAGTGTACTCGCCTATTGACATAGTTCCGTTAATGATTCGTACTCCGGAAACAACAAGTATCACCGCTTGAAACAACGCTGCGAAAAGACCATCGAGCGATGTCAGAGAATATGATAGCTTTCCGGAGCGCAAAACTTTGGGAAAATAGCTCTTAAACCCAGCGTCGAGCGCTTGTTCGCTCTTGCCGTACGAAGATGTCAGTTGAATGTTGAGAATCTGATTAAGCTGCGATGCAATTGCGGCGTAAAAGGCGCTGTCCGCCTCTTTCTTCTCATACGTGACCCTATACAAAAGTTTCCTCAACCCAGTAATTACACAGAAATACACGATGAGGAGAATGATGGAAAACACCGCGAGAGTTGAATCAATTGACCATATGATAAGCAATACGATGGGAATGGCTACAATGGACAGCGGCGCACTGATAAAATTCGCCAAAACGAAGGATGAGACCACGCTGGAGTCGGAAATAATCCGTTGCGTTGTATAGGCTGGATCGATGGTCCGACTCACCAAGTAATCGTCTCTTTCAAAACGCAAGACGGCCTCCCTGAGAAGATCAAAGGAAAGTCTCGTGGTTATGCGAATGGAAAGTGTTCCTGCAAAATAAGTAAAGAGGGTGGAGAAAACTCCTATTGACGCAACCAGGAGCGCGAAGAGTACGGCGTCTCTTTCGCTGCGGTTACCGAGAAGAAAATCTAAGAATTTCCCGTTCACGTATGGCATGGCATAGGAGAGAGCGGTTCCAATCACCGTGATAGCAATGAAGACGAAAGCCCCTTTTGCTCTGATGAACCTCGAGAGAACGCATCGAATCAAGGAAGGCCCCAATCTACCCGCCACAAAACATCAATCACTGATACCTTACACCTCAACACAACAGGAGCGAAGATTTGCCAATGAGACTGCTTTAAGATTGCCTTGGGCCAATACGATCTCAAGCTCTTCCTACAAGAGAGTCGGAATCGGACATCTCCTCCGACGAACCTGGCAATCGGGCGGTTGAAATATCTTTTTCAACCGCCCGATTGCCACAATAGATTTGAGCATCCGCCCACAAACGTCCGCGTTTTATACCCATCAAATCCTTTGCCTTTTGTCGTCTAGACTAGAAAAATCGCTCGAAATAACGCAACCGGCCTGCTCGCTTGAAGAAACCTAAGCCCGTAACGTAGATGTGCAAACTTCCGAAACGCCTTGCGCGGCATAGTGCGTATAAACTTCGTCAACCGCCTCAGAAATATCTGAGTATCGCGCCGGGTCAAAAGCATACGATGTCGCAGCTATACCCTGCACCCATTCGGAACGCGGATTAATTGAATAGCCACACAGCATCATCATACATGCATCTAGACCTGATTTCCCAAGTATCCGACGTATTGATGAGAGCATCGCGGGTCGCCCCCGCACCATCGTCGTCACCCCTATTAGCAGTATTTACCGTTTTTCTCTAAATGCGTATCGCCACCCTTAAGAATACGAAGTGTTTTATCCAGACCCGATTGTCCTCCATCTCAAACGAAGGGATAAGGAATCTCATCCGGAATCGGCAGTAACGGAGGATTCACAACGACAAGCGAAAAACATGAGTCATCTCTCAGAGGGGAGTAAAGGCTCCCCTCAAGCACCCTAGTTTCGTCATCCAAAGAGTTGATGGCAGTGTTTTTCTTACAAAGGTCGACAACAAAAGGGTTGATTTCTACAGATGTTACATCCATGCCACAGTTGGTAAGTATCAGGCCCTGTATTCTGGGGCCAGAACACAAATCGAGAGCCTTCCGTGCGCTCTGCGGTGTAAGGCGCCAATCTCAGCAAATCTGTCCCACAATACTGCGCTGAAGAACAACACGGAACCCCTGAGCCAAACTCCCCTATACCTTATTAAGGCTAAGACAGGCAAGTTCACGCACCCGGCATATTCCAGAATAACATCCTATTGTTTTAGATGCTCTACAAGCATGAACAGCCGCGAATCGGAAAGATCTTCTAGTTTCGCCCCGACTGACCGCCAAGGGCCAAAATGGCCTCTCCATCCCCAGGCGACCGGCTCTGGCGCGCCGAGGAGTGTCCCCAAGTGCCGGCAGAAAAGGAACGTCCTTAACTGCCGGCTAGAGGGCACCGAAGAGGATGGCATAGGTAGTGGATTCGCCGAGCTTGAGCTCGTCGCCGGGATTGAGCTGGGCGGAACGGCCGGGCTCGACCTGAATGCAAACGCGCGTGGCCCCGTTTACCACCACGGTTCCGTTGGTGGACGACAAGTCCTCGACGTGCCAGATATTTTGAGCATCGCACCAGATATGGGCATGGCGGGCCGAGACATCGTCGCCGACGTCGGTAATATCGCCCTCACCAGTGGCCAGCGCGCCAATCTCAACACCCTGCTCACTCGGCTGAATCCAGCGCGGGGCGCTCACGACAAAACTGTTTTGCACGCGCAGCAAGCCCAAAGGGTGCGCCGGGGCGGGTTCGCGTTCGCCCGCAGTCAGCGACATGCCAAGCGAACGCGGCGTGGATGTGCCTCCGCCACAGGTCGCGTGTGCGTAGTCGATGGCATAGTTCACCGAGGACCGCACATCCGCCGAACAACCGACGGCGACAAACAGCACCAGCACGGCCTCGGCGCGCTCGGCGGGCATGAGTTCCGCCGCCTGGGACAGGCGATCGAGCGCGTTGCGATAGAGATTCGTGTCCTGGTGGCACTCTTCGAGCGCGCGTACCATCGGTTCACCTGCAGGACCGCACACCATATTGATCACAGCCGTGGAGTCCATGGGATTGCGCTGGCGCAGGGCCAGTTGCGACATAATACGCGCAGCCGAGGTACCGTATTCGGCAAAGTAGCGCTGCTGAAGCGTGCCGACCGGCGCGCGAACGATAAAGCGGGAAACCCAAGAGCGATCGGCGGCTCGGCTCTGCGGGCTGCGGCCGTCGGCGAGCGGACGGGACGAAAGCACCAAGCCGCACAGCTCGATATGGCTCAGATGCGCTGCGCGCTTAAAGATGTCAAACATGGCCCCGCATGGGGTGAGCTCAACTTGAGATGCCATGACCTAGGCCTCCTTGGTCGTAGAAATAGAATCGGACGATACTTCGACAGGTCCGCCAAAAGTACGGACAGCTGCGGCTCCACCGGCAAGCGGAGTCGCCATCTGGGCTTTTGTGCGTCGCGGTGCCGAAACGGGAAGTTCAAAGGCAAAGCCCATCACAAGCAAAAACCACGTAAGCGTATAGGTTGCAACCAGAGCGGCAACAAGGCCGCCCATCACGGCGCGTTGGGAAAATACGCTACATGCAGCCACAACCAGCACCGGAACCTCGCAGGCAGAAAGCGCAAGCACACCCTGCAGGAAGCCCGAGCGCCGATCGCGCGCAAGTGCCCCCGCGGCAACGCCGGCTATGCCTGGCAGCGCCAACGCCAGTGCGGCAATAATACCCGGTAGCGACCCAGACCACACGAGCGATCCCAAAGTCGCCGTCACGCGAGCGCCCGACGCCAGCAGCGCGGCCGAAACCACGACCACAGCCCAAACCACGCCACAGACGACCGTCGCGCCGACCATCAGCGCGCGACGAACCGCGCGGCCAGACGCATCCATGGGGCACGGCGTGAGCGGCTCGCCGCGGAGCGAACGACCGACATTTTGCGCATAGTGGTCACAAAACGCCGAGAGCGCCGCCTCGACCGCCGCCGGCTCGGGACGATCTTTTTGATGGCTGGACAGACAGGCCATCACCACGTCGAACAGCTGGGCATCGACAAACGCCAGCGCATCGCGTAGCTCCTCGGAATCCGGCTCAAGCCCCAGCTGCTGGGCCTGCTCGGCCGCAGCGAGCGCCACATCGGGCTCACGACGAAGCAGCTGAGTCAAATCGCAACCGGGCGCATGGGCACCAATGGGATAGTCGGGCAGCGTGTCCATCTTGAGACGGTAGGGGCTGGCGATGTCGCGCGTCTTTTTGCGCGAACCCGAGGTGCCCGAAGTGCTCGGCGCGGCTTCGTATGGCGCGGCGCCGGCAATGAGCTCGTAAACCGTGCTTGCTGCGGCATAGACGTCGATCGCCGGCGACATACGCAAAGCGCGCAGGTCGGGAATATCGTCGGTGAGCATCTCGGGCGGGGCATAGGCAACCGTCGCGCGACGCAGCGTGGCATAGCGCTCCGTAAACGACGCCTTGCCGCCGGTACCGGCCACGGCCGACGCAGGCTCAAGCGCCAGCGACGAGCCAAAGTCGATCAGGCACAGGTCAAAGGTGCCCTCGGCAAGCTGCCGGTCAAGCGGTAGACGCGCCGTACGCACCATAATATTAGCGGGCGAGATATCGCGATGGACAAAGCCCTCGCCCACCAGGCTCATACGGCAGAGCAGATCGAACAGGTCGCGACCCAGACGCGCCGCCACAAGCGGCGATAGGCGGCCGGCATCGTCCACGGCAAAGCGCGAGCGCAAGCGGGCGAGCGTCTCGCCCTCGACCCATTCCATGACAATTGCAGGCACACCGTCGACCTCGCCCCAGCCATAGAGGCGGGGAAAGCCCTTAAGGCCCGAAAGGGCGCGATGGCATTCGTATTCCTCGCGAAACGCCGCTTTGAACTTGGCGACCAGCGCCTCATGGGCGGCGGCATCGTCAAACTCATCGCACGTTGGCAAGATGAGCTGCTTGAGTGCCACGGCCTCGCCTTGGGCGTTGACGGCACGCGTCACGCGGCCGATACCGCCACGGCGCATGGTGGCATCGTCGGCAAACAGTATCGTAAAACGACGCAGATAGGCAGGCAGTTCGTCCTGACCGAGCGCAATGGCCGGCTCAAACCCGTCGACACGCGCCAGGCGCAGGCCGACCATGGGATCGCGACCGAGCGATTGTGGTGTGGTGGATGCAAGATCGGTCATCATAGGGCAAGCGCCGCCACGTTATTGTTGAAGTTACCGAGCGCGACGTCATCATCGCCGTAATGGCCGACCCATTGACATAGGTTGGTGTAACAGCCCCACAGATTGGCATACTGCTGATACCACTTTGACCGGGGCGAGAATGTCTGACGACCGAACTCGGCTCGAATGACAAACATCTCCCCGACCAGGCTGTCGCACGGCCTGGGATCTCCCGTAGAGTTATAGGTCGAGACCACGTCATTGGCACGAGAAACATAGCCGTCGAGCATGTTGTACTTGGTCACAAGCCAGCTGTGAATGCTCTCTTCCTCAGCAGCGGAAAGGCCACCGGAGTTTGCATCGTTGTCAGTGTTGCCGCCCGTCGAGCCGCCGTTTCCAGACCCTCCGGCAGAGGAACCCGACCCAGAGCCACCGCCCGAACTCGACGAATCCGAGCCGGAGCCAGAAGTATCCGAGCTACCGGGCTTTCCGGACTGCTGGGCGTCCTGCTCCTTCTGCTGCTCGACCTTATTCACCGTTGCCGCCACGCTATTGTTGGACAACCGATCGATGATCTTGGTGTTGGTGAGCACGATGGTTTTGCCATTGGCAAGCGTGACTTCGTTGTCCGGGGCCTCGGCGCCGTCCGCGTCGCCGGTGCCAAACACAATATGCGCGACCACACTTGCCCAAGCATATCCAGTCGTGGTCCCCAGGTCACTTTTGACCTCATGCCCCACGCGCGGTTCGCGTGCGGCATGTGCCTGCATCATGGACGGCACGGTCATGCCATAGGCAGAAACGCCAGCTATGACCAGCACCAGCGAGCAAGACAGCAGTGCGTACGCCCGCGGCGCCAAGCCCGGTCGGCGTCGCATGCGCACCGCGGCGCCGCGCTTTGTCTGAGTGCCACCGGGCCGCATGCGTTCTCCTCCAACAAAAACACGCCGCTCGGGAGCGGCGCATTCATTCGAATCCATATTTGAGTGTATCAGCGAACCCAAAAGGTTGCGCAACGAATGGGCAAATTAAGGATGCGAGTGGAAGCATCCATGCGATAAGCGGATACAAAGCATCTTTGTTGCACAACAAACTTACAGTCGCACGGGGAAATTATGGCTACCCCGTGCGTCGCGATGAAGACATACGGCAGGAGCAGGCTCGCCACCTAAATCGTGCGACGGGCCTCGATGGCGCGCCCAAGCGTAAGCTCGTCGGCATACTCCAGGTCGCCGCCCACGGGAAGGCCGCTCGCCAGACGCGATACCTCAACGCCCAGCGGCTTGATAGTGCGGGCCAGGTAGCTCGCCGTGGTCTCGCCCTCGATATTGGGGTTGGTGGCGATGATGACCTCGTGGATGTCCTCGTGGCCCAAGCGTGCCAGCAGCTCACGAATGTGCAACTGCTCGGGACCAATCTTGTCCATGGGACTGATCACGCCGCCCAATACGTGGTAGAGACCGTGGTAGCTGCCCGTGCGCTCAATCGCCTGGACATCGCGCGGCTCGCCCACCACGCAAATGCGAGTGGTATCGCGCATCGAATCCTGGCAGATGGAGCACTCGTCGGCCGTGGCGTAGTTAAAGCAGCGGCTGCAAAAGTGAACCTCCTGCTTAACCTCCAGGATAGCCTCGGCCAGGCGGCGCGCCTCCTCGGCATCGGCCTCGAGCAGGTAATAGGCGATGCGCTGGGCCGACTTGGGACCAATGCCCGGCAGACGGCCCAGCTCATCGAGCAATTTTTGCAGACTATGGTTGGCACTCATATATATGCGTGTCTTAGAACGGCATGCCCGGGATGTTGAGGCCGCCGGTGATGGCGCCCATCTGCTTGTTGGCGAGCTCGTTGACACCGCGGACGGCCTCGTTGACGGCAGCCATGATCATGTCCTGCAGCATATCGACGTCCTCGGGATCGAGGGCATCGGGGTCGATGGTGAGGTTGACGAGCTCCATCTCGCCGTTAACGGTCACCTTGACCATGCCGCCGCCGGCAGAGGCGTCGACGGTCTGGGACTTAAGGTTTTCCTGCGCGGCGGCAAGCTGCTCCTGCATCTTGCGAGCCTGCTTCATCATTTGCTGCATGTTCATACCGGCCATGATGGCTCCTTTACGTGCGGCCGCGCGACAAGCTGCAAGGGCAGCCGGAGCGCGACGGGACTTTCAAACTCAAAAATCGTACCACGGCGCGGGGCAAGCAAGCGGGGCGGACACGCTACCTCAGTCGATATACATGTCCTTGAGCGTGACGCACGCCCAAGATTATGCAAGGTCGAATTATGCAAGGTTGCATAATTATCTCAAGCTACATCTAGCAGAGCTGGAACCAGGCAGTTTATGCGTAGGGCTACAAGGCTACATGGCAAAATGCCGAGCCGCTGCTCGAGGCGGCACGCATGGCGGCTGGGTATAATTTGATTGTCATAGATGACGATTTGGAGGTGCCCTCGTGAATGTCCCAGCCGTACTCCAAAACATCCGCTCAAAACACCCCGTTGCATATGTGGTTCTCTATCTCTTTGTCGTCTGGGTATTACTGGTTATCATCACCCATGCCATAGCTTTTGGAGCAGAACTGCTGATAGCCAGCTCGGACCAGCCCGTCGTCAAATGGGAGACGACCGATGAATGCACCGACGGAACCCGAACCATTTACTACAACAGCCCGTCCCCCTACCAAGAGTTCAAGGTCAAGATAAAGGACTCCAAGATTGTCGGTGCCGAACCAGGCGCTTTCTTGACAATCGGAGCAACCCTCGACGCCGAGCAAGTCGAGTACACGGACAGCCGCGCGACGTATCGTGTCGACCTCAGCACCCTAGGCCGACCGTCACGCATCTGCCTGCTCGAATGCGAGACACGCGGCACCACGCTACACATGTACGAAATACAGATGCGCCCGGACAAAAGAAAGTGATGTACGGCCCGAGTCGAAACAGACTAGGCATAGACTCGTCCGCCTTCGTAGGCAAAACGCAGGATGAGCGGGGCATTGTTGCGCACGAAATCATCGAGTTCTTTGAGGTTCGCTTCGCTAAAGCCCTCGTGTGACACCCAATTGAATGCCGGCAAGATACACTCCGCCGTGTCAAAACCCCAATCGCGCGGGCGCTCCACAACAACCTTCACCGTGTTGTCCTCCCGGACTTCGGAATACGAAACCTGCGTATCGTCCTCAAGGCGGACATATTCCCACATCATAAGCTCGCTCCGTTCAAAGGGTTCTCTTCTTGAGCAGTATACCCGCCTGCGCAGCTACTCCACCGGCTTGAAGATGGTGGACTGGCCGAAAACGCTGCGGATGAGGGCTTTGGCCTCGTCCTCGGTCTGCGGGATGTTCGGGGCTGCGCCCTGATGGCCGAAGGGGCTGCCCGCACCGGGGTTGGACTCCCAGGGAGCCGCGGGGGCGTCGTCGCTTGTGGGGGCCGCGGATGCCGCCGCGGCGGGCTTGGGCGCGGACGCCGCACCCGGCACGTCGAACGGAGGAAGATCGTCCCCGCTCGCATCGCCGGCAAAGCCGCCGACCATAGCGTCGTCGTAGGGCACCTGCTCGGATTCCCACGGCGCGGGCTGCGCGACAGGCTGAGCCTTGGGGGCAGCCGAGCGCTCGAGCGCACGGGGTGCGGGCTCGGTCGGAAGCTTACCCGTGGCAGGAGCGCCGGCGGGGTTGTCGGAGCGTAGCCAGGGGGCTTTGCCCAGGTCAGACGACTTGGGCGCGGGCGAGACGGGCTTGAACGCGGGGACCGGAGCAGCCGGTTTGGACGCCGCGGGCTTAGGCGCCGACGGGGTCGATGCCGCTACCGGCGCCGCTTGCTGCTGCGGCGCGCTGGCACTCGAGGACACAGGGGCCGCCGAGGACACGGGTTGCGGGTCCGCAGATGCCGCAGCCCGTGCAGATGGAGAATGCTCCTCATGTTGAGGAGCCGGCGTGCCACCCCCACCCAGGACATAGTCGACGGTACGACGACCGAAGACCGCGCAGACCGTCGGCAGGACCACCGACTGCGTATCGGCGCGACCGAGCATCTTAATGGCAAAAGTCGAACCCGCGGGGAACGAGACCGTGAGCTTGGAGCCGTCGTCGGCCGTGGCGCGGGCGTTGAGCAAAAGCCCTGCGTAGGAAGCCTGGCGCGCCTTGACACGCTCGACAACCTCGGCCCATTTGCGCTGCAGCTCTCCGGCATCCTCGACCGCGGGCGTCTCGGCAGCACCGGCGGCGGCAACCTGGACGGCATTGTTGGACTGGGGCTTAGGTGCCGGAACGGTGGCAGGCGCGGGGGCCGGAGCCGCAACGGGTTGAGGTGCAGGCGTTACAGGTTTGGGCGCCGGCGCAGGAGCCGCGGACTTGGGCGCAGGCTGGGCAGCCGGAGCGGCAGCACCACGGTCCCAAGGCATACCGCCCTGGCGCGCGGACGTAGCAGCAGGGGCAGCGGATGCCGCCGGAGCAGCAGCACGGACGCCCGAAATTAGCGTCGGCTGCTGGGCAGCAGCGGGTACGGATGCTGCAGGCGCGGCGGCCTGAGCAGCAGCCACGCTCGCCGGAACGGCGGCGTTGGCAACCATGGCCTCCAAGCGAGCTACGCGCTCAGCCAAAGCTTCAATCGTCAAATCGGCCTCGGGACGTGCCAGACGCGTGCAGGCAATCTCGAGCACCAGGCGCACGTCGCTCGCGCCCCTCATCTCCAGTGCGGCATCGTCGAGCACTGTCAGCACACGGGCCAGGCGGTCGGCAGGATGCTCGCCAAAGGCAGCGGCCTCGGCAGCAAGTGCCTCGGCCTGCTCGGAGCCACCCTCAAACAGCTCGGCACGGGCACCGGCAACGCAGGCAACGTACACGTCACGCACATGCGCCACCAGGTCACGCGTCAGCTCCAGCAGGTCGTTTCCTTCCTCGACCTGCGCGCGAATAAGCCCATACAGCTCGGCAACATCACGATCGGCAATGGCGCGGGAAAACTCGCCCAGAATCTGGTCCGAAACCTCGCCCAAAAGCGAGCGGGCATCGTCCGCATGCACAGCGCCGTTGCCAAAAACGCTCAGCTGCTCCAGCGTGGACAACGCGTCGCGCATGCCGCCCTTTGCATGGCGCGCCACGATGGCCAGCGCCTCGTCGTCGTAATCGAATCCCTCCTGCTCGCACACGTAGGACAGTCGATGCGCAATATCCTCGTTGCCGATGCGATGGAAATCGAAACGCTGGCAGCGTGAGAGGATGGTCTCCAGAATCTTTTGCGGGTCGGTGGTGCACAGCACAAAGATCACGTGTGCCGGCGGCTCCTCAAGCGTCTTGAGCAGCGCGTTGAACGCCGCCGTCGTGAGCATGTGGACCTCGTCGATGATATAGATCTTGTACTTGCCGCGCACCGGGGCAAAGTTGACGGAGTTGATGATCTCCTCGCGCACGTTGTCCACGCCGGTACGGCTTGCGGCATCGAGCTCGTAGACATCGGGGTGGTTGCCCTCGGCAATGAGCTCGCACTCCTCGCAAGTACCGTCGGGCATGCAGCCGCTTGCACCCTCGGCGCGCGCCGCCTCGGCATTGCGGCACAGCAGCGCCTTGGCCAGAATGCGCGCCATGGTGGTCTTGCCCGTGCCGCGCGGTCCGCAGAACAGGTAGGCGTGGGACAGGCGCCCCTCGGTGATGGCGTGCTCGAGCGTCGAGACGATATGCTGCTGGCCCACCACGGAGTCGAAGGTGAGCGGGCGATACTTTCGGTACAACGATTCCATGGGTGCTCCCCCGGGTATACTGAGTCTTGTTGCCGCGGCGGCCATGCGGTCGCACGGCATACTGCATTCCATAATAACCCGTACGGCGAGTCCGCCGCGATAGGAGTCCAAAGAGCATGGCAGACGCAGAGAGCAACCTCATTCCCTCCGAAGCAGCCGACCAGGTCGAGGTCGCGCTCGAGGCGCAGGCCGCGGCCGATGACGGCATTCTGTACCTCAACGAGTATCAGTACGAAAACGACCTCGTCACCGACTTCGCCCGCCTGGTCGCCTCGCCCAGGCGCCGTGGCTCCCTGTACGTCGCCGCCGCGATTGCCGTGCTCATCGGCATCGGCATGCTGGTGGCCGGCGGCAGCTGGATCAAGTTCGGCGTCGTGCTGATCGTGTTCGGCGCCTTTTTGGCCTGGTGGAGCAAAAATCTGCACCATACGCTCGCGCGCGACTTTATCGAAGCCGTCGAGGCAGACGAGTCCATGGGCGGCCGCTACCGCCGCGTCGCCGCCAACGAGGACGGCCTGATGGTCTGGGGCAAGAGCGGCAAGTCGCAGTTCTTCCCGTTTGAGAAGCTCGACCACGTGCTCGACGGCGAGCGCATCTTTGTGGCCATGTTCGCCGACCAGGGCGTGACGATCCCCAAGGACACCTTTGTTCGCGGCGATGCCGAGCAGTTTGGCCCCTTCCTCAAGGCGCGCATCAACAAAAAACTCCGCATCGAGACCAAACGCAAGAAGATGAAGGCCGAGAAGGCCGCAGCCGAAGCCAAGCAGGGCGACAAGCCCCAGGAGACCAAGGGCAAGCAGCGCAAGCAGAAGAAGAACAAGAAGAAGCGCTAAGACCAAACCAGACAGGCAGCCTCGCATCCCGCTATCCTCGCCATCTGCCCGAGCGTGCTACACTAGCAGCATCTATGCCACCGCGAACGGCTCGGCCCCGCGCCCGCCGCTCGCAAACGAACTTTAAACGCACGAGGGTTGGCCATGCCGCTTTTCTCGCAACATACCGCCCGGTTCTCGCCGGACGTTCCTTTGGAGGGCACCAGCTCTCGCGAGCTGCTCAAGCGGTACCAGCCGCTCGAGACACTTGCGACCGGCGGTTTTGGCTCCATCGAGATCTGCCGCGACACGCACCTGCGCCGCCGCGTCGCCATTAAACGCATCCCCCTTATCAACGGTGCCGGCATGCCCGCTAGCGACATCATGGATGTCCTGCGCGAGGCGCACACTGCCGCCATGCTTCAACATCCCAACATCGTGCAGGTTATCGACTTTACGCACGACACAGCCTATGCCTACCTGGTTATGGAATATGTCGATGGCATGTCGCTGGCCGAGTTTTTGCACCGCGCGGACGGCCACTCACTTACCTTTGACGAGGCCGCGGCCATTGCCGATGCCCTGGGCCAGGCGCTCACCTTCGCCCACAGTAATGGCGTACTCCACCTGGACATTAAGCCCGCCAACGTGCTCATCGACCACTCGGGCAATGTAAAGCTCACCGACTTTGGCATGGCGCGGCTGTCGTCCGCCGGTGGCTTTGGCGGCTCACGCGGCGGCACCATCGGCTACATGCCGCCCGAGCAGCTCGATATCGAGACCGGCACGGTCGACGAGCGCGCCGATGTCTTTGCCCTCGCCTGTGTGATCTACGAGGGCCTGTGCGGCAGCGCTCCTTTTATGGCGGCCACGCCCGCCGACTCGCTCGGCCGCATCATCGGCGGCGCCACCTATCCCAGCGAGCTGATACCACACTTTCCCCCGGGAGCCGAGGCCGCGCTCATGAGCGCGCTCTCCCCCATGCCGCAGGACCGCCCCAACAGCATCGAGGCATTTTGCGACCAGCTCCTTGCCGGTCTGGGCAGCGTGCGCGAAGGCCGTCGCAGCCTGGAGCAAATGGTTGGCGAACTTTCGGATGACGAGCAGGAGCTCGACGATATCGAGCCGTCGCACTACGAGGACGACGCCATCGAAGTCGACCCCGCACTCGGCTGGGCAGGCACGCGCTGGAGCCATGCGCGCGACTACGCCATGCACGCTATCTCGGCGCTAACGTGCGGCGCCTTTAGCTTTTTGCTGATGCAGACGGCCGGCGTCGCGGCGCTTCCCGGCCTGGTCATTGCGGCTATCGCGATCGGAGCGGCGGCCGGCCTGGCCCCCCAGATTGGCTCGGCCATCTCGGCTGTGGGCTTTTTGGTGCTCATGGCAAACGCCACCATGCAGGCACAGGGCGTCCTGTCGATGTTGCCCGTCGCGGTGATCTTTGCCGCCGCCATGTCCGGTTGGTGGATCGCCTGGGGTCGCACCGAGGCTGCCGCGAGCGCCGCACTCACCTGTGCACTCGCGCTTGGCTGTCTGACCGGCAATACCTTCCTGGCAGCTGGGGTCACCGCCGGCGTCGCGTCATTTTGGCTCGGCCCGGCAAGCGCCGCCGCGGCAACGGGCATGGGCGCACTTTTTGCCCGTCTGGCCACGGTCGCGCTTTCAGCCGGAGGCGTGCTGGGGCTCGGTAACGTTGCCGCAGCGCTGGGAGACCCACTCCTTTGGGCTGCCTTTGTGCTGGTAGCGGCAACTGCCGCGGCGTCATCTGCGCTGCTCAACGCCCATGCCAAGCGTGCCGATCAGGGCTCAAACCTTGCCGTAATCGCCGCCATCGCTGTCGCCGGCATCGGCTGCGCAGCGGCGTCCTGTCTTGCACACCATATGGAAATTGCCAGCCTTGCAGCCGCGGTCGTCGCCAAGGCGGCGGTTGCGGGAACCCTATCCTCTATAATCGTTGGGATATGCCTATATTTGCTCGGATACCAAAGAACCTATACGGAGAGTGATCTTTCGTGAACTTCCTGAACATCTTCGAGGACCACGTGGCCGGCATCTTCGGTGCCACCCGTGCCCCGTTCTCCTTTAAGAAGCTTGCCAAGCAGGCCGCTCGCGACATGGAGGATCAGACTCTGGTGATCAACGGCGTCAACACGGCGCCGGCACTCTATACCATCCTGATCGCCGCCGACGACGATCCCATGCTCGCCCCGTTCTACCCCGAGCTTTCGCGCGAGGTCCGCGAGTTTGTGAAGGCGCAGGCCGAAAAGCGCCGCTATGTCTTTGTCGGCGAGCCCCTCGTGCGCTTTATGATCGATCCGCAGCTGCGCGCCGGCAAGTTCTCGGTCTTTGCCGAGAACGTCGATGCCCCCACGCTCGGCCGCCTGTACGAAGAAGAGCGCGCCTATCAAAACGGTCTGGGCCAAAACAACTCCGCGGCAAGCCGTGCCGCCAGCGCCCCGCGCGCCGGCCAGCAGCAGTTTGCTGCCCCGCAGCCGCAGCGCCCCGCCGCCATGCCCCAGCAGCAGCCGACGCCTCGCGCCGCCGCTCCTGACCCGCTTGCCGTAGCAGATCCCTTCGCGCCTAGCGTCCCCGACCCCGCCGCTCCTATCCCGGTGCCGCAGACCGTCTCGCGCGACGCGCTTGCCGGCATGGGCGGAGCCGCCGCGACCGGTGCCGCCGTGGGCCTAGGCGCCGCAGCCGGCATCGCCTCCAACATGGCGAGCACTCGCGCCCCGCAGCGCCCGCTCGCCCAGCTCGTCGACGTCGTGAGCGGCGAGAGCCATAGCATCACCTCCGCACAGGTGACTATCGGTCGCGAGCGCTCAGTTTCCGATATTGCCCTGCGCGACCCCAACGTGTCGCGCCGCCACGCCCAGCTCACCTTTACGGGCTCGGATTGGTCGATCGAGGACCTCAATTCCACCAACGGCACGCTCGTCAACAACCGCCGCATTACGCGCTGCCCGCTGCGCAACGGCGATCTGCTGACGTTTGGCCTGAGCACCTTTGAATTTAGGGGATAGTCTCTTATGAACATCGATATCGTCCTTTTTGCAGGCCGCATCGTCCTGGTCGCCCTGCTCTATATCTTCCTGTTCGCCGTCATGAAGACCGGCGTGGGACTTGTGCGCGGGCAGCGTCGCGACTCGGCTATCTGGACGATCGATGTGGACAAGGGTCCGCGCGGTATCCGCGGCATCCACGTAGACATGCTCGGCCCCGTCATCGTCGGTCGCTCGCCATCTTCGGACATCTGCATCAACGAACCGTTCGTCTCGGCCTCGCATGCGCGCTTTTCGCTGCAGGGCCCGGCGCTCATCATCGAGGACCTCAACTCGCTTAACGGCACGCTCGTCAACGGCCGCCAGCTCGTGGAGCCCGCAACGCTGCGCGAGGGTGACGAGGTCCAGATTGGCGACGTGGTCATGAAGGTGAACCGTCGATGATCGACGAGGAGAACAAGTCCGCAACCATGCCCGAGACGCCGACTGCCCCCGCAGCTGCGCCGGCCCATGCCGCTCCGGCGCGCCCTGCGACCGTGAAGCCCGAGGACACCGTGTTCTCCCTGCCTCTTTCGCATGTAACTCAAGAATATCCGGCACTCGTCGATGACGAGGATGCCGACACCGAGCAGCTCGACGCCCCCATCGGGGCGCACGCTGCCGAGCCGCCCGCGGAACCGGAGACAACGCCCGCACCGGCTCACTTTGCCGAGCCCGTCGCCGAGGCGATGAACGAGAGCGCTGCCGTGTTTGCAGCCCCCGAGCCTGCCGCGCCGGTATTCCCCGTCGCCCCGGCAAGCGAGGCGGCACCCGCGTCCGCAACGCCTGTCGAAGTTGAGCGGCCCGTTGCCGCGCCCGCCGCAGCTCCCGAGCCCTCTGCTCAACCCCAGAGCACGCCCGCGCCGTCGCACTTTGCGACGCCCGAGCCGACGGCTGTCGAGCCGCAGCAGGACGGCGATCCCGCCGACCGCGTAACCGAAGATCTCAACCTTCCGGACATCTCCGACGCCAAGTCGGGCAACGATGCCGACACCGTCTCCCCCGGCGACACCGCCGAGATCGATGTCGCCGCCGTGGAGGCAAAGCTCAAAGATCCCGGCTCGACCATGAGCTTTGAGCCGCTGACCGACGAGCGCATCGAGACCGACTCGACCTACGACGCCGGCACCACCACGCAGCTTATGTGGGGCGCCCGCTCCGACGTCGGATGTGTACGCCCGCACAATGAGGACTCCTATCTGGTGCAGTCGCCGCTCTTTTGCGTGTGCGACGGCATGGGAGGACACGCCGCCGGCGAGGTGGCATCCTCCATCGCCGTCGAGACCATCGCCAAGACGGCGCCGCAGTCCGCCGACGCCGCGCGCCTGGCCGCAGCCGTCGAGGCCGCCAACGCCGCCGTGATCGAGGCCGCCCTCAACGGCCTGGGCAAACCCGGCATGGGATGCACGGCCACCTGCGCCTACATCGAAAACGACACGCTCGCCATCGCCCACGTGGGCGACTCGCGCGCCTACCTGCTCCACGAGGGTACGCTCATCCGCGTGACCCGCGACCACTCCTACGTGGAGGAGCTCGTGGATGCCGGCGAGATTACGGCCGACGAGGCCCGCGTCCACCCCAACCGCTCGGTCATCACCCGCGCGCTGGGCTCGGATCCCGCCATGTATGCCGACCACTTTACCCTGCACATCGAGGAAGGCGACCGCCTGATTCTGTGCTCCGACGGTCTTTCGAGCATGATTCCCGATAGCGATATCGAGAATATCGCTACGCAGTCCTCGACCGCACAGATCTGTGTCGACAACCTGGTGGACGCGGCGCTCGCCGCCGGAGGCCACGACAATGTGACCGTGGTGGTCGTCGACCTGGTCGACGACGGCGTCATGCGCGAGGCAAAACGCGTCCGACGCCGCAATGTCACCATCGCCGCCATCTTGGCCCTTGTCTTTGTGCTGGTAGCAGGCATCTGGGCATACACGGGCATCACCGGCTCCTATTACTTGGGAACCTACCACGGCAATGTCGCCGTCTGGCGCGGCCTGCCCGGCAAGACACTCGGGGTCGAGCTCCACTGGCTCGAGAGCGAAACCAGCATCAAACTGTCCGACCTGCCCGAAGACACGCAAAACCGCCTGAAGGCAGGCATTACGCAAACGAGTGTCGACGATGCGCAGGACACCATTTCCAAGTACCGCCATCAGATTGACGAGGAGCAGACCCGTCAGGTGATTGACGCGCAAACGATTCGCGACAACACCGATCAGAAATCCACCTCCGAGTCAGATTCCGAGAAAACCGCCGAACAGTCAGCCGAGGCCGAAGCCTCCGATAAGAATTAGAAAGGGAGTGCCGCTTATGAGTCGCCGCAACACCGAACTGCTCTTGCTCATCGCCTCGGCGTTCCCCGTCATCCTGCTCTATGCGATGTACGTGCTCACCGCGGGTGCCACGATTTCCTTTGAGACGCTCGCCGTGCCGATCGGCCTCTTTGCCGCCTTCGCCGCGGCGCATATCGCCGTGCGCATCCTGGCGCCCGGCGCCGACCCCGCCATCCTGCCCATCGTCTTTGTGCTCTCGGGCATCGGCATCACATTCGTGACGCGCCTAGCCCCCGACCTCGCCATCTCGCAGCTCATCATCTTGTTTGTCTCGGTGGCGCTCATGGTGGGAACGCTCGCGCTGGTCAAGAACCTCGACGTGGTCATGCGCTACAAGTACACCTTTGGCATTATCGGCATCATCCTGCTGATGCTGCCGATCTTTATCGGCACCACGATTTCGGGCTCCAAGCTGTGGATTCGCATCGCGGGCTTCACCATCCAGCCCGGCGAGTTCGCCAAGGTCTTCATCGTCCTGTTCCTGGCAGGCTATCTGGCCGAGAACCGCGAGCTGCTCTCCATCTCCAACCGCAAGGTCCTGGGCCTCAAGATTCCGCGCTTCCGCCTGCTGCTGCCGCTGTTTGCCGTGTGGGGCGTGTGCCTGCTCATCGTCGTCTTCGAACGCGACCTGGGCTCGGCCGTCCTGTTCTACACCATCTTTTTGCTGATGCTCTATGTTGCCACGGGACGCTTTTCGTACGTCATCATCGGCCTTGCGCTGCTGGCCGTTGGAGCCGTGGGCGCCTACAAGTTCCTGTCGCACGTGCAGGTGCGTTTCCAGATCTGGGCCGATCCGTTTAAGGACGCCCAGGGCCAGGGCTACCAGATCGTACAGTCACTTTACTCGCTGGCTGACGGCGGCCTGGTTGGCGTCGGCATTGGCAACGGCATGGCAAACAACATCCCCGTCGTCGAGTCTGACTTTATCTTCTCGGCCATCGGCGAGGAAATGGGCCTTTTGGGCGGCGGCGCCGTGCTCATCCTGTTTATGCTTTTTGCCGTGCGCGGCCTCACCACGGCAGCCCGCGCCAAGTCCGACCTTGCCGCCTTTAGCGCGACCGGCCTTACGGCGGCCATCAGCTTCCAGGCATTCTTAATCGTTGGCGGCGTAACCCGCCTAATCCCGCTGACCGGCGTCACCCTGCCCTTTATGAGCCAGGGCGGCTCCTCGCTGTTGGCGAGTTTTATCATCGTCGCGCTGCTGCTGCGCGCCGGCGATGAGGCAACCGGACGCGAAGCCGAGCTCACCGGCACCGGCACCATGGCCGCCATCACCGATGACCAGGTCGCATCCGCCGCCGCCCCGACCGGCACACGTTTTGCCAGCGCATCTTCCTACGGCCACGGCAACCACTCCGCGGGTTCTCGCATGCGTCGTCGCCTGCTCGACACGCCTGAGTCCGGCGTGCTCGGCCGCGTGGCACTTGCCAACCGTCTGACTCGTGCCGTGTTTGCCTTTACGGCGCTGTTCGCCATCCTTATCGGCAACCTCACCTATGTCCAGGTCATCAAGGCGAAGGACTACCAGGACATGCCGACCAACAACCACACCATCGCCCGCTCCAAGTACATCCAGCGCGGCTCCATCATCACGTCCGACGGCGTGACACTAGCCGAGTCGCTGCAGCAGGAGGACGGCACCTACGCCCGTTCCTACCCCAACGGCAACATGGCCGCGCACGTGGTGGGCTACGTGAGCCAGCAATACGGCACCGCCGGCATCGAGAGCGTCATGAACGATACGCTCACCGGCTCCAAGGATTACTCCAGCTGGAACAACGCCATCGCGTCGCTCGCGGGGCAGACCCAGCCGGGCAATACCGCCAAGCTCACCATCGACTCGCGCATCCAGACGGCTGCCGAGCAGGCGCTCAAGGGCTTTAAGGGCGCTGTGGTGGTCATGGATCCGCGCACCGGTGCGGTCCTTGCGTGCGCGAGCTCGCCCACCTACGACAACACCAACATCGATGCGCTGCTCCAGTCGGGCGGCGGCGAGGACGGCTCCATGTACGACCGCGCCATGGACGCGCTCTACACCCCGGGCTCGACCTTTAAGGTCGTCACACTCTCCGCGGCGCTCGAAACCGGCACCGCCAGCCTTACCAGCACGTACCAGGCGCCCGGCTCCATGGATATTGGCAACGCGCCGGTCACCAACTCTGCCAACGAGAGCTACGGCACCATCAGCCTGCAGCAGGCCTTCGCCGTGTCGTCCAACGTCGTCTTTGGCCAGGTGGCAAATGAGGTCGGCGCCAGCTCGCTCGTCCAGTTTGCCAACGCCTTTGGCTACGGTCAAAAGCTCGGTCAGGATCTGACCACCGCGGCTTCCATCATGGCCGACCCGTCGCTTATGACCGAGTGGGAGACCGCTTGGGCAGGCGCCGGCCAGCCCGTCGGCATGGACCACACGCCTGGCCCGCAGACCACCGTTATGCAGAATTGCGTGATCGCTGCAGCTATCGCCAACAGCGGCGTGGTCATGGACCCGTTCTTTGTTTCCCAGATACTCGCCCCGGACGGAACCGTTGTTAAGACCACGCAGTCCCGCTCGCTGGGCCAGGCCGTCAGCTCTGCCACGGCCGACCAGGTCAAGCAGGCCATGCTCGCCGTCGTCCAGTCCGGTACCGGCACCGATGCCCAGATTCCGGGCGTCAAGGTTGCCGGCAAGACGGGTTCGGCCGAGACCGGCGGCACCAACGTCAACTCTATGTTTGTTGGCTTTGCACCTTACGATTCACCCACGGTTGCCATCTCGGTGGCCCTGGAGGATTTCGACAAACACGACGTCGAGGCGGCCAAGATTGCCGGCATCGTCCTGACCGCGGCGCTCGCCGCACAGGGAGCGTGATGCCCGTGATCAAAGCGGATACTTGGGGCGCGCCGCGGCCGATGAGCTAGCGGCAACGCGCCACACGGCCCCAGCGGCCACACATTTGGTACTACACACATCGTTGAGCGAATAGTTATGTTAGGAGCAGGAATGGAACAGAGGGTCCTCGGGGGAAGATACCTCCTCAAGGATAAGGTGGGAACGGGCGGTATGGCGACCGTCTTCCGTGCACAGGATCAGGTCCTCGACCGCACGGTTGCCGTCAAGATCATGCTGCCGCAGTATGCCGGCGACGCCACCTTCGCCGCCCGCTTTAAGCAGGAGGCCCAGGCAGCTGCCGGCCTGTCCTCCCCCTATATCGTGGGCGTCTACGACTGGGGCAAGGACGGCGACACCTATTACATCGTCATGGAGTACTTGCGCGGTACCGACCTTAAGAGCGGCATCAAGAGCCACGGCGCCCTCGATCCCAAGAAGGTCGCGCAGATCGGCTCGCAGATCAGCTCCGCGCTTTCGGTCGCACACAAGCACGAGATCATCCA
The DNA here is from genome assembly GCF_003472325.1 of Collinsella sp. AM12-1. NCBI lineage: Bacteria > Bacillati > Actinomycetota > Coriobacteriia > Coriobacteriales > Coriobacteriaceae > Collinsella > Collinsella sp. AM12-1. The sequence goes on from NZ_QRLS01000001.1 coordinate 276,429, forward strand.
CCGCGACATTAAGCCGCAAAACATCATGGTGCTGCCCGACGGCAACATCAAGGTCATGGATTTTGGCATCGCACGCGCCAAGAACAGCCACCTCACGCAAGATAACAACGTGCTGGGCACCGCCCACTATGTAAGCCCCGAGCAGACCCGCGGCCAGGACCTCGGCCCCACCTCGGATATCTACTCGCTGGGTGTCGTCATGTACGAGTGCGCCACCGGCCGCGTTCCCTTTGACGGCGACGACGTCATCTCGGTCGCGCTCAAGCAGGTCAACGAGCTCCCCATCCCGCCGAGCCAGATCAACTCCGGCGTCGATGCCGACCTGGAGCGCATCATCCTCAAGTGCATGGAGAAGGACCCGGCAAACCGCTTCCAGACGGCCGACGAGCTGCGCCAGGTGCTCAACAGCTACCTGTCCGGCCGTGCCGTCAACGTCTCGGAGCCCACGCGCATCATCGGTGCCGCCGGCGACCTGGGTGCCACCAAGACCCGCGAGCTTTCCGACTCAACGCGCGCTATGGTTCGTCCCGTCTCGGGTGTGAGCGGTCAGAACACCGCCCGTAGCGCTGTCTCGGGCTCCACGGGCTCCTACGAGGTCGAGAAGCCTAAGTCCAACAAGAACAAGATCATTGCCGCCGTAATTGCCGCTGTCGCCGTGATTGGCGTTGTAGTGGCCTTTGCCACGGGCATGTTCAGCGGTGAACAGGTCACGGTGCCCGACGTGCTGGGCAAGGACCAGGAAACCGCTATTGAGCAGATCAAGGAAGCCGGCCTTGAGGTTGGCACCGTCGACCAGAGCTACAACGACGATGTCGACGAGGGAAAGGTCGCCGAGCAGACCCCCAACGGTAACACCAAGAAGGCCAAGGGCACGAGGGTGAACCTGGTAATCTCCAAGGGCCCTAAGCCCTCCGAAAAGGTTGAGGTTCCGCAGCTCGTCGGCCTGACCAAGGACCAGGCCGAGGCCGCACTGGCAAGCGTGGGCCTGAAGGGCAGCGCTTCGGAGGAAGCCAATGAGGCCGAAGAGGGCCAGGTCTTTGAGCAGAGCACCGTTGCCGGCAAGGAGGTCGAGAAGGGCACGACTATCTCGTACAAGGTCTCCAGCGGCCCGGACACCACCTCGGTGCCCGATCTGACCGACATGACCGAGGCCCAGGCGCGCAACGCTCTCGACATGGCTGGCTTTGGCGTCGATGTGAGCTACCAGGAAAACGACTCGGTTACCGAGGGCACCGTAATTAGCTGGAACCCCAGCGGCAAGCAGAAGCCCGGTGCCACGATCACCGTCGTCATCGCCAAGAAGTCCGGCAAGGCCAGCGTCCCGGGCAACCTGTACGGCAAGAGCATCTCCGCCGCCGTCACCGCGCTCAACAACGCCGGTTTCTACAACATCGGCTTCTGTGACCAGAACGGCAACCCTGTGAGCGGCAACGAGAATGCTACCGTTACGGGCGTCTCCCCCACCGGTAAGCAATCCACCGACACCACGATCACGCTGACGGTTTCCATCTCCGGTTCCGGCTCCGGCAACGACTCCGAGTCTAGCAACTAACGCAGATCGCTTGTTGCTCCGGGCGGTTTAGACCGCAAACACATTCGCTCAGAAGCGCCCGCTTGCTCCCCCAGCAAGCGGGCGCTTTTCTTTTGACGTGGGATTGCCGCCCATGGATGAACGTGGCTTTAGACCAGAAGAGCCCGGCACCGTGGCGGTACCGGGCTCGTCAAATCTCTGGTGCCCCCGGGCGGATTCGAAAACTCCCCCCGCGGGGAAATGAGTGACGCGGGTGTCGACGGTCCGAATCCTGCCCTTAGACCAGAAGAGCCCGGCACCGTGGCGGTACCGGGCTCGTCAAATCTCTGGTGCCCCCGGGCGGATTCGAAAACTCCCCCCGCGGGGAAATGAGTGACGCGGGTGTCGACGGTCCGAATCCTGCCCTTAGACCAGAAGAGCCCGGCACCGTGGCGGTACCGGGCTCGTCAAATCTCTGGTGCCCCCGGGCGGATTCGAAAACTCCCCCCGCGGGGAAATGAGTGACGCGGGTGTCGACGGTCCGAATCCTGCCCTTAGACCAGAAGAGCCCGGCACCGTGGCGGTACCGGGCTCGTCAAATCTCTGGTGCCCCCGGGCGGATTCGAAAACTCCCCCCGCGGGGAAATGAGTGACGCGGGTGTCGACGGTCCGAATCCTGCCCTTAGACCAGAAGAGCCCGGCACCGTGGCGGTACCGGGCTCGTCAAATCTCTGGTGCCCCCGGGCGGATTCGAAAACTCCCCCCGCGGGGAAATGAGTGACGCGGGTGTCGACGGTCCGAATCCTGCCCTTAGACCAGAAGAGCCCGGCACCGTGGCGGTACCGGGCTCGTCAAATCTCTGGTGCCCCCGGGCGGATTCGAAAACTCCCCCCGCGGGGAAATGAGTGACGCGGGTGTCGACGGTCCGAATCCTGCCCTTAGACCAGAAGAGCCCGGCACCGTGGCGGTACCGGGCTCGTCAAATCTCTGGTGCCCCCGGGCGGATTCGAACCGTCGACACCCGCTTTAGGAGATATGATTTAATGCTACCCCCTACTATTCATCAAGCATCATTGAACACCATATAACCGCAGATAAACATAGCAGTTTGTGTCTTTTACCTCCGGTAGCTGCGCCTACGCTTTTACAAACATATTACTAACAGCTTTAGCTAAACTGCACTCAATGAATTGTTGAAAACTATTCAAAGAAACGGAGTGCAAAGATGTCAGAACAGCCACTAATTAGCGGAAGAGGCACGTGTTGGAAAGACAAGAGATCACCTAACACCTATCGCTATTATTTTTCCCTTGGAGTCAAGGACCCGAAGACAGGGCGCTACAAACGATCCCCAACTTATACGGTTCGCTGCAAGACTAAAACAGAAGCTAAGGCTGCAATGCAGGCCAAGCTGGCTGAAATCAACTCCTCTGGCACGATCACTAAAACTAAAAAGCCCACTTTGCTTGCGTCCTACTGCTGGGCCTTTCATGAAAATAGGAACACCGAGCTTGCGCCAACGAGCTATGAAAGAGAAGCGTACGATTGCAGGCATATCGAAGACCTATTCGGTGCGTTTCAGACAATTGAGGGGCTAACTCCCGATCTAATCGAAGAAGCATATGCCGAAGCTCGTCGTACGGGAAAATACAAACCATCAGAGCTTGTACGAATCAATTCGAAACTGCGTCAGATTCTGTCGAATGCAGTCGCAAAGAGAATAATTGACCGAAACCCCTGCGCTACCGTTCATGTTCGCAGACCACGCAACAAAAGAGAATCACTGACAATCGACCAAGTAGCTACCCTATGCACACATCTTCAACACATTGAGCTCACCGCCGAAGCTGTTGGTACGCTAGTACTAGTGTATACGGGTATGCGGAAAGGCGAGATGCTGGGCCTCGAATGGCGCGATTGGGACCCTGCCAATAAAACCTTGAAAATTGACAGGCAGTACACCAACGACCATGAACTGAGGGCACCCAAGTCACAAGAAAGCCAACGCAAAATCCCCGTTGGAGAAACCTTGGCCGAACGTCTTCAATCATGGTCAGCCATACAAAAAGAGCTCCTGGCCTCTCTGGGGCTGTCCCAGACTGGCAGCACTCCCATCATTAGCGATATTGCTGTCGAGCAAGGGGTCCCTACTGTCTGTCACATGAAAAACTACATCTTCAACCATTGGTTTCGCGATTTCGCAGTTAGCTGCAATCTTGGAATCTATGAGCCGAACAATTCGACTGGCGGAAAACTATATAAGGGCATCTGCCCGCATCAGCTCAGGCATTGCGTAAGCACTTTTATGCTGGCGAACGGATCGGACGTTAGAAGCGTGCAAGGTATTCTTGGCCACGCGGACCCCAATATCACGCTCAAAACGTATACAAGCCTCGTTCAACAATCAGAAATAAAAGCGGTTAAAGGCTACGAAGACTTCATCAACGCCTATATACAGAGAAGCGAGAAATAGCATGTTTTTCATTCATCGTTTTATTCATAATATTACGGTACTATAATACCGTTTCCGCAGGTAGATGCTTTATTTGATTGACAACTAATGAGTTTTAATACATGCTAAAGCTGTCAGATGGCTGCGCATGTAGTCATAGAAACCGGCCCCCCAAGTGCTTATGAACCTGGTAAGTCTTACAAGCACAGGGAGGGCCCTCATTGAAAGGATAGCTCATCATGGCTACACCAAAGATTAGCACTCAGGCGTCCACACCGACTTTCCCCACTGGTGCCGCTCAGTGCGATCGGTTGCTCCGCGTTAACGATATCCGCGAACTCACTGGCTGGAGCGAAAACACCGCGCGCAAGTTTATGCGCGAGTCCGGCAAGCTCATCCAAATCCATCGCTCGAATTACATGTTTGAAAGCTCGTTCTACGAACTTTTCAAGCAGCTTGAAGGTCGTACCGCCCACCTTGACTAGGCGGTAAACATGAGCGAGCTACCGTCGATTTCCGACAGATATTCCGATGATGTTACTGAGCAACGAGAGATTAGAAGGAAAATGGATAACGCGAATTTTATTTCAGTGCCCGACTGGGCGTGTTGTGCCACCACTGTCGCTGCCGAGCGCCTCATCCTCGGCCTAGTATGGAAGCTTGGAAATCCTTCCAAAAACAAACGAGCCATGGGCTTTTACGCAAAAAGCAAATGGATTGAGGAGCGCTACCACCTGAGTAAGAACACGATCTCCCGGGCCTATACCTCTTTGAAGGAAAAGGGGTTTATTCAAAAAGCGGGCGATGGCAGCTGGATGCTTAATTACGCTACAATCTACCGCGCCGCGATTGAAAACGCTTGGGAGCCCCCGAAATCATAAGTCCACAGACCGACTATCGACGTGGGCCTCTGTCAAACAACCGAGTTAAAAACCACTGAGCTAGAATCCGCTTCAACAGAAGAGGATTCTGGCTCAAATGATATCCGACCGTTCGCGCAGCGATGTCTACCGCAATCTGGTAAGAATCGAGGACGGAGAAACCGTCATCGAGGTCGTGAAGGTCGGTAATCGCCGGGCGTCTATAAGAGCATGCCGCGGATGTAAAATGAAACAGGGTCGAACCGAAACAGTTCCCGGACAATTGGCGTCCGGCCAGACACTTCGATTCGACCCTTTTTCATGCCCGCATCTAAAACAATCCCATAATCATTCTCGACATCTTTAACGCCATCACTCTCCCGCCACCAACACGTCGTAGGTGCCATTTTCAACGAATCGATATGGCCGTCCATTCATGGTCTTTAAGGCGCGTGATACCATGAAAACGTGCGGTATTTCTCCAACCGAAAACCTGCGTGAATGCATGACTTGAGACGCCTTTTAGAACTCACCAAGCGCAGGACAAACACAACTCAACAGCGGCCGCGTATTTGTTCCCAGCCGTACGGCATGGCGGAGCCATGCCCATTGTTGATTGGAGTGCCGCACGATGACAGACAACCCAAACGAGAGAAAAATCAGCGAGACGCCCGGCGTGAAGTCCGTCCTCGATGAGGCCGCCGAGCGGATCGAGGCGACATGGCGGGAGAAGCTGCTGCGCGAGACGGGCAGCCTCATGACCGAGAACGCACTGCTCATGGCCCAGGTGGATGAATTCAGCCGCAAGCTCGTCGAGGCGACGGATCGGAACGAAAGACTTGAGGCCGACTGCAATGAGCGGATTGCCTTTATAGAGGAGAAGTTCGAGCTCGATACCGCGAGCCTCGAGCTCGAGAACAACGAGCTCCACGCCGCAAGCGTCAGGTACTCCTCCCGTGCTAAGGAGCTCGACAGGCAGGTCGTTCAGCTCCGCGCCGAGGCTGAAGCCATGGCCGATGAGATCGAGCGCCTGCGCGTCGAGCGTGACGCCGCGTTGAAAGCCCAGGCCGAGCTGAGCGATGCGCTCCTGGCCCAGCACGACCTGATGGCCGCGGTAGCCGCCCTCAAGGACCGCCTCGCCGCCTCCGAGCAGCGGGCAGCCGCGGCCGAGGCCAAGGTCGAGGCCATGACCCAGATGAAGGATGAGTAGGTCGCATAGCATCTAATTTTCTAGAAACCCTCTAGAGCATTTCTAGGGGGTTTCTAGAACTGAGAACCGGGCGCAGCACTTTCGATCGGCACGATGTCTCGATAGACCAGGCGATGCCTGTCGTCGCGCCATTCGTCGCCGTGGTAATGCCCGAAGAGCCAGATGCGATAGTCGAGCCGCCCGTCGAGCTCGCCCAGGAAAGTTTGCAGCGTATCCCCGCCGCACTCACGTCCGCGCTCGCGGCACAGCTCTCTAGCCAGGGCAGCAGGAGCCTCGTGACTCACCACGTAGTCGACCCTCCAGGCTACGCGGTTGAGCGAGGCGCGGCAGTGGTCCATCTCTTCCTCGCTCGGCATCTCCTCGGGCCACCAGCTCCTCCCCTCCTTGCGATACTGCCTGTCGTTGCTCGCGGCGCCGCCCATGGCAAGGACTGTGAACCCGTCGATATCGAACACCTCTCCGCGCATCAGGTGCAGTACGTGCGGTCGCGCCTCATGGACGAGGCCGCCGTTCCACTCCCGCACCGGCAGTTCTGCCAGCATCCGGTGGTTCTCGTGGTTGCCGTCTACGAAACACGTGGTCCATGGTTTTGACTCAAACCAATCGAGCCAATACCTCTCAGCATTCGAGCCGTCCCAGACAAAGCCGAAGTCGCCGGCCACGATCACCGCGTCATCGCGCGTCAGGGTCCGGCCCAGCGGCCAATTTTTGAATGCAAACCGGCTGGACCCGTACTCGGCCCTGCCGTGCACGTCGCCTGTCACATAGACCGTCATCGGTACGCACCCCACGGCAGGAGTTTGTCCCCGAGTCTCACGATTCGGTCATACAGCACCGTGTGCCGTTCGTCCGGGTTGCCGTCTCGGTGAAAATGGCCGTAATACCAGTGCTTATAGTCCAGGCGGTCCTCGAGCTCATCGAGGAATCCGGTCAGCCGGTCCACATCAGGGCGTTCCCAGCCTGGGTCCGGGTAGAGCGTCGGCGAGAGCATACGCGTGGCGCAGGTATGGGTGATGACGCAGTCGACCTTCCAGCCGACCTCGTCGAGCTTTGCCCGCGCGGCATCGAATTCGCACTCATCCGGGAGCTCCTGAGGCCACCAACTGGAATACGGCACGCGGTATTCCCTGTCCACGCTCGTGGCACCGCCCATGGTGAAGATTGTCGAACCGTCGAGCTCAAAGACCTCGCCGCGCGTCAGGCGCCGAATGGGCGAGGTGTCCGACAGGCGCTGCGTCAGCCCGCCGTGCCACGGTTCCATGGGACGCTCCTCCCAGTGGTCGAAGCGCTCGTGGTTGCCGTCGACGAACAGTGCCGTGTAGGGGCGCGACTCCAGCCAGGCGATGTCGGCGCATTCCTCGGCAGAAAAGTCCCACGGAAAGCCAAAGTCACCGGCAACGATGAGACAGTCGTCGCTGGTAAGACTATCGCCAAGCTCCCAGTCGCGGAGCTTTTGCATGTCGAGCCCACCGTGGATGTCGCCCGTCACATAGACCGTCATCGGATCACCTCTTCCCTCTTGTACGCCGCCAGCTCGCGCTCGACCTGTCTGTCGCCGGTCTCGTTGACCCACCAGGGCCATTTCACCCGGCCGCACGGCTCGTCGACTCCGGCGAACCATTCCCTCAGCTCATCGAGGCTCACCGGGGAGTGCCCGTTGGCATCGCAACCGACGTCGTAGCGCAGAAGGCCCTGCTTGCGGTTGAACTCGTTGTACGCGCCGCCGCTGCTGTGGATGTGCCCGTGGAGGTGCCACGATCCATGGTTCATGCCCTGCCAGTCGGCCATGGGGTAATGGCTCAGGACGATCTTCTGCCCGTCGATCTTGAGCACGCAGATCGGCGGCTCCACGGTGAAGGCGCCCGTGACCGCCGGCTGGGTCCAGTCCTTGTCGTGGTTTCCCGGGACGAGGTGGATGCGCCTGCAGGCGATCTGCTTGCGCAGCCCGTAGGCGTCCTGGGCGGTCATCTTGAATGAGAAATCCCCCAGGATGTAGAGCTCGTCGTCCACGGCAACCTTGCCGTTGATGTTGTCGACGATGGCGTCGTTCATCTGCCAAATCGTCTCCCACGGGCGGTCGGTGAACTTCAGCACGTTCTCATGCCCGAAGTGGGTGTCGCTGGTAAACCAGATCATATTTATGTCTCCTTCTGTCGCTAAAAAACGTTCTCCTTCGAGGTCAGGAGACGTTTTATGAGCGACATGAGGTGCATATCCCTCATGTTTCAAGCTCCAATCTGCCGGATTTGCCCAACTATATAAGTTTACGCCCACGCGCGAGCAGGATTTGATTTTTGAAATATGGACGAATTCCTCGTCAGGAGGGTAAAATGGTGCCGACGGCAGCCCAAGTTGTAGAGAGCTGGGCAGAGCCGTTGCTTAATGAAGTTGGGTCATCGTCTTAGCGACGGTGGCCTTTCTTTTTGGGCTTCGAACCCTGCTTGAGTGCCTTGGAAAGGCCGACAAGGGCCGTGAGGAGCGAGACCATAGCGGTCAGGAGCTTCACGAGCTCGGTGAAATCGGTCATGGGCATCACCTCCCATCAAATGGAGGGCTCTGCCCGGCACGAGGGCTGCCGACAGCAAGGACGATTCTATCAGAGCGGCTGACCCCCGCCGATCAGTTCATACTCCCCATCCTCACCGAATTGCGAGTATGGCAGAATCGGCACTGGATGGCAGCGCGCTAGGGCACCGACGATAGGCTTTCCAAAACTAGCGAGGCGCGTCGCCGCGATCGTAATCGCCTCGGTCGACCGCACGATCGACCTGCGGCGAGATGTCGCCGTTGCCACCATGGGCTCGTCCTGCGGCGCGAACGCGGTCATCGCCAGCATCGGGAACGGCGCCGGCGTAACGGTTGCGAATCTCCCTTGCGTAACCGCGCCGGGCAAGAAGCTCATCACGAACCGCCGGATCCTCGAGCAGATCTTCATCGCACTTCGGTGCGATGAACTTAGGAAAGAGATTGTAGGCGACGCCCTTGCTCGCCTTTGCCTGCTCGACCCACGCCGAATACGCCTTCTTAAGCCGTTGAATGTAAATCTCGCAACGCCTCTCATAAGGAAGGGCTCGCTCGGCCTCCAGCACGTTATTTTTGAAGGCCGCCTCAAGTTGCTTGACCGCAAACCTCCCGTCAAGACGAGTCAGGTTGAAAGTGCACTTCGGGTTGCCGGCCTCCTTGATATCGAGATCTGTCGCATAGACTCGATTGTTCTTGATGAAAATGTCTACGCCCCATGAGGCAAGTAACTTTTTAAACTGCTCCATATTCTTCGGATGACCTTCGTTGATTGCAAGATGGATCAACTCGCGCAGATTGTTTTTATAACTGTACTCTCCCCGCTCAACGATTTTCTTTTCAGTGTCGCGCGGCTGTCGGTCTCGAATCTTCGAGTTCTTCTTTCCCTTTTCGAGCTGAGCGAGATTCCAGGCCTCGTCCATTTCACGAACCCACGCAGCGCGTTCGTACTTTCCGCGACGCCCGCCCGTCTCGCAACGCTTACCCGTCAAAAGATCCGTGCGGTTAATCGCCATATGAACCGCGTAGCGTTTTCCCGCCTTATCGCTTTCCTCATGCAACGCGACAATCACTTGTTGATGCGGGTAGTGTTTCGCAAGCCATTGCTCCGCGTAGGCCATACACGCATCGGGGGTCATCTTGCCTCCGTTGCAGCTGCACTCCTCGGGCAGAAACGCGAGAATCTGATGAAGCATCGTTATGTTCTTCGCGCCGGCACGCGCGGGCCTGTCGTGATGGAACATCTTCCGCGTCATAGCCATTTCGGAAAACCAGTGCTTTCCGTTCGCGAGGTTCCAGCCGCCGCGGGCCAAAGCATTCTTTCCGTTAATGTACTTGCGCAGGTGCTTCGCGTAGCGCTCGGACGAAACACCTTTCTGCTTAACGACGGTCATCGAGCTCACCGCCATCGGTGAAATAGCGCTGTTCGAGCTCTTCGATGAAGAGAGTGACTTTACGGGCATTTTGGTAAACCTTTTCAAGCGTTCGGAAAACAGCTTTCTCGTTGTACGCAGGAAGCCCCTGGGCGTTCACGAAGTACATCAGCTGATTGAGGTTTGTTCCTTCCTTCAAAAGCTCGTGATAGATCTTGTCGATCGACGCCCGATCGACATCGATTTTCTTAACATTCCCTTTGAGCAGTACGCGACGTGCGTACGAACTGACAGTCATATCAAGGGAATCAGCATTGCTTTCAATTTTCTTTTTTTCTTCCGGCGAGACCCGGACGTGAATGTCATCGGTTCGGAATTTCTGGTCAGCGATTTCCGAAAAACCAAAATCGATATCGAGATCGTCGGCATTGCACAAAACGAAGCGGATGAGTTCCGCCTCGCTCATCTCATGTCGCTTTGCGATTGCAGCGATGGCTTTCTTCTCGTCATTTGAAAGAGACGCCTTGACGGTGTGTGGGCGGAGCCTGCTCATGATTCCTCCTCGGAAAACGAATCAGCGATCGGAGAGGCCTCCGATCAAAACCTGCTATGCGATTCGCTTTCCTTTTGATGAGGAACGGCTGGCGTCGTTCCAAAAATGAAGAATCGACTTCGCGATTCTTTATCGCGAAGTTTCAACTTCACAACAACCTTATCGCCGTAGCAGGCGATAAGCAAGGTCTGTGGCGTGGTGTTTTTGGGGTCCGGATGGACCCACAAAAACACCACCCACAGTCATCTTGCAATCGCCTGCTACGGCGATTGGGCGGAGCGTAGCGTAGACACGAAATGAGAGGCCTCGTTTCGAGCGAAAGGCTTCGCGGTGTCGTAGTGTCAGCGAAGACCGTGAGCGGAAGCGAATTTTTAACGCGAAGGATGCTGAGTGTTAGAGATTCGCTGTAGCGAGAGCGGAGCGGTAATGCGAATGCGAGGGATGCCGAGTGTTTGCATTACCGCGCAGCGGAATCCGGGCGAGGGCTGGAGCAAGTTGATGGAAGACCTTACCGATTTGCGGAAGGTTTTGCCCGAAGCATCCGGCACCGCCGGATTCTTTTGGAACGGTCTCTCGTTTGATTGCTTTCCTATCGTTTGCTCCCAGACTGGGCGTCTAAAAAAGGCGGCCGAACCGGCCGCCCACAAATAAATAAACATTCACCGAATGGAAGAGAAGAGGAACGATGCACATTACTCCCAGTGGCCGGCGACGTCGACAACCCAATGTTGTCCCGTAGCCTGCTGTTCATAATGCCCCTGATCTTCAGAGGTGGTATACGAATCATTGATTGCAGAAGCTCCATTAGGGTGTTGTGCATCACCGTAGGTAGAGATAACATGATTGTCCATTTCGGCTGCTGAGTTAAACGTCGCATGGCATACAGAGCACATCCAACGTTCATGGCGCGTATACACTACATTCGGTACCCAGACCTGGCTGTAATCTGTCTCCCAGTGGCCCTGCTCGGCAACCCACTTCTTCTGGCTGCCGCCGTTGGAAGAGGAATTGTTGCTGCCGGAACTCTGCGAATTGCCGGAATTCTGCTTGGACTGGGAGGAATCGCCCTTGCTGTCCGACTTCGAAGAATCGGAAGACTTGTTATCCTCCTTCTTGGAGTCATCGGACTGCTCGTCCTTGCTGTCGGATTCTTTCTTCTCCTCGTTCTTGGTTCCAGAGGTTTGCGTCGCCTTTTCTTCGCTTGGCTTCTTTTTGTCTTTATTCTTTACCGCTGTGGCGGCCCTTTCCGTAGAGCCGCTTCCTTGCTTTGCAACGCTGGCACATCCAAGTTGAGGTGCCGAAAGGCACACCAGAAGCGCAACGATAATAGCCCTTGTTCTCACACCGATCTCCCTGCCCATGAAACCGGGCGTTGGACACCAGCCGATATCCAACGCCCGGCTCGCTTTTACATCTGCTCGCGGCGCTTCTTCCGGTCGAGGAAGACGCCGGCCGCCACGAGGACGGTACCGCCGATGACGAACGTCTCGCCGATGAGGCCCGTGCGGTCACCGGTCTGGGCGAGGCTGCCGGGCTGGGCGGTATCAGTGCCGGCGAGGTGCTTCGGGGTGTATGCCGCCTGCTGCTTTGCGGCCTGCTGCTTTGCGGCCTCCTCCGCATCCTGTCGGGCAATCTCATCGGAAAGCTTCTGCTCCGCTGCGATGCGGTCGGACTTCGCCTGCTCGTAGGCAGCGAGCGCCGCATCATAGCCGGGTTGGAGCCCGTCCACCGCGGCCTGCTTCTCGTCCAGGATGGCCTTGGCGGGCGCGACCTTGGCACGTGCCTCGACTGCTGCGGCGAAAAGCGCGTTGAGGGCGTCATCCGCGTTCACATCATGGCCGGAAGCGATCGCCGCGCCGGCATCGATGGAGTTCAGCTTCGACAGCTTGGCGTCTGCCTGCGCCTTCGCCTGCTCGGCGGCGGAGACCAGGGACTCGGCGGCGATGGTATCCGCCTTCGCGGCATCGAGCGCGGCCTTGGTGTCATTGACGGCCTTTACTGCATCCTGCTCGCGCTGCTGTGCCTCTGCGAGCTTCGCGGCAAGACCGGTGAGGATGTCGAGGTTCGACTGTGCGTCCTCGAGATCGGTCTGGGAGCCGGTGAGCTTGTCGGCGGCAACGCCAGTGTCGGTCCTTGCGGCATCGACGGCACGCTGGGCATCCGCGAGGGTGCTTGCGGTGCCGTCCGCCTTTTGCTTGGCGGCTGCGAGGACCGCCGTCTTCTCGGCCTGGTCGGCTGCCGCCGCATCGTGGACGCTCTTTGCGGTATCGACCGCCTTCTTGGCGTCGGCGACGTCCTGGAAGAACTTCGCGAGGTCGGCGTTCGCATCGTCCACGCCCTGCTGCTTGGCAGCGGTGTCCTCCTTGGCGGAATCCAACTTAGACTGTGCGGTCGTTACGGCTGCGTTGGCGGCATCTAAGGAGACCTGCTTCTGCTGGACGGTCGACTTTGCCGTATCGACTGCCGCGTTGGCGACTTCGAGGTCCGATTTCGCCGCATCAAGCTCGGTCTGGGCATCCGTGACGCCCTGCTGCTTGGCGGTGACATCAGCCTTTGCGGCATCGACGGCATGCTGGGCATCGGTGACGTCCTGCTTCGCGGCATCGACACCTGCCTGTGCGGAATCCACCACGCCCTGCTTCTGCTGGACGGTTGCGGCGACACCGGCGGCTGCCTGCTTCTTGGATGCGAGATCGGCCTTGGCTGCGTCGAGTGCGCTCTTGGCGTTCTTGAGACCGTCGATGTAGGAGGTCAGCTTCTGCTCGTACTCGTCGACGGACATGGGGTTCATGTTCCAACCGGAGCCTGCCCAACCCAGGTTTGCGGTATCGAAGCTGTCGGTCTTCCAGCCGTTCATGGTTCCCTTGCTGCAGACTGCCATGCCCATATAGCCGATTTCAGGGCTGATGACATGCAGGTAGTGACCGACGGTTGCGGGATATCCGGCAACCTTAAAATGCTGGTTGACATAGGATTCAATTCCACTGTGCGACTTGTAGAAATCTGTGGCATCCTTACCGATTAGACCGGTGACGCCATAGAGCTCCTGAACCGCCTGATCGAAGAAAGCCTTTTCCTGGTCCACCCACTGCGGTTTCGGATCGGTTCCATAGTTCCATGCGAGGTTTTCGCTCGTATCAAACTGCATGGAATGCCCAAACTTGACATCGGAATAGTTCGCGTTGGCAATCGCCGCCGCAATGAGCTTGTACGTGACCTGGAGCTCAGAGAGACCGACGGACTTGCGATACTCGTTGATGGACTTCATGTACGGGATTGCCGCGAGCATGTTGTCGAGACTGGTCGCGTCGAGGCTGTTCCCCACCTCGGTGTAGTCCTTGTATGTGCAGTTCTGAATGATCTCGATGGCTGAATCGGCACCCATAGCACGGAAGAAGCCGATGGCTCCCTGCTTGAGCTGCGCGTCGGCGGAATCGAGTTTCGCCTGGGCCTCATCGACCTTCTGCTGCGCGGCGGTCACGGCGGCGTCTGCAGTATCCTTTGCGGCCTTGGCGTTCGCGAGCTCTACGTCGGCGGCTGCCTTGGCGGACTCGGCGTCCTTGAAATCCTGCTTCGCGGCATCCAGCTTGGCGACGGCGTCGGCATTCGCCTGCTTGGCCGCATCGAGGGCGGCGTTCGCGGCATCGAGGGCGGACTGGGCGGCGTTCACACCGGATTCGGCATTGGCCGCGGCCTGCTGCTTTACGGAGAGGGCCACCTGGGCATCATTCAGGTCGGCCTGTGCCGTTGCCGCAGCGGGCTGTACCTGCTCGAGCTCGGACTCGCACTGGGACTGTGCCGCTCGTGCGGCAGCGAGGGCTGCCTCTGCGTCCGCGACCTTCTGTTTTGCCGCATCATACTCTGGACCGCTCGCACCGGCCTCCGCTGCGGCGAGGTCTGCTTTCGCCTTCTCGTAGGCGGCGCTGGCGGCTGCGGCCTTCGCATCCGCCGTGTCCTTGTTCTGCCTGGCTGCAGCGAGGACAGAATCGGCGGAATCCTTTGCAGACTGGGCCGCAACCAGCTTGGACTGGGCGGCGGCAAGCGTCGCGTTGGCGTTGGCGAGCTCGGTCTGCGCCCTGCTCACGGCATCCTGGGCGTCGCGCACGGCCTGCTCGGCGGCACTGATAGCCTCCGGGGTGGCGCCTACGGCATCGGCCTTGGCTTTATCGAGGGCGTCCTTGGCATCCTGGGCCGCCTTGAGGGCGGACTGGTACGCTATGTCCTTCTCGGATGCATCCGCCTTGGCGTCTGCGAGACCCGCCTTCGCCTGCTCGAGGTCCTTGCCGGCGGCATCGGCGGCGTCCTTGCCCTCCGCGACCTGACGGGCGTACTCGTCCATCGCCGCACGGTCGGCTGCCGTGCCGGCGCTGACTGCAGAATCGTAGGATGCCTTGGCCTGGTCGCGGGCGGAAGCCGCCTCGTTGTAGGGACCGGCGGCCTCATCGTAGGATGCCTTAGCGGCGTCTTCCTTCGCCTTCGCCTCGTCGACCGCCTTCTGCAGGTCCGCGATGGTCTGTGCGGCGGATTTCGCGCCGGTACCGGATGCCGCGCCGGCATGGGCGGCGATCGGCGACATCACGGCGGGGTGCTGCGTGCCCCCGTCACCGGTCTGGGCGAATGCCGCGAACGGTGAGATGAGGCTCGATCCGGTCATGGCGGCCATGGTCGCCGCGGTGACGGTCAGACGCGCGATCCCCTTCGGGGTGTGAATCTTTTTGCCTGGCAGTGCGGCGAAGTGATCGCCGCCGGCAGCGAAATGCTTTCCCTGGGTCATTGTGCTGTTCCATTCCTTTTCCGTGCCCTATCCGACTGGGCATCAGAGTTCTTTCCAATAGAGATAATTATGCGCCTTAACTGGGATTGTTGTATATAGTCCGTTGGCTTTTATACAACAATCCATGACTCTTTTTGTCATGGATACGAAGACGCTTCATAAATCATTCGGCATGAGATGCAAAGAGCTCCGCGCTGGACTCGGGTACAGCCAGGAGCAGTTCGCCAATTTGATTGAGATGGATCGTTCCTACTACGCGAGCATTGAAGTCGGAAGAAGAAATGTCAGTCTTTCAAACCTCTGTAAAACTGCCAATGGATTCAACATGTCGATTGCTGCGCTGATGACTGGTGTCACCGATAAAACGGATTGGTCAATCAATCAGCGAACGCAGTGAGCGAATCAATCGACGGCGTAGCCGGCGGCAAGGTCACGGCACGTGACCGCGCAGCGAGCTCAGCGAGCGAAGGGGGCAGCATCGCTGTCCCCATTCTTTATCGACGGCTCAGCCGGCGGCAAGGTCACGGCACGTGACCGCGCAGCGAGCTCAGCGAGCGAAGGGGACGGCATCGCCGTCCCTATTTCTTTAATGTATATTTCTCTATTAATTGGTTTCACCAAACTGGGTATTACACAAGCTTCTGAACAGGCATTTTTATCAAAAACTCAATGCAGTCGAATCATCAAAATGGTGAAAATTTTTACCCAAATTGAGGAAGCGCTTCACCAAAATGGAACCGACTAACGGCTGTTGAAAACTTTTTATCCCCAAAATGGTGATTTCCTGTTTTCAGTGGAAAACTCGGTAAGTTAAATTATTTACTTACCAGATTTACAAACAAAAGCAGCTCTTAACCCTAAAACCAGAACAGGCCAGAAGCAAAATTAACTCCTGACCTGCGATTTTTCTGGTGCCCCCGGGCGGATTCGAACCGTCGACACCCGCTTTAGGAGAGCGGTGCTCTATCCCCTGAGCTACGGAGGCATGTTGTACTAGTGTAGCAGATTTACACCGCTACCAACGACTAGTTGCCTTTGTGGAAAAGGTTCTTGATGACGGAGGGGATGCTCTTGGCGCCCTTGGCCGTCACATCGATAAAGTCGGGTGAACGAACGAGCTTGTCCTCGTCAATGTACTTACGCACCGCGCGAAGCGTTTCCTTGTCATTGCGCGTCGAAAACGTAAAGTGGCCATTCTCTTTGGTAAAGATGGCAAAACGCGTAATCTTCTTGGTGCCGCGCAAAACCTCGGCGGCAATATAGTCGACCTCGTCCCACGGGATTTGGATATAATCCTCCGGATTGCGCTCGTTATAGTACTCAAACGCCTTATTGCCCACCATCACGTTACCGTGACTGGTAAGCCCCATCAGGCAGGTTGCCGGCGTTGCCAGATCGACCGTGCTGTTCTGAGATTGCGCCATGCGCGCCTCACCCTCCAATAAAAACAATCGGACCGCATCCAGTGTACCCACCGGGTGCGGTCCGTTTCAATGGCTCAAAAGCCCTTGCCTAGCAACTCTCGGTCTTAAGCCGAAGCGTGCTTACATGAAGCCGCAGACGCGACCGATGATGCCGACGGCGAAGAGAGCCAGGATGATGACGATCGGGCTGACCTTCTTCTTGAGGAGCTTGCAGACCAGAAGGGTCAGGCACACGGCGGCAAGGCCGGGGATGAGCTGATCGAGGTTGGCCTGAAGCGTGGTGACCTTCACCGGGTCGAGTGCGTTGGCACCGACAGAGCTGTACATCGTCAATGCCTGCTTGATGCCCTCAGAACCGGCGGGCAGGTTGGCCCAGTCGATATAGGCGCCAGCAGACTGCGTGACCTTGGAGACGACCGGGGTGAAGGAGATGGACACCCAGCGCTCGACCAGGGCGCCGATGATGAACATACCCAGGATGGAAGCACCCTCGGTGACCTTGCCCATTAGACCGCCGGAGAGGTCCTTGGCGATGGAGGAGCCGACCTTATAGCCAAACTCCTGCGTGTACCACTCGAAGGCGTAACGAATAATGTTCCACGCGAAGAAGAACAGCAGCGGACCGGCAATGCTGCCAGACAGAGCCAGGGAAGCACCCAGAGCACCCAAGATCGGGCGAAGGGTGAACCAGAAGGCGGGGTCGCCGACGCCGGCGAGCGGGCCCATCATACCGACCTTGACGCCCTGGATGGCGACGTCGTCGATCGGGGCACCGTTGGCGCGCTCCTCCTCGAGGGCGAGGGTAACGCCCATGACGGGGGAGGAAACATAGGGGTGCGTGTTATAGAACTCCAGGTGGCGCTTAAGCGCGGCAATCTGGTCGTCCTTGCTGGTGTAGAGCTTCTTGATCGCAGGGATCATTGCGTAGCACCAGCCACCGTTCTGCATGCGCTCGTAGTTCCACGAGCCCTGAAGGAACTGATGACGGAAGCAAACCTTCTGACGATCGGACTTAGAAAGCTGAATCTTGTTCTCTGCCATATGTATCACTCCCTTCCTACTCGTAATCGTTCAGAATGTCGCCGAGCGGGTCGCCGGAACCACCGCCCATGCCGCCACCCTGCTTGGCCAGGTCCTTAAGGCCAAGGTAGATGAGGGCAAGGGAGATGCCGATGAGGCCCAGGGCAATCAGCGTGAGCTGAGGGATGGCAGCCAGGACAAAGCCGAGGATAAAGAACGGCCAGGTCTCCTTGGTGGCCATCATGTTGATGACCATGGCGTAACCGACGGAAGCGACCATGCCGCCGCCGACAGCCATGCCGCCGGACAGCCAGTCGGGCATAGCGTTAAGCGCGTTGGTAACGGCCTCGGCCGGGATGATGCACAGCAGCACTGCCGGGATGGCGATACGAACACCCTGCATGAGGATGCCGGCGTACTGCCAGCGCTCGATGCCGGCGAAGTCGCCCTTCTCGGCGCAGGCGTCCATGCCGTGGACCATAGCGGTGGCCAGGGTACGGCAGATCATGGTCAGGAACAGGCCGGCGACGGACAGAGGCACGGCGACGGCGATGGCGGCGGTAACTGCCTTAGCCGAATCGGTGGCGCCACCGTTGAGGGCGAGCACCATGATGATCGAAGAAGCGACCGAGGCCAGAGCGGCGTCAGGCGCAACAGCGGCGCCGACGTTAGCCCAACCAAGAGCCATCATCTGAAGCGAGCCGCCCAGGAGGATGCCCTCCTGAAGGTGACCGGTTACGAGACCGATAAGCGTGCACGCAACGAGCGGCTGATGGAACTGGAACTGATCCAGAATGCCTTCCATACCGGCAAGCAGCGCGATAATCGCGATTAGAAGAATAGTAAGCGCGGACATGTATCGGACCCTCCTTTACTATGCTTGAGCGGCCAGTTCGGCCTTAGCTTTCTTCAACATGGCGTCGAGATCCTCGGAGGAATCCGAAGGAACCTTGCGGACCTCGAACTTGACGCCCTTGGCCTTGAGGGCCTCGAGGGTCTTGACGTCGTCATCGCCCATAGCGACGGCGTTGGTAACGACGACCTTGCCCTTGGAGTGGGCCATAGAACCGATGTTGACTTCCTTGATGTCGACGCCGGCCTCGATGGCCTTGAGCAGATCCTGCGGGTTCTCGAACAGCAGCATCGCCTTGGTGTCACCAAAGCGGGTGTCCTTGACGACCTCGGCCATCTTCTTGATAGGCACGACGTTGGCATGGACTCCCGGAGGGGCAGCCTGCTCGATCATGGTCTTGCGGAGCTCGTCGTGAGCAACGCCGTCGGAAACCACGATGATGCGGTTGGGGTTGATCTGCTTGGTCCACGTGGTGGCCACCTGACCATGAAGCAGACGGGTGTCGATACGGACGTGGGCGATCTTGATGTGCCCGTCGCCGATGACCGTTCCCGGAGGGATGGCGCCTGCAGGAGCAGCGGCGGCCGCAGCCGGCTTCTTCTCCTCGGGCTCCAGAGACTCGGGCTTGACGCGCACGCCGGCCTTAGCCTCAGTCACGAGATGTTTTGCGATCGCATGTGCAGTGTTCTTTGCGTCAAAGCGCTGCGAATATGCCTCGATGAGCATAGGCAGGTTGACACCGGTGACGATAGCCCAGGAATCATGGCCCTCGATGAGACCGCTGATCTGGTTGAAGGGCGTGCCGCCCCACAGATCAACGAGGAAGAGCACCTGCTCCTGGTCCTCGAAGGAAGCGATTGCCTCCTCGACCTTGGCGCGGAAGTCGTCGGGGCCCATGCTCGGCTCGAGCGAGACCACGGCTACAGACGGCTGATCGCCAAAGACCATCGAGCCCGTCTGCTTGATTCCAGCCGCCAAGTCACCATGGCTAGCAAGAACAATACTTACCATCACATAACCTCCTTTTTGTCTACGTAATTCCTACACGACAAAAAAGAGTATAGCTGCAAATACAGCAGAATTGTTTGAAAAACTGCAAAAGGTAGCATTATTTGTTTAAACGTCTTGTTTTGTTACAAGTTGATTACATTCCAGTATTTTGGCTGATTTGCTGCTGAGGATTGATAGCTGATCTATTTACATGACCGAATTGAGCACGCTGTTCATTATTGCCGGTTTTAAACAGACACAAATGTGCTCGCGTTGAGGCTATTTCGTTTAAACAGATGGTGCTTGACTAATGGTAAGAAATATGCTCTAGCAAAGTAGTCGTTAGGGACGTTCTTTAATGACTAGTCGTTTAAGAACGTCCCCAACGACTAAGTTAGGCGATGTGGAGGGGGTTGGCGGCGTCGACGGCATCGGGGGCATCGGATAGGCCGTCGGGGGCAGCGTCTGTCGGGTCCTCGTCGGGGGTCTCGATCTGCTTGATCATGACCTCCTGGCCCTGCAGCAGATAGGTCTCGCCGCTACCGCAATGGGGGCAGGTCTTGCCGTGCTCGACCGTCGCGTAGTCGCAGCCGCACGCCTCGCAATGCGTCACGGCCTCGACAGGCTCCACAATAAGCTCCGCGCCCTGCGTGATAGGCTTTTTATCTGCCGCCCAGCGCCAAGCATCAAGCAGCAGATCGGGAACGACGCCCGAGACCTCGCCCAGGAGCAGCGTCACGCTCGAAACGCGACTCACGCCATTGGCGCGCGCCACATTCTCGACATCGCGAATGATGTGATAGACGATTCCTAATTCATGCACTTTTTCTTCCGCCGTTCTAACGAACGGCGGTCGACTTGACGCTGCGCGAGCCCCAGACGGACGATCTGCCTTTCAATCGTCGGGCATGGGCAAAAGCCCTATGCCCTCCTCTTTCAAGGCACCTCGCCACGCTTGGGACTCGCTCGCTGTCCAACCGTTCTCTACGCCGTTCTCTTGTTTGTTGCGTTTTTTATTTCTTCCCAAATTTGATTTTGATCGCACGCTTCAAAGCGTACTTGCCGAGGCTGGGGAGCTTTTGCTCGTATTTGACCATCGTGGAGCACTCGGGGCGGTCGCGATCCAGATGGATGGCGTCAAACGCGCACTTGGTGGTGCACAGGCCGCAGCCGATGCACTTGTTGGGGTCGACGATCGAGGCACCGCAGCCCAAGCAGCGAGCGGTCTCGGCGCGCACCTGCTCCTCGGTAAAGGTCTCGACGTACTCGCTAAAGGGCGCAGCCTTCTCGCGCTCGCGGTCGACACGTGCCACCTCGCGGCTTGCGTTGTCATAGCTCTCAATCACAACATCGTCGCGGTCAAGCGCGGTGTAGCGGCGCTGGTTGCGGCCGATGGTGAGCGTGGAGCCCGGCTGCACAAAGCGATGGATGGACACCGCGGCCTCGTGACCGGCGGCAATGGCATCGATGGCAAAGCTGGGGCCAGTGTAGACGTCGCCGCCCACAAAGATGTCGGGCTCGGCGGTCTGGTACGTCTGCGGATCGGCAAGGGCACCCTGGCCGCGGCCGAGCTCCACCTTGGAGCCAGCCAGCAGGTCGCCCCACACAATGGACTGGCCAATGGACATGACGACACGGTCGGCATCGACACGGCGCAAGTCGTTCTCGTCATACTCGGGCGCAAAACGGCCCTCGTCGTCAAAGACACGCGTGCAGCGCTTGAAGGTGATACCGCACACACGACCGGCCTCGTCCAGGTGAATCTCCTTGGGGCCCCAGCCGCAGCTAATGTGCGCGCCGTCCTCAATGGCCTCGCGACGCTCCTCCTCGCTGGCAGGCATCTGGGCCTCGCTCTCCAGGCAGAACATCTCAACGTGCTCGGAACCCAGACGGCAGGCGTTGCGCGCGACGTCGATGGCCACGTTGCCGCCGCCCACCACGATGGTGCGCCCGGGCAGCGCGTCGATCTTGCCGCTGTTAACCTCGCGAAGGAAGTCGACGGCCACGGTCACATCCTCGGCATCCTCGCCCGGAATGCCGGCAAGGCGGCCGCCCTGGCAGCCAATGGCCACGTAGAAGGCCTTAAAGCCCTGCGCGCGCAGCTCGTCGAGCGTCACGTCGCGGCCGACTTCCACGCCATAGCGGAACTCGGCACCCATCAGGCGAATGACCTCGACCTCGGCCTCGATAACATCCTTCTGCAGCTTAAAGCTGGGAATGCCGTAGGTGAGCATGCCGCCCGGGCGCTCGTTTTTCTCGAACACGACGGGCTTGTAGCCCTTCTCGGCCAGATAGAAGGCGCAGGACAGACCGGCCGGACCGGCGCCGATGATGGCGATCTTCTGGTCGAAGCCGCCGGCACGCGTCGGGGTCACCACAGGTGGGACATAGCGAGTCGCGGCATCCAGATCGCGCTGGGCGATAAACTTCTTGACCTCGTCGATAGCCACGGCGGCGTCCACACGGCCGCGGGTGCAGGCATCCTCGCAGCGGCGGTTGCACACACGGCCGCAGATAGCGGGCAGCGGGTTCTCGCGCTTGATGAGCGCCAGAGCCTCGTCGCAGCGGCCCTGCGCCGCAAGCTTTAAGTAGCCCTGAACGGCAACGTGAGCGGGGCAAGCCGTCTTGCAGGGCGCGGTGCCAGACTCGTGCGTCTCGATGCGGTTGTCGTTGCGGTAGTTGGGCGACCACTTGGTGTGATCCCACTTGGTGGCATCGGGCAGCTCCTGGCGCGGATACTCGGGCACGCGGCCGCCGGCCTTTTTGCTGCAGAGCTTCTGGCCCAGTTTGGCGGCGCCGGCCGGACACACCTCAACGCAGCGACCGCAGGCCACGCACTTGTCTTTCTCGACCTTGGCGACATAGGCTGAGCGCGACAGGTTGGGCGTGTTGAACAGCTGCGAAGTGCGCAGGGCGTAGCACACGTTGACGTTGCAGTTGCAGATGGCGAAGATTTTGTTCTCACCGTCGATGTTGGTGATCTGGTGCACAAAGCCGTTGTCCTCGGCCTGGCGCAGGATGTCGTAGACCTCCTCGCGCGTCACATAATGGCCGCGGTCGGTCTCGACCACGTAGTCGGCCATATCGCCCACGGCGATGCACCAATCGGCCGGGTCGTCGGCGCAGCCCTCTCCCATCACGCGACGGCTCGCGCGGCAGCTGCAGGTGCTAGCGGCATATTTGCCATCGTATTTGTCGAGCCAATGCTCGATATGCTCGATCGGCACCGAGGTGCTCGCGGCATCGATGGCCTTCTCGACCGGAATGACATGCATGCCGATGCCGGCACCGCCGGGCGGCACCATCGGCGTGGCCTTGGACAGCGGTCCCTTGGACGCCTGCTCAAAGAACTTGGCATAGACCGGATGCTCCTCGAGCTGACCCATGCGCATGTTGAGGAACTCGGCAGAACCCGGCACCAGCATGGGCAGCACCCACTGCTTGGCGCGCTCGGGGTTTTCCCAGTTGTACTCGAGCAGACCCGTGTAGCTCATGTCGTCGAGCATCTTCTCGATATCGGCTTCGGGCATGCCGGTGAGCTTGACCATCTCGGGCAGCGTATAGGGACGGCGCATCTTCATCTTGCAGAGCACTTCGGCCTGCTCGTCGGTTGCGGCCTCGGCAAACGACCAGTACTCGTAGCCCAGCAGCTCGTCGCGGTGCAGCAGGCGGTTGGTGCAGTGCTCACACAGTTTGACGATGGCCTCGCGCGGATGCTCCGGTATCGGCGGCACGAACTCCGCGCCGATATCGGGCTCGGTATAGCTAATCCCCGGTCCGTTGAGAATCATAGTCGTCCCTTCTCTTGCCACAGCCCGGCGAGACCGCAGCGCCCCTCTTTTTTTGCAGGCCGGGCATGCCCCCATGCCTTTCACCCGCCATTGTTGACATTGTGTCAAAAATAGTATTGACGAACCGTCAACAATATTCAAGACTGTTAGGCGAACGGTCAGGCAAAAGAGGATGAAAGGCGGCAAAACATGGGCAACAACGCAGCAGATATCTCTGTGGTCGATGCCGTCCCCGCATCCGATAGCGCGGCAAAACGCCTGACGGGCGACGAGCGCCGTCGCGAGATCCTCGCCGCTGTGCGCGCCGTGAGCGCCGAGCTTGGTGTGTCCCATCTTTCGGTATCGGCCGTGACCAAGCGGGCTGGCTGCACGCGTTCGCTGTTCTACCACTACTTTGCCGATATGGATGCCGCCGTCACCGCCGTTATGGACGAGGCAATCGACGGCTTTATCGCCGAGCTCGAGCAGTGGAACGCCAGCCGCACGGTTGGCGACATCGAAGGCGCACTCGACACCGTTGCTCCGCTCTTTAAGCGCCTGGTCGTGAGCGGCCACGAGTTGCCGAGCACGCTCACCTCGAGCAGCGGCGCGCTCTACGGCGGCTTTTTGCATAACGTGGTCCAGCGCGTGGCGCAGTATATCTGCGATACCACCGTGGTGGATTTTGTCGCCCATCACGAGCTACGCATCGACCATGTCTACGAGACGTTCTACACCCTCATCATGGGGCTGCTGATGTATATCCGCACGCACCCCGATGTGCCCGACGAGACAGTCAAGGAAATCATCGCCTCGACGCTCCATATCGAGGGCTATACCGCCAAGTATCAGGAGCGCAAGCCCCAGAACTGACGACATTTGGCCAAACTGCCCGCGATCAGAAGAGGGGCCGCGGGCTTGTGAAAGGAGAGCAGCATGCTGTTCGATGTTTGGGGTAGCAATACCCTTATCCACTGGGCCGGCTGGGCCATGGTCTTTATTGGCCTGATCGTGCTCAACGAGGTCGGCCGCCGCACCAAGCTGGGCGCGGCCATCATCTTTGGCGTGGCTCCGCTGGCCATGACCATCTACTGCGTCGCTATCGCCATCGGCGTCTCACAGGGTGCCGAGTGGGCGCTCACCAACCCCACCCATGTGTACCAGAACAGCTGGTTCCACTACGCCAAGGTATACGCGGCGCTGGCCGGTTGCTGGGGCTTCATTGCCATTAAGTACCAGTGGGGCAAGATCGGCAAGGCGCATTGGTTCCGCGCGTGGCCGTTTGTGATCGTTGCCATCAACATCATGATCGCCGTCGTATCCGACTTCGAGAGCGCCTATCACTTCTTTGTCCTGGGCGAGTCCACCTGGGTCACCTCCGAGGGCGCCACGCAGCTTGCCGGCTGGAACAACGTGTTCAACGGCATCGCCGGTATCATCAACATCTTCTGCATGACCGGTTGGTGGAGCGTCTACGCCTCCGAGGATCAGACCGACATGCTGTGGCCCGACATGACCTGGGTCTACATCATCGCCTACGACATCTGGAACTTCTGCTACACCTACAACTGCCTGCCCACCCACTCCTGGTTCTGCGGCTTTGCGCTGCTGCTGGCGCCCACCGTCGCCGCCTTTATCTGGAACAAGGGCGGCTGGATCCAGAACCGTGCCTTTACGCTGGCCATTTGGTGCATGTTTGCCCAGGTGTTCCCCTACTTCCAGGAAGAGTCCATCTTTGTGACCCACTCCACGCTCGACCCCGGCGCCGCTACCGCGGTCTCGATTGCCGCACTGGTCGCCAACGTCGCCGCGATCATCTACATCGCCTACCGCGCCAAGAAGCTCGGCCGCAACCCCTACAAGCAGGATGTCTTTGAGGGCACCAGCGATTGGGAGAAGGCTACCGCTCGCCGCGCCAAGGTTGATTACGCGCACGCCGAGTAACGTGCTGGTCGCTGTTGGCACTTGAGCATAGGCCCGCCCGCCAGGATTTTCAATCCAATGTCTCGCAGAGCCCCCGGAAAGCGTTTCACTCGCTTTCCGGGGGCTTTTGTCGTTGCGTCTTATTCATCTATTCAAAAACATGCGCATATATAAAATCGGATTTCAAATCATACGGCGGCTCTATGGGCTCCCGTTTTTGGGTACAGTGTTGTCCCGATATTGAGCTTGGGGGATATATGAAAGATGAGACGATGGGTCAAGAGGATGCGGCCCAAGATGCAGAAGCTTGCGCTGAGGCCTTGGAGAGCTTAGACCGAATTTCACTCGATGAGATTGCGTTTGACGATTCGGGCGTTGATGTGCAGGATGAGCCGGAAGCCGAGGCGCAGTCCGATGATCAGGATGCAGACGATGTTGAGCCTGCCGAAGATGAGGCAGATCACGAAGACACCGAAAGCGAGGCCGACGACCAGCCCGGATCCGACACGGGCGAGGAAACCGTCTTGCTCGACAGCTTGCCGGCCGAGGATTCGCTGACCCGCGAGCTTCCTGGCCTGGGTTCCGCACCAGCCGTAGACGAGACCATCGCCATGGGCGATATTCCCCTGCCGTCCGTTCCCTCGGCACACGAAGCCGAGGTTCGCCATCGCAAGATGTCGCCCAAGCGCCGCAATCTGATGGTCGCCGGTGTCGTGGCCGTCGCGCTCGTCGCCGGCGGTGCAGGCTATGCTGCCTGGAACGGATATCAGCAAGAGCAGGCTGCCGCTGTCGCCGCCAATGCCCACACGATGATGTCAGTGCAGATTGGCGTGCATGCCGCGGGCCTCGACTGTTCCACCGGCTCCAAGATTCCCGTACAGGTGAGCGGTCAAGACGCTGATGGCTCCTCCGTGAGCGAAACGCTCTATGTTGACGAGCACGGCCGCGGCATCAAACTGCTGCCCGGCGATTACACGCTCTCCATCGCTGCCTCCCCCATCGCGGCCGACGGCACCATCTATACCGTCCCGACCACCAAGACGCAGGTCACCGTTAAGAGCGATGGACAGGATTTAAGTGCCCAGGCCACCTTTAAGCTCAAGGTGCCTTCGGCCGACACGGTGACTGACGATCAAATCGATGCCGCCGCCAAGTATGCCGAGGAGGGCGGTGCGAGCTCCGCCGCGGCTGCCAAAGTGCTCCAGCAGGCAGCAACCGCGCGGCGCGACGCCGCCGTCAATGCCGTGAGCGCGCAAAAGGCACAGGCATCCCGTGATGCTGACGCTCGCCACAAGGCAACCGACCTCTACCAGCTCGATATTCCCGTCGAGTGGTACGGCAAGGTCGCAACTTGGCAAAACGGCAGCACGCTATGCATCTATCTGGGCGACGACGCCAATACGCCGCTCATGACGCTCGTCGCCGTGCGCGATGGCGAGACCTTTACGCCCGATGAGGGCGATACGGTTTTGGGCACGGTCAGCCTGGGCAACGGTTATACCGTCTATGCCAGCGGCCCCGTCTATCCGTACGTGGTGCCCCAGACTATCAACGGGCGCACCCAGAATCCCGTGTCAACCTACCCCATGGACACGGCCATTGAGCTTGTCGAGCTTACGACCGGCAACCGCTATACGTATAGCCAGATCAAGAACGACCTGGTTGGCAAAGACGGCAACGCAGACGCCGCGACCAAACTCGAGACCGACTACCTCGCCCAGATTCTGATGCCGAGCATCAAGGCCCAGGACTAGCCAGGCGCATCATGGTGCTCCCCAACCGTGATGAAGGGGCCAGGAGGTCCTGGCCCCACAGATCCGTAGATGATTAGGCAAGGAGCCACTTCCATGCGGGAACAACGTGTACCACACCGTGTTCGCATGGAATATCGGCCTGCTCATCCATGGTAACGATTGCTGACTCGCCAAGATCGAACTGGGCCATCGAGGCATCAAGCGCGGCAATTTCGCGCTCGCGCGTTTTCTCACTTGCCATATCCACACTAACCTGGATCAGGCTATAAGCCCGCATGAGAAGTGCGTCCCCAGCCACAAAGTCCACCTCATGGCTTTTGCTCTTCTCTTTGATCAGCAGGCGGCAGACCGATCCGATCCTCACCGCGGGAGTCCTTCTTCTTAGCGCGTTGAACACTGCGGTCTCGAGCCTCTGGCCCTGGTCCAATACCGATGCGGGAGAGAATGCTCCAAACATCGCGGGATCGACAGCGTAGACCTTAGACGCAGACCGCATGTTATTTGCCAGTGAACGCGTGAACTCCGGCACGGAGAACAGCAGGTAGGCATCCTCATAATACTCAAGTAAGTCGCTGAGCGAATTACGACTGACGGGTATCTGCCTGCTCTTGAACTCGTTGTACACTTTGTTCACCGACAGCTCTCGTCCCGAAGATGCCATACACCGCGTTAGGAACAGCGATGCCAGGCGAGGGTTCTTGACGTCGTAACGCTCAACGACGTCCATAGCGACCGTTCGCGAAGCATATTCCTGTAGCAGCTGAATCGCGTCTGCGGGCGTCTGCTCAAGCGTCGCGATGAATCCCCCTCGTTCAAGATATCCGATCAGATGATGTCGAAGCAGCGCTGCATCGCTTGGGGAAAAGGTCGCATCTGGCTCGAAAACGCTCCCCGTCTTATATCGAACGTATTCCGAAAAACTCAACGGAAAAAGCTCTCGTATAAGAGAACGACCCCTGAACTCGCTCTTAAGTTCTGAGGACAGCATCTTAGAAGAAGATCCCGTCACATAGACGGTCGTTTTCTCCGTATCGACTACACGCCGCAGAAACGCACCCCATTCGGGAATTTCCTGGATCTCGTCAAAGAAAATGTAAGCGCCCTCGGTTCGAGCAGTAGGATGCAGCGCATAGAACGTGTCGAGCACGTCCGCCAGCAGCGATGGCTCATACGGGCGCAAGCGCTCGTCCTCAAAATTAAAGTAAAGCATCCGGTCAAGCTCGACGCCCCGGCCCCGAAGCCGCTGCATCTCCTGATACAGGCGATACGTCTTTCCACAACGGCGGGCCCCCACAACCACATTTACGATGTTGTCGCGCTTTGGCTCCTGTGGGTTTCCCAGATCAAGGTCTCGCTCAAAGACCTGTGGAACCCCCTGCTGTTCAAAGTCCTTTATTTTCTGGGCGATCAAGTCGTTGAATGCCATGATTCTCCAATCTTGCTCTCTAGCTAATCAAAATTATACCGATTCTTGATTAGCTAGAGAGCAAGATTACGTGCAACTTGATTAATAGAAAATCAAGTTTTACTGTTACCGAGCATCAAGGTCCAAGACTAGCAGCCCACGACACCAAATTAGCTACTTAACGCCAGGGGTCAGCTTCGAACATTGGCTCGCGCTCGGGGCGGCGATCGCTGTAGGGATCGTAGCCGTCGTCGTCCTCGTTCTCGGCACGGATGTAGGGGTCGCGCGGCTTGGGTGCCGGCTTAGGCGCAGGCTTGGGTGCGGCGGACGCGGCATCGGTCGCCGGCGCGCTTGTCTTGATCTCGTCTTTCATCTGCATAGCTCCTTGCATCGCATCCGTTCAGCATCATCGATTGTCGCACGAAAAAGGGCGGCGGACCCAATTGGATCCTCCGCCCTTGGCGTTTAGAGACGGCTGGTAGATTTTAAGGCATGCCCCATAAATCTACTCGGCGTCGGGCACCTCGTAGGTGGCCGCCGGCGTGTTGTCGCACACGACGGTAAAGCCGCCGTCCTTGTCGACATCGACCGTCACCTGATCGCCCTCGCGCACCGTGCCGTCGATGATAGCGGCGGCGATGGCGTCCACGACCTCGCGCTGGACCAGGCGCTTGAGCGGACGGGCACCGAACACGGGGTCCAAGCCACCCACGGCGAGCATCTGCTTGGCCGCCGGGGTGATGGCAAGCGTCATGCGCTCCTTGGCCAGACGCGCGCGGACGTCGGCAAGCTGGATGTCGACGATCTTCTCGATCTGCGCCATGCCGAGCGGATGGAACACCACGATATCGTCGATACGGTTGAGGAACTCGGGGCGGAAGGTCTGAGCCATGGCGGCGTCGACCTGATGGCGCATCTCCTCCTCGTCCTTACCGGACAGATCGGCGATGGCCTTGGAGCCCACGTTAGACGTCATGATGATAATCGTGTTCTTGAAGGACACCTGGCGACCCTGGCCATCGGTCAGACGGCCGTCGTCAAGCACCTGCAACAGCACGTTAAAGACATCCGGATGAGCCTTCTCCATCTCGTCGAGCAAGATCACGGAGTACGGACGACGGCGCACGGCCTCGGTGAGCTGGCCGCCCTCGTCATAGCCCACGTATCCCGGAGGCGCACCGATCAGACGCTGGACGCTGAACTTCTCCATGTACTCGGACATGTCGATACGCACGAGCGCGCGCTCGTCATCGAACAGGCACTCGGCCAGCGCCTTGGCGAGCTCGGTCTTGCCCACGCCGGTGGGACCCAGGAAGAAGAAACTGCCGATGGGCTTGTCCGGGTCGGAGAGACCCGCACGGCTGCGACGCACGGCCGCGGCCACAGCGGAGACGGCCTCGTCCTGACCGATGACGCGCTTATGCAGCTCGCCCTCCAAGCCCTTCAACTTGTCGAGCTCGCCCTGCATCATCTTGGACACGGGCACGCCGGTCCAGGCGCTCACGACCTCGGCGATCTCATCGGAGGTCACCTGCTCGTTGAGGCCCTCGCCGTCCTGCTGCTTTTGTGCCTCGAGCGCGGCCTCGGAATCCTGAATCTGCTGCTGCAGACCAGGAATCACGGAGTAGCGAAGCTCGGACGCACGGCCCAGGTCGCCGTTGCGCGTCGCGCGCTCCTCTTCGCTCTTGGCCTCGTCAAGCTGTCCCTTAAGCTCCTGCACGTGGTCGATGGCGTTCTTCTGGTTGAGCCAGCCGGCCTTTTGCACGTTGAGCTTTTCCTGGACCTCGGCGATCTCCTGGCGCAGGGCCTCCAGACGCTCCTTGGAGGCGTCGTCGGTCTCCTTCATGAGCGCCTGTTCCTCGATCTGCAGCTGGGTGAGCTGGCGCGTGGTGGCGTCAATCTCGACCGGCATGCTGTCGAGCTCCATGCGCAGGCGGCTTGCGGCCTCATCGACCAGGTCGATGGCCTTGTCGGGCAGGAAGCGGTCGGCGATGTAGCGATCGGAGAGGTCGGCGGCGGCCACGAGCGCGCTATCGGTGATATGCACGCCGTGGAAGATCTCGTACTTCTCCTTGAGGCCACGCAGGATCGAGATGGTGTCCTCGACGGTAGGCTCGCTCACCATAACGGTCTGGAAACGACGGGCGAGCGCCGCGTCCTTCTCGATGTACTTGCGGTATTCGTCGAGCGTGGTCGCGCCAATCGCATGCAGGTCGCCACGGGCGAGCGCCGGCTTGAGGATGTTGCCGGCATCCATGGAGCCCTCGGTGGCACCCGCGCCCACGATGGTGTGGAGCTCATCGATGAACAGGATGACCTTACCTTCCGATTTTTGCACTTCCTTGAGCACGGCCTTTAAGCGGTCCTCGAACTCGCCGCGATACTTGGCGCCAGCGACCAGCGCGCTCATGTCGAGCTCGATAAGGTCGCGGTCGCGCAGGGTGCTCGGCACGTCGCCGGCCACGATACGCTGGGCGATGCCCTCGACGATAGCAGTTTTACCGACGCCCGGCTCGCCGATGAGCACGGGGTTGTTCTTGGTACGACGGGACAGGACCTGAATAGTACGGCGAATCTCGTCGGTACGGCCGATGACCGGGTCGAGCTTGCCGGCGCGGGCAAGGTCGCAGATGTTGCGACCGTACTGCTCCAGCGCCTCAAACTGCGTCTTGTCCTCGGCAGACGTCACGCGGTCATCGCCGCGCAGCTCCTCGTAGACCTGCTCGATGCGTTCCTTGGTCACGCCGGCATCGCGCAGCACGCGGCCCGCCTCGCCCTTGTCCTCGGCAAGTGCCATCAGCAGATGCTCGGTCACCACAAAGCTGTCGCCCATCTTGGTGGCCTTCTTCTCGGCCTTTTCGATAACGCGGACGAGCTCGTTGGACAGGCCCATCTGCTGACCCTCGCCCGAAACCTTGGGCGCGTGGTCGATGGCATCTTGTGTGGAGCGTGCGAGCTGGGCCGGGTCGGCACCGATGCGCTCGATGATCACGGAGATATTGCGCTCACCGGCACCGAGCAGGGCGGACAGCAGGTGAATCGGCTCCACCGCACCGGCCTGCGCATCGGCAGCCGTGCTCATAGCGGTCTGCAGCGCCTCGCGCGACGTCATTGCTAGCTTATCGATTCTCATGGAATCACCTCTCTTGGGGTGGCCGCCCTACGGGGCGGCTTCACGTTGTTCGAGAAGTATTGTTGCCAGCTTTACGCGATCTTATACACAAATCTAAGTCTCTATATATAAGATTTTCTGAGTGAATTACGGATAGGGTACTGAGATGTCAGCCCGCCGCTGCCCAGGCGCGCTACCGTCTCGATCTGTAACATCTAGCAGCCATTTTTGATCCTAGATGTTACAGATCGAGACAGACCGAAAACCACCACAAAGAGGACAGGCACCTTTGTGGTGGTCGCGGTCTCTACTCCTTCGCCGAACCCGTACTTCCCGATTCGACGGTCCAGGGCATCTCATCCTCGAACAGCCATGTACGGGCAGACCCACTATCGCGTGCAGTCTGCGGGTCAGGCAAGCAGGTCTGTTTATAGGCATCTTGGATACACTGACCCATAAAATCGTTGAGCTCGGTCTGGTCGCCCTCCATGACATAGGCGACATCGCCGTCCATGATGTAGATGCCCGGCCCCTCATTGCCCTCGTAGCCCGGATCGTACGAGACATCACATAACTTTGCGCCGTTTGCAGTGTCCAGCTCGATGGAAGAGTGGCATCCGCCAACCATGTCGTTCGCTTTTGCCCGATAGGACGCATATCCATACCAGCGCTTAAAGGTTTTGCCCTTGAGCAGCTCGGACGCCCTGTCGATCAGACTAGAATCCGTGGTATAGCGCATAGCCCCAAGCTGAATATGTGGATAATTACTAATGCCCAGCGCAGCCGGTTGCTCATCAAAATCAACGGTAATGGTCTCGGGCTTGTCGTCGCCGGTCAGAAGTTCGACAGATTGAGTCACAGGCTTGACCACCGGCTCCGTCACCGCAGCAGGTAGAAACGCCATGCCGACAGTGCCCACGCCAACCACGGCAATCGCAAGCGCCAAAACAATCAATCCAATACGGGCAGGACTTCTCACAGCAAAGCACCTCGCAACGCAAACCTTCGCTACCTGCACTAATGATATCGCCAGCCAGCACTATTACCAAAAGAAGCCGCGCGCTCCTCACCACCACAAAGGGGACAGGCACCTTTGTGGTGGTTTTAGACGCTAACGGTCGACCATCTCGCGCCATGAGATTAAACTTGAATTGTTCTCTGAACATATCTATTTCTGCCCATCCTCAACAGATCTTTGTCTCGAGGAGCGCATATGAAGCCGCCTCATTCCACCGGTCGCAACGTCATCGCCATTCTCGCCATACCCATCGTGATGCTCTTCCTTATCGTCATCACGCCCTTTTCCCTTGGTATCACCTCGCCCTTCGATTTATGCGGAATGGTCGACGCCGGCTCGCGTGCCACCTCGCTCTCCTTTATCTGTCGCGGCGTGTTTTACGAAGATGGAATTCCCACCGGAAGTTGGCAGTCAAAGTTGCCACTGCTCGGTCAGATCGACGGATGCTCCCCCTATTTCTGCCTTGGACCTCAGACGCTAAACTATCTAATCGACGACCAGCCACTCGACTTCATCACCCTCGCCTACGACTACGCACCAAACACCGATGAGCGCCACATGAACCAAGTCCTCGACAAGATGCTTGGACAGTGCGGGCTCACCGAGGAGGCCGGTCGAACCATCTATAGCAACCAGAAATTAAAGCGAACAGAACTCCGCCGTGTCGGAAAAATCAAAGGGCGAAACGGGGCCGCCTACTGGGATGCCTGGGCAACACGCGACAAGGGCGAATTCGGACACAGCACCTATATGGTCACTGTCTACACCAAAGACGGAATTAAGGACAATGTTGACGATTTCGCGTCATC
This sequence comes from Collinsella sp. AM12-1, assembly GCF_003472325.1. Classification (NCBI taxonomy): domain Bacteria; kingdom Bacillati; phylum Actinomycetota; class Coriobacteriia; order Coriobacteriales; family Coriobacteriaceae; genus Collinsella; species Collinsella sp. AM12-1. The sequence goes on from NZ_QRLS01000001.1 coordinate 309,759, forward strand.
CAAACTCGGCATCCCCAAAACAACCAAACCCGCCAGCCCAGATGAAATTCTGTAGAGCCGCCCATTAACATGCCGCTCAACGATCACAACAGCATCGAGCTCGTCCCCACCACCACAAAGGTGCCTGCCCCCTTTGTGGTGGTTTTCAACAAAAAGAAGCCGCCCCGATAACAGAGGCGGCATCAAGCAAGTCTATTTATTAGCGTCCCTCAAGACCCAACGAGAACGCAGAAATGTAGCCCGGGGCTTACCCTTTCCCGAACGCGGCCCTCGCGAAGCGCGTGAGCGGGCGGGAAAGGGTAAGCCCCGGGCGGACAATTAAGTGCGCTACTCGGCAGCGGCCTTGAACTTGTTGTAGTTGATCAGGCAGCCGGCCTTGACGATGGCACGCTCCTCTGCCGTCATATCGGCAATATAGAGCTCAATCTGCTCGACCGCACCGTCGGCGCGCACCACGTAGGCAGCGATGCCCTTTAGGTCGCCATCGAGCGCAGTGCGAATCCCCGGCACGAAGACGTAGTCGCCCACCTCAAAGTTGGGCTCCGCCTCCATCTGGAAGGGCACCATGCCCCAGTTCATCACGTTGGAGCGATAGCGCTTGGTGGCGTACTCGTGGACGATGTTGGCCAGGCCGCCGATCACGCGCTGGCAGCTCGCGGCCTGCTCGCGGGCAGAGCCGTCACCGGGCTTCTTGGCATAGAGCATGGAGCCGTACTCGGTCGCCTTGGCGTCGGCCGCGACACCCGCGCCGGTCAGCGCCTCAAACACGCCCGCAAGCTCGGCATCGAGCGCCGCTAGGTCGCCCGCGGCCTCGCCGGCCACACGACGCTTCTCCACAGCGTCGACCTCCTTGGAGCGGCCCACGTAGGCCGGATCGCGACGGCTCAGCGTAAACTCGGCCAGACCCAGCGGGTTGGAGCGGAAGGAGCTCGTCTCGCCCGAGGGAATGAGCTCGTCGGTCGTGGTGACCGGGTCCATGATCTTGGAGCACACCTTGAGCAGGATATCGTCGCCGAGCGGCTCCATCGCGGGCCACGGCTTGATGTTGGGGCCCTCGACCAGCTCGTCGGCCGGCGCAGCCTTGCCGAAGCCCCAGTACACGCGCTTCTTGTAGGGAGCGTCGTCGAAGGCGTACTCGCAGGCCTCGTCCCAAGTCTCCTCGGGCAGGTCGGTCGCCGGGGTGAGCACGCCGCCGTTGGCCGCGGTCGCCGCAATGGAGCGGGCGTCCATCAGGGCCACAGCGCTCAGCTGGCCATTGCCCGGCTTGGAACCCTCGCGGTTGGGGAAGTTGCGCGTGGTGTGGCGGATGGACAAGCCGTTGTTGGCAGGCGTGTCGCCGGCGCCAAAGCACGGACCGCAGAACGCCGTGCGCACGATCGCGCCGGCCTCCATAAGGTCGTAGATATAGCCGCGGCGTGTAAGCTCGAGTGCCACGGGCTGGCTCGTGGGATAGACCGACAGCGAGAACTCACCGCAGCCGGTGTTGGCGCCCTTGAGCACACGGGCAGCCTGGACCACGGAGTCGTAGTTGCCGCCCGAGCAGCCGGCGATAACGCCCTGCTGCACGTGCAGCTTGCCGTCGACGATCTTGTCGAGCAGGCTAAAGTGCGTCTTGCCCTCACCGATCTTGGCGGCCTCGAGCTCCACCTCGTGCAGAATATCCTCGAGGTTCTCGTTGAGCTCGTCAATCTCAAAGCCGTTGGAAGGATGGAACGGCAGGGCGATCATGGGCTTGATGCTCGACAGGTCGACCTCGACGCAGCCGTCGTAGTAGGCGACATCGGCGGGCTTGAGCTCGCGGTAATCGTCGCCGCGGCCGTGCATGGTCAGGAATGCGTGAGTGTCCTCGTCGGTGGCCCAGATGGAGGAAAGGCAGGTGGTCTCGGTGGTCATGACGTCGACGCCGTTGCGGTAATCGGTCGTCATGCTCGCGATGCCGGGGCCCACAAACTCCATGACCTTGTTCTTAACGTAGCCCTTGGCAAAGACGGCGCGGATGATGGCAAGCGCAACGTCGTGCGGGCCGACGCCGGGACGCGGGGCGCCCGTGAGGTAGATGGCCACAACGCCGGGATAGGCGACGTCGTAGGTGTCGCGCAGCAGCTGCTTTGCCAGCTCGCCGCCGCCCTCGCCCACAGCCATGGTGCCCAGGGCGCCGTAGCGGGTGTGCGAGTCGGAGCCCAAGATCATCTTGCCGCAGCCGGCGAAGTTCTCGCGCATAAAGGAGTGGATGACCGCGATGTGCGGCGGAACGAAGATGCCGCCGTACTTTTTGGCAGCGGAGAGGCCAAAGACGTGGTCGTCCTCGTTGATAGTGCCGCCCACAGCGGACAGCGAGTTATGGCAGTTGGTAAGCACGTAGGGCAGCGGGAACTGCTCCATGCCCGAGGCACGCGCCGTCTGGATGATGCCGACGAAGGTGATGTCGTGGCTCGCCATGGCGTCGAAGCGAATCTTGAGCGCCTCGGGGTCGCCGGACGTATTGTGTGCCTGAAGGATCGAATACGCGATGGTGCCGCGCTTGGCATCCTCGGGCGTCTGCGTAATACCGCGCTCAGCAGCCTCGGCCGCAGGCACAACCTCGCTGCCGCCGCGCAGGTAGACGCCGTCCTCGTACAGCTTGACCATACTGTCTCCCACTCTGCCCAAGAGATTTGGGCGCATAGCATACATTCATTCAATATCGTGCCATAGAACAGTTGCGAGTGGGTTACGAATCTGCACGTTCACTTTATCTCGGTAAAGCACAGGACGAGTTGAGTGCCGAGGAGGCAGACTTAGACGCTCAAATGACGAGAGTGGATAATCTCCCACTTTGAGCCTGCACATAGGCCGAAAACGGGAGATTATCCACTCTCATTCTGTGGGCACTCATTTAAGTCTGTCCCCAATGAGTGCCCGGCAGCGCCGGCGGAACTATACGTCGCCACCCGTACCTAGCAGCTTGCGCATAACTTGCTCGGGGTTGACCGAGCCATCGCGCGGGGCCAGGGCGGTGATCTTCTTCTGCATCTTGTACTCGTGCAGCTCGTCCTCGAGCTGGCGCACGCGGGCGCGGAGCTTCTCGTTTTCGCGCTCGCGCTCCTCGGCACGCTCTTTCATATCGAGAATGCGTACCACGCCGGCGAGGTTGATGCCCTCGTCGGTCAGCTGGTTGATGAGCTCCAGGCGCTCGATATCGGCACGCGAATACAGACGCGTGTTGCCGCCCGAGCGCTGGGGGTTCACCAGGCCCTTGGACTCGTAGACGCGCAGGGTCTGCGGGTGCATGCCGGTCAGCTCGGCCGCCACGCTGATCATGTACAGCGGTTTGTTCCTATTGTCCTCGGCCATGCTACCTGACCCCTTTCCGTCTCGTTATCGCCCATCATAAGCCCGCGGGCGCGGGCGTGCGCCACGACCGCCCTAGTATGTCGCCTTGTAACGGTTGACCTTCTCGCGGTAGTCGCGCGTGTCGGCCTCGCGCAGCTTGGCCATGGCATCGCGCTCGTCATCGGACAGGTTCGTGGGAACCTGCACCTTGATCTCGACGAGCAGCGCGCCCGTACGGCCACGGTGCTTAACGTCGGGCGCGCCCATCTCCTTAAAGCGGAACTTCTTGCCCGTCTGGGTACCCGCGGGCACCTTCAGACGAACCGTCGCACCGCCGGGCGTCGGCACGTCCACCGTGCAGCCGAGCGCCGCCTCATAGACAGAGACCGGCACCTCCATGGTCACGTCGGCACCTTTGCGCTTAAACAGCGGATGCTCCTCCACGTGCGTGGTCACGACCAGGTCGCCGCGCTCGCCGCCGGCAACGCCGTACTCGCCGCGACGCTTGTAGCGTAGTTTGCCGCCGTCGACCGCGCCCGCGGGCACCGAGACCGTAATGGTCTGCTGCTCGCCCGTCGAGGGAATGCGATAGGTGACCTTGTGCGTCACGCCGCGAAACGCGTCCTCGGCCGTCACATCGACGGTCAGCGACAAGTCGCCGCCCTTGCGCGCGCGGCTGCGACCCGCGCCGGCACCGGCATTACCCGCAGCCCCGGCAAAGCCCGAGCCCCAATCGCTGCCCCAGGCGCCGTTGCCGCTAAAGATGCTGTCGAAGATGTCGCCCCAGCCGCTGGCGCCCGCGCCGGCACCGTAACCGCCGCCATACGCGCCACCCGCGCCCGGCATGCCGCCAAACATGAGCATCTGGTCGTACTCTTTGCGCTTCTTCTCGTCCGAAAGCGTCTCGTAGGCCTCGCTGATCTCCTTAAACTTGGCCTCGTCGCCGCCGGCATCGGGGTGATATTTTTGCGCGAGCTTGCGAAACGCGCTCTTGATCTCTTTGTCGGAGGCGCTCTTGGATACGCCCAGGATGTCATAGAAGGTTTTGCCTGCAGCCATCGTAGCTCCTCTCCTGTTACATCCGCCGCCCCTGCGGACGGCGGCTCATGCTGTCATATGGCACTTGGCCAGAAAGGGCCCCGGGTGTTGCCCCGGGGCCCTTCTCAATTACTCCTCGGTGCTCTCGGCCGTATCGACCGTAGCATCCTCGGGCGCCGCTTCGGGCTCCGGTGCGGGGCGCTTCTCGCCACCGTAGGTCACCGTCACCATCGCGGAACGCAGGATGCGATCCGCCATGCGGTAGCCCTTCTGGTACACATCGTTGACGGTCTCGTCGTACTGCGATGCGTCCTCGACGCGGCCCACAGCCTGGTGCTCGAGCGGATCGAACGCCTCGCCCTTGGGGTCGATGGGCTCAACGCCCTCGTGCGCAAACACATCGAGCAGCTTGGCATGTACCGCGTCAACGCCATCGACGAACTGTTTAAAGTCGTCGGAAAGCTCTTGGCTGCGGGCATGGTCGATCGCGCGCTCGATATCGTCGATCACCGGCAACAGCGCGGTGACAAGCTTCTCGGTCGCGCGCTCGCGCTCGGCGATGCGCTCGTTGGCGGTGCGGCGACGGAAGTTCTCCCAGTCGGCCTGCAGACGGGCGGTTCGCTCGGTAGCGTCCTTCGCCTTGTCCTCGGCGGCCTTCTGGGCCTCTGCCGCAGCATCGAGCTCACTGCGCACGTCGGCAAGCTCCTTCTGGGCCTGCTCGAACTTGAGCTTAAAGTCGTTGTCGGCGGCTTCCTCACCGGCGCGGATAGCGGCTTCCACCATCTCGTCCTCGGTCATCGTCGCCTCCTTGTTGGAATCCTCTACCTGGTTCTCGGCAGCCTCGGCGGCCGGGGCCTCGTTGGCCTCGGTAACGTCTGCGGCCTCTACGGGAATCTTCACGTCCTTCTCCTCAGAGTCAACGGGGGCGGCGCCAGCGGCAGCCGCCTCCGTGCGAGCTTTACGGGCGGACATGATTACTTGTCCTCGTCGTCCACAACCTCGTAGTCGGCGTCGACAACGTCATCGTCGGCAGGCTGGGCACCGGCGGCGCCGTCGGTCTGCTGCTGAGCGTCGGCGTAGACAACCTGAGCCAGCTCGTAGGCTACGGACTGCAGGGATTCGCCAGCGGCCTTGATGGCCTCGACGTCAGAGCCCTCGAGCGCCTTCTTGGCGTCGGCGATAGCGGCCTCGGCCTTGGACTTCACATCGGCGGAAACCTTGTCGCCCAGCTCGTTGAGGGTCTGCTCGGTGGAGTAGCACAGGCTGTCGGTCTGGTTGCGGACCTCGACCTCTTCCTTCTGCTTCTTGTCCTCCTCGGCATGAGCCTCGGCGTCCTTGACCATGCGATCGACTTCGTCGTCGGAAAGCGCGGTGGAGCCGGAAATGGTGATCTGCTGCTCCTTGCCGGTGCCCTTGTCCTTAGCAGAGACCTTGACGATGCCGTTGGCGTCGATGTCGAAGGTGACCTCGATCTGCGGCACACCGCGGCGGGCAGCCGGGATACCGGTCAGCTGGAACTTACCGAGCGACTTGTTATCGCGGGCAAGCTCGCGCTCGCCCTGGAGCACGTTGATCTCGACGCTGGTCTGGTTGTCGGCAGCGGTGGAGTAGACCTCGGTCTTGGAGGTCGGGATCGTGGTGTTGCGGTCGATCATCTTGGTCATGATGCCGCCCATGGTCTCGACGCCCAGCGACAGCGGGGTAACGTCGAGCAGCAGGATGCCCTCGACGTCGCCGGTGAGCACGCCGCCCTGGACGGCAGCGCCGTCGGCAACGACCTCGTCGGGGTTCACGGACATGTTGGGCTGCTTGCCGGTCATGGTCTTGACCAGATCCTGGACGGCGGGCATACGGGTGGAGCCGCCGACGAGGATGACCTCGGTCAGATCGGAGAGCTTAAGCTTGGCGTCGCGCAGGGCGTTGGTGACAGGCTGCTTGCAGCGCTCGAGCAGGTCGCGGGTGATCTTCTCGAACTCGGCGCGGGTCAGCGTGTAGTTGAGGTGCAGCGGGCCAGACTGGTTCATGGTGATGAACGGCAGGTTGATGGTGGACTGCTGGGCTGCGGAGAGCTCCTTCTTGGCGTTCTCGGCGGCCTCCTTCAGACGCTGCAGGGCCATGGGGTCCTGACGCAGGTCGACACCGTTCTCCTGCTGGAACTTATCGGCCATCCAGTCGATGACGCGCTGATCCCAGTCGTCGCCGCCCAGGTGGTTGTCGCCCGAGGTGGACAGAACCTCAAACACGCCGTCAGCGAGGTCGAGGATGGAGACGTCGAAGGTGCCGCCGCCCAGGTCGAAGACCAGAATGCGCTGGTCGGTGCCCTGCTTGTCCAGGCCATAGGCCAGAGCAGCAGCGGTCGGCTCGTTGACGATACGCTTGACGTTGAGGCCGGCGATCTTGCCGGCGTCCTTGGTGGCCTGACGCTGGGCGTCGTTGAAGTAGGCCGGGACGGTGATGACGGCGTCGGTGACGGTCTCGCCCAGATACTTCTCGGCGTCGGCCTTCATCTTTGCGAGCGTCATGGCGCTCACCTGCTCGGCGGTATAATCCTTGCCCTCGATATCGACGACGGCACGGCCACCCTGGCCCTCCTTGACCTCATACGGCACGGTCTTGATCTCGGAGGTGCACTCGGAGTACTTGCGGCCCATGAAGCGCTTGATGGAGAACACGGTGTTCTTGGGGTTGGTGACCGCCTGGTTCTTAGCGGCCTTACCCACGACGCGGTCGCCGTCAGCACGGAAGCCCACGACAGACGGGGTGGTGCGGTCGCCCTCGGCGTTCACGATAATGGTCGGAGAACCGCCCTCGAGGACGGCCATTGCGGAGTTAGTAGTACCAAGGTCGATACCAAGAATCTTACTCATTAGAAATTCCCTCTCTCTTTTGCGTTCGCGCCGCCTCGACGATCTGTCGCGCGGCGCTTCGGCTTGTCTTTCAGGATGTAGTGTATCCCCTTATGGGCCGGAATATACAAAATCTAAGTCAATTCATATAAGATTTCTTATTGTTGAGAGTTTAGGTTCTTAAATGCGCAGGTAGATGCGCTGAATGAGTTCTCGGCAAATCTATTGAGATCTATGTAGAGATGGCTGAGGTTTGCGTCCGGGGGTGCCTGGGGGCCGTCTTGCGGCAAGCGCATCCCGGTTTGAGCGTAGATTCCGGGTCGCAGTTTCCGTCTGAAGGCTCAACCGGAAACCGTATCCCGTTTTGAGAGCTGATACCGGGTCGCAGTTTCCGCTAGCGGGCCCAACCGGAAACTGCGACCCGGTTTTCGGCCAAATAACGGGATGCCCTTTCCGCAGGCGCGCTCAATAGGTCAATATTACAAGTCACCTATAGCTAACATTTGCGCAGCTCAACGGCCCCACCTGCGCGTTTTTTAGTAAACCTTGGCATACTCGGCGAACGGTATGAAGATGCCGGCCAGAGGGTATTGCAAACGGTCGCTCCCGTGGTATGTTTTTGCCCGAATCAAACCGGCGCGCATCGCCTGTAGCGTCGGTCAACAGAGAGGAAACTACCATGGCTCATCCCGTAATTGATGCCGACGAGTGCATCGCTTGTGGCGTTTGCGTCGACTCCTGCCCCGCTGGCGTTCTGGAGCTCCAGGACGTCGCTACCGTCGCCGACGAGGACTCCTGCGTCGCCTGTGGCGCTTGCCAGGACGCTTGCCCCGCTGGCGCGATCACCGAGATCGTCGAGGAGTAACAACTCCCCCACTTGCACACTCAAAAGTACACCGTGCACAAAAAAGGAGGCTTCCGCATCGCCGCGGAGGCCTCCTTTTGTTTGTACAGGCAGCTAATTGGGGACGGGGCTACCTTGGCAGTTGCGGTGGAATAGTTCCTGGCTCATTGCTTAGGTGCCGATTGTAGGAACTATTTCACCGCAACTTATATAGACAGTATCGGGTTAGGACAAATCATCCTCGTAGGGCATTAAATCGGCAAGGTAGCCCTTCTCCTTGAGTATGGCCTCGATCTCGTCGAGGGTCTGCTCGTCCTCCGCCGCGATGCGATGGAAGTGGTAGCCGCTCGTCACCGTTAGTAGTGGAAAGCTCTTGCCGCTCTCGATATCGTGCAGGTAGCGCTCAACATCGCGACGATTGCGGATGTCCAGGTCGGCCGTGATCTTGCCGTACACACGATGGTTGACGATCACGTTGAGCACGGCGCCACCCGCGTCGACGATACTCGTAAGCTCGTCGCCCGCCTGCTCCACGCCGTGGCGCACCTTAACAAGACGCGTGGGCACGGCGGGGCTACTCGCGGCTTCCTGCAGCACGTAGCCGCGGTTGGTCGCCACGATATCGTGCCCATCGGCACGCAACAGGGCAATATCCTGAACCACGACCTGACGGCTCACGCCAACCTCGCGGGCAAGTGCGCTGCCCGAAACGGGCTCCTTGGCTCCTTCAAGCACGCCCATGATGGCACGGCGACGCTCGCGGGCGTTCATTATTTACCGTCCAGCAGACGCAGGTGCTTAAGCGAGAGGTCGAGGATCGGCGCAGAGTGCGTCAGGGCGCCCGAGCTAATATAGTCGACACCCAGATCGGCCAGGGCGCGAATGTTGCTGGCGTCCACGTTGCCCGAGCACTCGGTCTTGGCGCGGCCATCGATAAGCTCAATCGCGGCAGCCATGTCGTCGTGGGTCATGTTGTCGAACATGATGATGTCGGCGCCGGCTTCCACGGCCTCGCGCACCATGTCCAGGTTCTCGCACTCGATCTCGACCGTCGTGGTAAACGATGCATGGGCGCGCGCCATCTCGATCGCACGCATCACGCCGCCGGCGGCGTCGATGTGGTTGTCCTTGAGCATGACGGCCGTCGACAGGTTGTAACGGTGGTTGCTGCCGCCGCCGATCTCGACCGCGGCCTTCTCGAAGACGCGCATGCCCGGCGTGGTCTTGCGCGTGTCGACGAGCACGGTCTTGGTTCCCTCGAGCGCCGCGGCCATGCTGTGCGTGTAGGTAGCGATGCCGCTCATGCGCTGCAGGTAGTTGAGCGCCACGCGCTCACCCGAAAGCAGCACGCGCGCATCGCCCCGCACCTGACCCACATGGTCGCCGGCATGCACCTCGTCGCCATCCGAAACATCGAACAACACGGAGCTCTGCGGATCCAGCAGCTCAAAGGTGCGAGCGAATACGTCCAGGCCGGCGATAATGCCATCGGCCTTGGCGATGAGCTCAACGGTAGCGGGGCGCGCCGTGGGGCACACGCTCGCCGTACTCACGTCCTCAAACGTGATGTCCTCGCGCAGAGCCTGCAAAATCAGATCATCGACGACGAGCTTCATGGTAATGGGATTCATGGTCTACTCCTCCACGGCCTGTGTGCCGGCAGCACGGGCCAAATCATCGATTGCAAGGGTCTCGGCGCTCAGGGCGCGGTGACGTCCGTCAAGCGCGGGCTCACCGGCCTGCTCCACGGTCAGCGACTCGCCGGTGCGCATACGCCAAGCAGCGCGGCGGCCCCAAACTAGGGACTCGAGCAGGCTGTTGGAAGCTAGACGATTCTTGCCGTGAACACCGTTGCAGGCCGTCTCGCCAGCGGCGTAGAGCTCGGGCATCGAGGTGCGGCCGTCCTTGTCGACCCACACGCCGCCCATAAAGTAGTGCTGCGTGGGCGTAACGGGAATGGGCTCGTCCAAGATGTCGCGACCGTCCTCCAGACAGCGCGCGCGGATGTTGGCAAAGTGCCCGGTCACCACGTCGCGCTCGACGGGGGCAAAGCTCAGCCACTCGTGCTCGGTGCCGTCCTGCTTCATCTGCTCGCGAATAGCGGCGGCGACAACATCGCGCGGCTGCAGCTCGTCGGTAAAGCGCTCGCCGGCGGCATTGAGCAGAATCGCGCCTTCGCCGCGGCAGCTCTCGCTGATCAGGAAGGTGCGGCCCGGCTGCGGCGAGAACAGTCCCGTGGGGTGGATCTGCACGTAGTCCAGGTGCTCCATCGTGATGCCGTGCTCCTGCGCGATGTAGCAGGCGTCACCGGTGAGCTGCGGGTAGTTAGTCGAATGGTCGTACACGCCGCCGATACCGCCTGTCGCCCACAGCGTGCGGCGGGCATGAATCTTAAACGGCTCGCCGGCATGCACGCCCTCGGCGGCATTTGCCAGCTCGTCGGCGGGACGAACCGAGTTGTCCTCGTCCACGGAAACGGCGACGACACCGACACACACCGTGACGCCGTCACGCTCGCCCGTCAGGATGTCGGTCATGGCCACGTGCTCCAAAATCTGCACGTTATCCAGCTTGCGAACGGCCTGGAGCAGCTTGGTCGTGATCTCCTTGCCCGTAATGTCGGCATGGAAGGCAATACGCGGACGGCTGTGCGCACCCTCGCGGGTAAAGTTGAGGCTGCCGTCGGCCTTGCGCTCAAAATCCACGCCCATCGCTAGCAGATCGTTGATGACCGAACGGCTCGAACGGATCATGATGTCGACGCTCTCGCGGCGATTCTCGTAGTGGCCGGCGTGCATGGTGTCCTCAAAGAAGGCATCGTAGTCCGAGCCCTCGGGCAGTACGCAGATGCCGCCCTGCGCGAGCATCGAATCGCACTCGTCGACAGCGCCCTTGGAGAGCATGATCACGCGCGTGCTCGTCGGCAGGTTGAGAGCCGCGTACAGGCCCGCCACGCCACAGCCGGCAATGACGACGTCGCACTCCATGTCGGGGTATTGTTTGGTTTCCACAGGAATCCTCTCCCTTGTAATGTGACATGCGGGACTGTCCCTCATGTCACATTGTTCTAGCGCGCTGCGTACTCGAGCATACGGTCGAGCGTGAGCTTGGCCTGGTCTGCCGCCTCGTCCGAGACGCCGATCTGCACCTCGCCCTCGCCCGTCTCCAGGCAGCGCACGAGCTTTTCGAGCGTGATGAGGTCCATGTTGACGCAGGTGGGCTTCACCGCGGGGAAGTGGAACTTCTTGCCGGTGCCCTGGCAGCGGCGCTCGAGCTCGTAGAGCACGCCGCGGACCGTCACGATAATGAACTCGCTGGCGTCGGACTCCTCGGCATACTTGATGATGCCGGCGGTGGAGCCGATGTAGTCGGCCTCGGCCAGGACGTCGGCCTTGCACTCAGGATGCGCCAGCACGAGCGCGTCGGGGTGGGCCTCCGTCGCGTCGACGATCTGCTCGACGGTGATGATGTGATGGCGCGGGCAGTAGCCGTTGTTGAGGATGACGTGCTTTTGCGGCACCTGCTCGGCTACGAAGCGGCCCAGGTTTTGGTCGGGGATGAACAGGACGTGCTGCTGCGGCAGCTCGGACACGATCTTGACGGCGTTGGAGCTGGTGACGCACACGTCGCTCCAGCTCTTGATCTCGACCGTGGAGTTGACGTAGCAGACCACGGCAAGGTCGTCACCGCACTCGGCGCGCGCCGCGTCGACCGTCTCACGCTTGACCATGTGCGCCATGGGGCAGTCCGCGCCCGGCTCGGGCAGCAGCACGGTCTTGGTGGGGTTGAGCAGCTTGGCACTCTCGCCCATAAACTCCACGCCGCACAGCACGATAGTCTGCTGCGGCAGGCTCTTGGCGAGTTTTGCCAGGTAGAAACTGTCGCCGACGTAATCGGCAACGGCTTGGACCTCGGGCGCCACATAGTAGTGCGCCAGGATTACCGCGTCACGTTGGGCTTTTAGTTGCTGAATGGCCTCGACGAGCTCTGCGGGCACCAGTGCCGCGCGCTCCGTTGCCGTCGTTGCCGATGCTAGGCCGGCCGCGATATCGCGTGCAAGCTCCGATGCATCCATGTTCGCGCTCTGTGCCATCAAGGCCCCTCTCTTTTGGCGAATCTTGGGGCTTTAGTATGACACCTGGCTTTACAGCTGACAAGACAGCTGTAAAGCCAGGTGTAAAGTTGGAATAAAGATTCAATCTTGGGGCGGGTCCATTTTCGAACTGGCAAGCTGAGGACAGCCGAAAATGGACCCGCCCCATGATTCGGGCAGCCCGTTTTGTCCTGGACCAAGGGGCAGTGGTCAAAAAGGGCCAAATATGAGTACTGTCACCAAATTAGTAGCATCGATTTTCCGGTCCAGAGCAGCAAAATCGCCTTGTTTGGAGCCCGATCGCGACTCTGAAGAACGAAAATCGATGCACTTTTGGCCTCTGGCACCGATTTTTGAGGCCATTTGGCTGCCACCAAACTGGTAACAGTACTCATATTTGGCCCTTTTTGACCACCGGGTTTCCGGCAGGCCCCAAAAGCGGGTCCGAATCGCTCGATCCGGGCCCGCTGGGGGTAGCGAGCACAATCGAGGTGTAAGCAGCAAGAGAGGGCCATCGCCTAGAATCGTCAGCGCCTAGATATTCAACGAGAGGAAAGACAATGGTCCGCAGCGACATGCTACCCCAGCCGGACCGGGGGCTCGGCCTCGACCGGCCCCAGACCGAGGCATTTCACCGACGAGTTCAAGAGGAAGATAGTCGATCTCCACAACGCCGGAAAGCCCAGGCGCGAGGCCATGGACGAGTGCGACCTCGACAAGAGCACCGTGGAGAGGCGGGTCAAGTCGATAAACGAGACCGGCTCGCCGCGCGCCGCCGACAACCGCACGCCCGAGTAGAACCGGATCCTGGAGCCCGAGCGCGAGAACCGCAGGCTCCGGATGGAGGTCGACGTCTTAAGACGAGCGGCGCCAGCATACGCTCGGAAGTCAGGGCCATGGCGGCCAACGGGGGGGCCGCTGCCCCATATCGGCGCAGCGCTGGCATCGAGGCCTTCTGACCTGTGTCAAGATTTCGGACACGCAAGCTCGAGAAATCAAGCGGCCATAGGCATGGCCTCGAGCTTGGGCTCGGTTCTCTCGAAGAAGGCCGCCATGGCCTCGGCCGGCACCTTGTAGCCGATCGTCGAGCGGGGCCTTCGGCGGTTGTAGTACGCCTCGATGAACTCGACCACCGCGTGCTTGGCGGAATCCCTGGTCGGGAAGCTGCGCCTGTAGTACATCTCGTTCTTCAGCATGGCGAGGAACGACTCGGCCACCGCGTTGTCGTGGCAGTTGCCGGCGCGGCTGCAGGACAGCCGCACGTCGTTGTCGCGCGCCCATTCGGCCAGAAGCCTGCTGGTGTACTGGGCGCCGCGGTCGGCGTGGAATATCGCGTTGCCGGCCACGTAGCCGCGCGATTTGGCCGACGCCAGCGCCGAAACCACGATGTCGGCGGTCATGCGCTCGGAGAGCGACCAGCCCACCACCATGCGGGTGTTGAGGTCGATGACCGTCGACAGGTACAGCCATCCCTCGCCGGTGCGCAGGTAGGTGATGTCGCCCACGAGCTTGCAGGTTGGAACGGGACTGGTGAAGTCGCGGCGCACCAGGTCGGGCCGGGGCCTGGCCTTCGGGTCGGGGATGGTGGTGCGCTTCCTGGCGTTGGGCGTGCAGCCGCGTATTCCCAGCTCGCGCATCAGCTTGCGCACCCTGTACAGGGTCAATCCGGAGAACTCGCCGGGCAGGAAGCATTTCACGAACCGGAAGCCGAACCTGCGGTCCGACTCCAGCCACACGCGCCGGACCGCCTCGCGCTCGGCCGACCAGTCTTCTCGCGGGCAGCCGTTGGAGAGCCACGAGTAGAAGCCCGATCGGCTCACGCCGAGCACGCGGGCCATCATTTTCACCGGGAATTCGGCCTTCTCCGCCAACATCATCCGGTAGCATGCGGCTACGCCTGGCTTTTGGCGAAGAAGGCCGCGGCTTTTTTCAAGAAGGCGTTCTCCATCTCGAGCTCGCGTATGCGCCTTTTCGCCTCGCGAAGCTCGCGGTCCTCGGCCTTGGGGTCGGGCCCGCCGGCAAGCTCGCGCCGGCGGCTCTGCACCCACTTGTTCACGGTCTTGGAATTCAGGCCCAGTTCTGCGCAGCATTCCGTTATCGGCCTGCCCGTCGAGATGATGTAGTCGGCGGTCTCGCGCCTGAACTCGTCGGTGTACTTGGCGGCTGGGTTGGACATAGCATACCGTCCTCTCGGTCGTCGATGAATGCATTCTAAAGGATTGGGCCTCTAGCATGCGTGTCCGAAAAGACGATACAGGTCAGACAACCCAATCAGACGTCGTCTCGAGCACGTCCTCTGCACGGTCGAGCGTGCTTCTGGCCTTGGCACCCTGTTTGAACCACGAGCGCAGGTCCTCGAGCGTGCTGCCCGCTGCGTACACCTTGATTTTGCGACCGCCTTTCGTGGTCACCGTGCAACGGTCGCCGCTCTCGCTATCCTCGTGCGCCGTGACCTTCTTGAGATAATCGCGGCGGAACGCCACGACGCGGGCGTTGCTGATCTCGATGAACCAATCGTCGTCGACAAGCGAGGTGCCCGTGGCACCTCGGCTCGCCATCTCCTCGGCGAAGGAGAAACCGAGTTCGCGCTCCTGTCTGCCGATCTCGTAGATACCACGGGCGGGCATGCTGAGCATGAGCAGAGGCAGGAGTCCCCCTATGAACAGGAAGAGGCATGGGACGAGCAGGAGCAGACGAGCACCGGCGTCGGTGAAAACAGCCATGAAGGCGATCACGAGCGAGAAGACGAGCGCCATACCGTTGAAAACAATCGTCAACGGCTTGATGGCAGACCAACACAGACCCGCCTTGGTCATCGGGCCGTCAACAGCGTCCGAGACCTCGATGCCCTCTTCCTCCAGACGGGCGAGGAGGTTGAGCGAGCACACCCCCTCGAGGCTTATCGAGCAGAACTTCCGGTCGCCCTCGAACAGGTCGATCCTCATCATCTGCGTGTGAAGCGTTGCACGGGTGATGTTGCCAAACGTCGTCTCCTTGCGGATGCCGAAGGCGTTACGCGAGAGAATTCGCTCACCGTCCACGTCGATGCGCGGGATGCTCAGCAGGGCCCAGATGGCCATGCCCGCGAGCGCCATGGCGTGACCGAACCACACAAGTTCGTGGTCCCACTCGCCCAACGAGACGCCCTGCCAGACGTAGACACCCAGCATGAGCAGTTCGAACGCGACGGCGCAGCAGGCGATGATCGTGCGAATGGCAGCGGGCATGCGCACCGTGAAGCGATCGAGGCTGTCCGTCGCCTCACTGCGCTCGCGCGCGCCGCGACGGGCGACCCATGCAGTGAGCGGACCGACGATGAACACCACCATCGCCACGCGCAGGAACGATTCGAGTATGTCGCCCATATTAACCACCATCCCAATAGAAAACGTGAATTTGGGAGACTATAGCAGAGCGAAGCGATCTGCACGGCATCGTCCGGGTGTTTTCGGCATACGGTGGAAGCTGGTAGGGGTCGGCGCCGTAACCGGATGCGCATTCGGCCTCGCCAATGCCGTCGGCGGCGAGCTTTTCGCCCGACAGGCCTATCCACTCGTCATGCATCTGCCGCTTGTCGTCTACCTGTGCGTACGCTATCGCCTGAGTCCGCTGCTCGCCATCCTGGGCGTTACCAGCGCCTACCTGAGCTGCCAGTTTAGCAACTGGATGGGCATCGCCGCATTCGCTGCCACCGATTCGCAAATCGCATATTACGCGGCGCGCATCATCACGACGCTCGGCGTCTTTGCGATCTTGCTGCATTGGGCCAGAGACATCGGTCCGCGCCTGGCGGCCAAAAGCCCCACCGAGTTGGAGATTCTGCTCATCCTGCCGCTCGTCTACTACATCTTCGACTACGCCACCAACGTCTATACCACGCTCTTCCACTCGGGCTCGGTAGTAACCGTTGAGTTTTTGGCGTTCGCCCTCTGCGCGTTCTACCTTATGTTTCTTGCCGTCTACCTTCGCGAATACGAGGCAAAGGAAATCGCCGAGCGCGAGCGCTGGATGCTCGCGACCCGCGACAGCGCGGCCATCAAAGAGCTCGAAGCCTGGCGCCAGTCCGGACGCGAGCTCTCGGTTCTCCGTCACGACATGCGCCACTACCTGCGCGGTCTAGCGGCCCTGATCGAAGAGGGTCACACCGATGAGGCACTCGAGCGCATCGACGCGCTCTGCGAGACCAACGACCGCACCGCCGTGCGCCGCTACTGCGCCAACGAAACGGTCAACATTGCGCTCTCGTCGCTTTCCGCGGACATCAACGCGCACGGCATCACCGCCGACCTGCACGCCGCCGTGCCCGAAACCGTCCACGTGGGCGATGTCGATCTATTCAGTGTGGTATCGAACGCCCTGGACAATGCCATCGCCGCGGCGAGCGCCGCCCCCGAAGGCAAGCGGTTTGTCGACCTGGACCTTCGCTACGAAGACGGTCAGCTTCTATTGCTGGTTTCCAACACGTTTGGCCGTGCGCCGCACATGGTCGACGGCATGCCCGTGGCTCAGCACACTGGGCACGGCTTTGGCACCAAGAGCATTATGCTTGCCGTCGAGCGCATGAACGGCAACTGCCAGTTCCGCATTAACGGCGACCGGTTTGAGCTGCGCGCCGTGATGTAGGGGCTGCCGCCAACCTCGCTACAGCGGTGCAGCCGCCGGGGTCAGCTGCTTAATGTAGGCCCACATGCGCTGCTTGGCGGCCTTGTCGGTGAGCGCCGCCTCAAAACCGTCGAGCGCCAGCACGCGGCGCCCCTGCACATGGGCGACCAGGCCGGGCTTGAGCATGGCGGTGTCAAAGTCATCAATTGCCACAAGCATATCGGCATAGGTCTCGCGCATGACATCGGCCGCACTGTTGTCCAGCAGCAGCACCGCCTCGGGGTCCAAGGTCTCCAGCGCCTCGCGGAACAGGTCGCACGTCAGGGCCTCGCCCGCCGCGACCGCTCCGTCGCCCGCGCCGGCGACGCTTGCCAGCACACAAAAATCCTCGGGGGCATATCCGATGGCACCGAGCGCCTTGCGCAACGCGGCGCCATCCGCGCCGGCGGCCAGCTCGCCGCCCGAGCACTCGGCTTCATCCAAATCGCCTTTGACCAGCACAATCGGCGAGCACGCGTTGCCCGCGATACGCACACCGCGATCTGCAAGCGACGCGAGCTCCTGCTCGGTCGCCTGAGCGATGGCTTCTTTTTTCTGGCTTTGTGACGTGGGCATGCGCTCTCCAATCGTTTGCGTGCCCACCATTATATAAAAGAGCCGCCCGCGAGTGGTTGCTTTGCGGGCCGCTGGGTATAAGCACGGTCGTACTGAGTTTTACGCGGCCGAGCCGCGTCGTATTATGGAGGTCACCATGGCTGACATTAAGCAGATTACCCCCGAGAACTTCGGCGCTGTCGTCAACGATAGCCTGCCCGTACTGGTTGATTTTTGGGCCCCGTGGTGCGGCCCCTGCCGCTCGCTCTCGCCCATCGTAGACGAGGTTGCCGACGAGCTGGCCGGCAAGTTGGCTGTGGCCAAGTGCAACGTCGACGACAACCAGGACCTGGCCATGAAGTATGGCGTCATGAGCATCCCCACGCTGATTGTGTTTAAGAACGGCGAGGAGATCGACCGCTCGGTCGGCGCTCTGCCCAAGGCGAGGCTGCAGGCGCTGCTGGAGAAGCATCTGTAATACGCTTGTTACTTACCCGCCGTCCATGAGCGGTTTTGTACCGCTCGCCGGACTGCCGGGTGCGGCGCGTGCGACCACGGATAGTATGGTAGTCACAAACAGCCCCCAGTGAACGGGTGCGAGTCGCACAGACTCGCACCCGTTTTCTTATGCAGTGGCGCGCAGAGCGGGCGTAGTAAAATCTGAACCGCCGGATTACCGCCTACACAAGGAGATTTCCCATGCATGATGTTGGAATGAACATGAGCCAGCTTGCCATGAGCGTCAAGCAGGTCGACGACACCATCGAGCTCGCTCACGAGTGGAGCCATCAGCTGCTGCATGCGACCGAGAATTTTGACATGGAGCGCATCGGCGCCAAGCTCGAGGCAGCCATGACCGCGCTGCACGAGGCCCACGACGCACTCGAGGGCTACGAAGAGGCCATCGAGGCCGACCACAACTCCGTCGGCTCCGTGAAGCTGGTGTAACGTGGCCGAACACGAGCACGGCTGCGGGTACGAGCACGAGCATCCGCACGGGGCGGACGGCGACGCGGGCTGCCGCTGTAGTGGCTCCGGCTCCGAGCTGGTCCGTTTTTCGGTCACCGCGCCTGACGACCTGCTGCGCCGTTTTGACGAACAGATCGCGCGCCGCGGCGACGTGGCCAACCGCTCCGAGGCAGTCCGCGATTTGATTCGCGCCTCGATCGCCAAAGAGCAGATGCGCACGCCCGATGAGCACGTTATCGGGTCGCTCACCATGATCTACGACCATCACACAGGCGACCTGACACGCCGCCTGGATGAGGTGCAGCACGACTACACCGACGAAATCGTATCGACGATGCACGTGCATCTGGATCACCACAACTGTCTGGAGATTCTGGCGCTCAAGGGTCGCGGCGAGCGCGTCTACGAACTAGCCGACCGACTGCTGGGCCTGCGCGGCGTTAAGCACGGCGAGCTCACCTGCGCCGCCACCAAGCAAAGCCTGGGGCTATAGCGCACCTGCCAAAAAGGGACAGGTTTGTTGTGGCAGGTTTAGAAGTTTTACCGACCAAAATAAACCTGTCCCTTTTTGGTCGGTTTTGATGAGGGGTGTCGCATGCGGCATGTGCATATTCATGTGACGGGCATTGTGCAGGGCGTTGGCATGCGACCGTTTGTGTATCGCGAGGCTATGGCGCATGGCATTTGCGGCTGGGTGCTCAATGCGGGCGACGGCGTGCACATCGAAGCGCATGCTCTGGCCGATGCGCTCGATGCTTTTGTTGACGCGCTTTCTGAGCATGCGCCTGCGGCAGCCCGCGTAGAGCATGTCGAGGTTGTGGACCTGGCAGCCAACGGTTGGGATGCCGACGATGAGCGGGCCTTTCGTATCGTAGCGTCGCAGGATCAGACCGTGCACACGACGCTCATCTCTCCCGATATCGCCACCTGTGACGACTGCCTGCGCGAACTGTTCGACCCCACCGACCGACGCTATCACTACCCCTTTATCAACTGCACTAACTGCGGGCCGCGCTTTACCATCATCCGCTCGCTGCCTTACGATCGAGCGGCCACCTCGATGGATTGTTTTCCCATGTGTCCCGAGTGCGCCGCGGAGTATGCCGACCCACTCGACCGGCGTTTTCACGCGCAGCCCGATGCCTGCTTTGATTGCGGGCCGCATATTACGTGGAGCGAGGCTGTGAACGGCAATGCGTGCGGGAATTCGTCCGCGACACCGGCCGTCGGTACCACACGCGAGGCCAGCGACGCTATCATCGAGCGCTGCGTTGAGCTGCTGGCCGACGGTGGCATCGTCGCCATCAAGGGTCTGGGCGGATTTCACTTGGCATGCGACGCCTCCAACGAGCAGGCGGTAGCCGAGCTTCGCCGCCGCAAACGCCGCAGCAACAAACCGCTTGCCGTTATGGTGCGCGACCTTGCCGACGTTGAACGCCTGTGCCATGTCAACGACATTGAGCGCGGCTTGCTGGCCGGCAGCATTCGCCCCATTGTGCTGCTGCGCCGACGTGCCGCTTGCGAGAGCGGCGGCTCCCCCGACGCCCTCGCGCTCGCGCATTCCGTCGCGCACGACCTTCCCGAGCTCGGTGTCATGCTCCCCTACACCCCGCTTCAGCATCTGTTGCTTGCCGCGGCAGAAACCCGCGGCATGCACGCGCTCGTCATGACCAGCGGAAATCTGAGCGAAGAACCCATCGAGACCGACGACGACCTTGCCTGGGAACGCCTCGTTGCCGCCGGCATCGCCGACGCGTTGCTCGGTAACGACCGCGCGATCCTCTCGCGCTACGACGACTCTTTGGTACGCGTGGTCGACGGCGCTGTTATGCCC
The DNA here is from genome assembly GCF_003472325.1 of Collinsella sp. AM12-1. Taxonomy (NCBI): domain Bacteria; kingdom Bacillati; phylum Actinomycetota; class Coriobacteriia; order Coriobacteriales; family Coriobacteriaceae; genus Collinsella; species Collinsella sp. AM12-1. The sequence goes on from NZ_QRLS01000001.1 coordinate 329,891, forward strand.
GTTCGCCGCGCTCGCGGATATGCACCCCAGCCGCTGCCGTTGCCGGCGCTCGACGGCACTCCGTCCTGCGTGCTCGCCTGTGGGCCACAACAAAAAGCCACGATTGCACTCACGCGTGAAGGGACGAACGGCGAGACAACCTGTTTTGTGTCGCAGCATATCGGCGATGTTGAAAACGGCGAGACCTTCGATGCCTGGAACGCCGCGCGCACGCGCTTGGAAGATCTCTTTGACTTGGCACCCGCCGCCTTGGCCTGCGATGTACACCCCAGTTATCTATCGGGTCAGTGGGCGCGCGAGCAGGCACGGGAGCACAATCTGCCGCTTATCGAAGTCCAGCACCATCATGCGCACATCGCGAGCGTGATGGCAGAAGCGATTGTCACAGGCCAGCTTGCGCCCGAGGCGCGCGTCCTCGGCATTGCCTTCGATGGCACGGGCGCCGGCACCGATGGCACCATATGGGGCGGCGAGTTTCTTGTCGCTGGCCTTGCTGACTTTGAGCGCGCAGCGCATCTGCGCACTTGGGCCCTACCCGGTGGCGTAGCGTCCGTACGCGACGCCCGCCGCAACGCCTTTGCCCTGCTCAGTGAGCTCGGCCTGCTCGAGCACCCAGGTGCCGCTCGGCTTTTGGACAGCCTCGACGAGCAAACGCGCCGCGTGACAGCCACCATGATCGAGCGCGGCATCAACAGCCCGCGTACCAGCAGCATGGGGCGTCTCTTTGATGCCGCGGCAGCAATTCTGGGCATCTGCGACAAGGCAACCTACGAGGGCGAACCCGCCATAGAACTCGAAGCCGCCGCCTGGCGCGCGCTCAGCAGTGAAAGTGCCTGCCTCACCGGCAATATAGCCGGCTTTTCCGTAACCGAATCATCCCGTCCGGACGCCCACCATGTTCTAAACTCCAGATCGCTTATTGAGGCGCTTTTGGAGGGAATCAGGGCCGGCGCTGCGGCCTACAGGCTCGCGCTCGATTTCCATATCGCCATCGCGCGCTCTTCGGCACGAATCGCACGCGAAATCTGCGCGCGCGAAAGCATCGATACCGTCGCGCTCTCGGGCGGCGTGTTCATGAACCGACTTTTGCTTCAGCTCCTTACCCACGAACTCAAAGACGCCGGTCTTGCCGTCTTGGTCCCCCACTCCGTGCCCGTCAACGACGGCTGCATCGCCTACGGTCAGGCCGCCATCGCTCGCGCTCGCCTTGCGCAGACAGCATCGCGATAGGCCGTTTTGCCAGCCTGCGCGCCGCCGTCTCACAGGTGTAACGCGTTTGCTCGTGACTTCCGCGAGCGCTACCATCAACTGATGGGTAATTAGGCGCCTGTCCAGCGCAAAACGTATAAAAGGGGAACATTATGTGCCTTGCCGTTCCCGGTAAAGTGGTCAAACGCGACGACGACCTTAAGGCGACCGTCGACATGATGGGCATCGAGCGCCCCGTTTCGCTGCGCCTCGTGCCGACGGCACAGGTAGGCGACTATATTCTCGTGCACGCCGGCTTTGGCATTCAGATTGTCGACGAGCAGGAAGCCCAAGAGACGCTCGAGCTCGTCAATACCATGACCGAACTGGTCGAAGAAGACCAGCTGGCCACCAACCCGGCGGAGGCTTACTAGTGGCGGCCGGACAGCCGGCTCGCTCCGGTATCGACTTCTCGGCATTCCGCGATCCCAAGCTGGCTCGCGAGCTCATCGAGCGCATCCGTGAACTCGTCGGCGACCGCACCATCAACCTTATGGAAGTCTGCGGCACGCACACCGTGAGCATCGGTCGCTATGGCTTTCGCTCCATTATGCCTGCCGGGCTCAAACTGCTGAGCGGTCCGGGTTGCCCCGTCTGTGTTACCGCCAACCGCGATATCGACCATGCAATCGCGCTCGCCAAGATGGACGGCGCCATCATCACCACCTTTGGCGACATGATGCGCGTGCCCGGGTCGTCTACCTCGCTCGCCGCGCAAAAGGCGGCGGGGCGCGATATTCGCATTGTGTACTCCCCGCTCGATGCACTCGATATCGCCGAACACAACCCCGATCGCCCGGTCATCTTTATGGGCGTCGGCTTTGAGACCACGACGCCCACCATCGCCGCCGCCATTTTGGAGGCCGATGCACGCGGACTCCAGAACTTCTCGGTCTACTGTGCCCATAAGACCACGCCGCCGGCCCTGCGTGCGATCTCCAACGACCCCGAGACGACCATCGACGGCTTTATCCTGCCTGGTCACGTCGCTACCATCACGGGCCTGGCACCCTTTGGGTTTTTGGTCGATGAGTTCAATACCCCGGGTGTGGTCACGGGATTTGAACCGGTCGATATCCTGCAGGGCATCTGCATGCTGGTCCAGATGGTTGTCGAGAACAGGCCGGCGATCGACAACGCCTACCGCCGCGGTGTCAATGCGAACGGCAACCCCGTGGCGCGCCAGCTGGTCGAGCAGGTGTTTGAGCCGTGCGACACCACATGGCGCGGGCTGGGGCCGATTGCCAACTCGGGCCTTTCCATCCGCCCCGAGTTCTCGCGCTTTGATGCCCGCACTCGCTTTGACGTGCCCGTTGAGACGACGGTCGAGCCGCGTGGGTGCCGCTGCGGCGACGTGCTGCGCGGGGCCATTACGCCGAGCGACTGCCCTCTGTTCGGCCAAGCTTGTACACCCGAGCATCCCATCGGCCCCTGCATGGTGAGTTCCGAGGGCAGCTGTGCAGCATATTTCCGCTACCGAGGCTAATGGGTTCCGCCGCTCTAACGAACGGCGGGCCGGTCGACGCTGCACCTCACCCATATAATTCCGTCCTCGATTGGAGTTTTCGATATGTCCCGTACTGCCACCGATAGCACTGTCCTGTTGGGCCACGGCTCTGGCGGTCAGATGATGAAACGCATCATCGATGAGGTCTTTTTGGATGCCTTTGGGTCGCCCGAGCTGCTCGAGGGCAACGATGCCGGCGTCGCCGCGCTGCCCACGAGCGGGCGCATCGCCATGTCGACCGACAGCTTTGTAGTCTCGCCGCAGTTCTTCCCCGGGGGCAACATCGGCCGCCTCGCTGTATGCGGAACCGTCAACGACGTCGCGACCTCGGGCGCCAACGTACGCTACCTATCGTGCGGCTTTATCCTCGAAGAGGGCTATCCCATGGATAAGCTCCGCCAGATTGTGCAAACGATGGCCGAGACGGCGCACGAGGCGGGCGTGGCGATCATCACCGGCGACACCAAAGTGGTCGAGCGCGGCGGGGCCGACGGCGTCTACATCAATACCGCCGGCGTGGGCGAAGTGCCCGTGGGCGTAGCGCTCAGCGGCGCCAACTGCCAGCCCGGCGATGTCATTCTGGTATCGGGTACGCTGGGCGACCACGGTATCGCCATCATGAGCCAACGCGAGGGCTTGGCGTTTTCGAGCACCATCGAAAGCGATGCCGCGCCGCTCAACCACCTGATTGCCGATGTGCTTGCCGCAGCACCCGAAACACGCTGCTTCCGCGACCCCACGCGCGGCGGCCTGGCGTCCACGCTCAATGAGTTTGCCCAGGCCAGCGGCGTTGCCATGGAGGTCGACGAGGATGCCGTGCCTGTGCGCCCCGACGTGCAGGCAGCCTGCGAGATGCTCGGCTATGACGTGCTGCAGGTAGCAAACGAGGGCAAGATGGTTGCCGTGGTGCCGGCCGAGCAGGCCGATGCCGCGCTGGCAGCCATGCGCGCCGCGCGCTACGGCGAGAATGCCGCTATTATCGGTCGCGTGCTGCCGCTTGCCGAGGACGCCCGCCCCGCCGTGCGCGTGCGCACCGGCTGGGGCTCGACCCGCATCCTCGACATGCTCGTAGGAGAGCAGCTGCCGAGGATTTGCTAACGACAAAGGCTCAGGGCTATTAAAGATATTCAGATTCCAAACATGCCCGGCACGCATGCCAAGTATCATGGGGTGCGTTTTACAACTCAAGCGGCAGGAGCACCCATGGCAGCAGCTTTTTCCCATGTGATCTTTGATCTGGATGGCACCATCCTCAACACGCTCGAGGACCTGGCGGCCGCCGGCAACCATACCTGCGAGACGCACGGCTGGCCCACGTTTGCCGTAGACGAGTACCGCTACAAGGTGGGAAACGGCATGCTCAAGCTGGTCGAGCGCTTTATGCCTGCCGAGTATGCGGGCGACGGCCGTATGTTTGAGCAGACGCTTGCCGAGTTTAGGGCTTACTACGGCGAGCACAAGGAGGACCACACCGCACCGTACGCCGGTACGATCGAGATGCTCGACCGCCTGCGCACCGCGGGCGTGCAGCTTGCCGTGCTCACCAACAAGGACCATGTTTCGGCCGCTCCGCTTATCGAAAAATACTTTGGTTCCGAGCGCTTTGCGCTGGTGCAGGGCCGCGTCGATGCGTTTCCTCCCAAGCCCGAGGCGCCTGTTACGCTGCATGTGATGGAAGAGCTAGGCGCCGACCCGGCAACCACGCTCTATGTGGGCGATTCCAATGTCGATATCCTGACCGGCCACAACGCCGGCCTTAAGAGTGCGGGCGTCAGCTGGGGCTTCCGAGGCCGCGCAGAGCTCGAAGCAGCCGGTGCCGACTACGTGGTTGACACGCAGGAAGAGCTCGCGGCGCTGATCCTGGGCGAGTAACGCCAGCGCTGCCCAACCCAGCCGCCGCAATGCCGTTGCGCGGAAAGTAGTCGTTGGGGACGTTCTTAAACGACTGGTCAAACAATGGCAACGTCGCAGGTAGAGGACGGACAGCGAAAACGCCCCTAAGCGAGCAAGGTGACGTGAAATGAAAGGGCGCTGACCTTCTGGTCGCGCCCTTGAAATTGAACGTCAGATTGCCGCTTAGGGGCGTTTGCAGCGTCGAGCAGTTGCGGCGTTTGGTAAAACGCCGCAACGAACTACCGCGTAACTCCCCTAGTTCATCATTGCATTCATCATCTCGGTGGTTGCGGAATCGTCAGCATACCACTCGCCATCGTCATTGGCGGTGTACTTGAAGGTAACCTTGGTGTCCTTGGTCTTAGCGGCCTTGGTCACGTCGACCATGACCTGGCCGGCCATCTTGTACAGGTCGTCCTCGGAAGGCATCGTATCGAGCGCCGCGATCTTCTCCTGATACTGGGTGGCGAAATCTTCAACGATCTTGTTCATGGACTTGCAGGTAATGGTGACATCGGCAGTCGCGGTGCCCTTGTCCTCGTCGACCGTCACATCGCCGATCTTGTAGTCAAAACCCTCGAGATAGCTCTTGGCGTACTCCTTGGGATCGATGCCCAGCTGCTCGAACTCGTCGCCCGAGGCCTCTTCCAGGCCGGCGAGGAAGTCGTCGCCGCCGTTCTTGACCTCGTCAAACTGCGTCGTAAGATCCTCGGTGATGAGCTCCTCAACCGAAGGACCTCCGCAGCCGGAAAGCACAACCACGCACGCGACCAGAACAGCCATCAGGGGCGCAAGCAGCAGCTTCTTCTTCATGACATTCCTCCCAACAAGCGGCACCGCGCTTCCCGACGCGGTGCGCGTCGTAACAATAAGGCCATACTAGCCGATAACGAACACCCCCGGCAAAGCAAAGGCGCAGTCGGCTCGATTTAACGTCCGAACGGTTTACCGGTCCGCCCAACGCGCAATAAAACGTTCCGCCGCATTGCAATAAAAAAGGGCGGCCGGATAACCCGACCACCCCAAAACACCCTTATGTTGCCGCAGACTACTTGCGGACGACCTTGACGATGGCATCGCCAGCGGAGACAGCGGAGTCAGCCTCGACGGCGAGCTCGACGTCGGCGAACTCGGCGGTGTTGGACACAGCCACGACGACGCAGTCCTTGTAGCCGGCAGCGGCGATCTTGGCGCGGTCGATCTTGAGCATGGGCTGGCCAGCCTTAACGACATCGTCGGCCTTGACGAAGCCCTCGAAGCCGTCGCCGTTCATGTTGACGGTATCGACGCCAACGTGCACCAGAACCTCGATGCCGCTATCGGACTGCAGGCCCACGGCGTGACCCATGGTGACGGTCACCTTGCCGTCGCAGGGAGCGTAGACCAGATCGTCCTCGGGCCACACGGCGCAGCCCTTGCCCAGAACCTCGCCACCAAAGACGGGATCGGGCACGTCGGCCATCTTGATGACCTTGCCCTTGACGGGCGAGCACAGCACGTCGGCGCCGGCAGAAGCAGAGATGGAGGCCGGAGCAGCGGCAGCCGCGGGCTCAGCCTTCTTCTTGAACATGTCAAACAGACCCATACGTTTTCTCCTCTTGATTCAGCGCAACGTTATGCGCATGCCTATGGTGATTATAGTGCCAAATGGCCAAAATACTAAGGCGAGGGCTCGAATCGCAAGCCCTTTCAAGCCCTTCCCAAAACCTTTTCCCCAGTGGTTCTCATATTGTCGATTAACCCTCGATAAGCCGAGTATCGTCTGCGCACGGAACGGGCAGAAGCGGGCGCGCCAAACCCGACACTTCTTTTCGCGCCCACGGACCGCCGCCGCCCCGTCCCTGACACTTCCTGATACCGACCGAAACGTGCCAAAATAAACCCGTTCCTTTTTGCCAGGTTTGGCAAGTGTGGGAGTTCGCATGGATATCAAACGCAAGATTACCGAGGCGCAGGGCCTCACCCCCACCGAGCAACAACCCGGCATTGCGGCCCTTGCCATCGGCGAGGACATCCGCGGGCTTTCTATTAAGGAATTTGCCGCGCGCACCAACGTTTCCGTTGCGAGCGTGCACCGTTTTTGCAAAAAGCTCGGCCTCGAGGGCTTCAAGGATCTCAAGGTCGAGCTTATTCGCTTGACAACTGAGGCGGGAAACCGTCGCGACGTGGACATCGACTTTCCCTTCGATGCTACGTCCACCCCCGCGCAGGTCATGGAGCGTATGGAAGGACTCTACCAGACTACGCTGGCCGAGACGCAGGAGCTGCTCGACCCCGCACAGCTCGACTACGCCGCCAAGCTCATCGCGAACGCCCGACAGGTCGATATTTTCACGGGCTCGCACAACCTCTATCCAGCAGGAATGTTCCGCGATCGCCTACTCTCCGACGGTAAAAGTGCGACGTGCCACGACAATGCCGAAGCCCAGGTGCGCACGGCGCTTGCCTCGGGCCCCGACCATGTGGCAATCGCTATCTCCTACAGCGGCCTTGCCCCCAACCTCAAGGACATCTTGCCGATCATCAGCAGTCGGCATGTCCCGGCCATCGTCATCGGCACGCCTCATTGCGCGCGTATTCACCCCGGCTTTGCCGCCTACCTCACGGTGAGCGACCACGAGAGCATGACGCACCGCATCACACAGTTCGCGTGCCACATCGCCGTGCAATACGTGCTCGATTCGCTCTACAGCAGCTACTTTGCCAAAGACTACGCCCGCTGCTCCGAGTTCCTGGAGCAATCGTTTCCCTACACCCGCCTGCCCGGGCTCAAGTAGCGACGAGCGTGGATTTTTGGACGCTTAACTAACGAGCGTGGACAATCTCCCACTTTGAGGCCGTCACCGAGCCAAAACCGGGAGATTATCCACGCTCATTTTGGGTCCCCTGGGAACGCATGAGGAGGGCGGATAGACAGCCGTTATTTGCGAGGCGTCAGCGACGTAAAGAGTCCGTGTTGGTTGCAGTAAAGAAATATTCTGCCGCGCCCGGTAATATGGAAGCGCGGCTGCACCGATTGCTCTGGATAGAGCTTCTTAAAGCTGATGCCGTCCATAGTCGCATATGCCACAAAGCTAATGTAGTGATCCTTGGTCATGGGATGATCGAGCGTGACGTACCAATCGTCCTCGATGCGCTCGATGGAAAAGGCATGGTCCGCGTCCGGCTCTTCGGCCTCCTGGGGAAACATCGTGGAGCCACAGCAGCTAAAGCTGCCTTCTCCGAGCGCGTGCACAACGTTTCCGCAGATAGGGCAAACGTAAAAGACGCCTTTGAGCATATTGCCTGCACGGTTGGCGTTAGCCCGAATGTCACCAGCCAAAAGCTCAGCCACGCTTATGCCGAGTCTCTGGGCCAAAGGCTCAACGAGGGAAATGTCAGGAAGGCCGCGGCCGGATTCCCACTTGCTGACGGCTTTATCGGTCACGCCAAGGCTTTCCGCCAGGGCGCGCTGGGTGAGGCCGCGCTCTTCGCGCAGCCGCTTGATGGCATGCGCTGCCAAAAAAGTATGGGAAGCATTGGTTTGCCGTGTCTGGTTCATGGGCTGTCCAATCAAGTTGAAGAAATGGAGTGAACCGGTTCGACAGTCAGTATCCATTTGAAGGCCAGGCTCGACAACCTACGCTGCGTAGACATGCGCCAATCGAACGAGCGCGGATTTTTGGACGCTCATCCTCAGTAGTCATTTAAGAACGTCCCCAACGACTACATCAAGAACGTCCCCAACGACTACATCAGGAGTGTCCCCAGGTGCCGGCAGAAAAGGAACGTCCCCAAGTGCCGCCCCTTGCCAGCAACGGGAGTGCCGATGTCTTGGCAACGACAGACACTATGACCCAATCCGAG